>NZ_JBEYHH010000003.1:0-329264 GCF_040635175.1 Streptomyces sp. NPDC006997
GAGCGGGTTCTCTTGGTCGAAAACCCATCTACCAGGGGCTTCACCACGTTGTCAGCCCAACAGCCGCACTCCTGAACCAGGTTGGAAAAGGCTCACTGGCTGGGAAGCGGGCGGCTTCACGGTCACGTCGTCAGTGGGGTGTTGGCTCCCCTACCTCGGGGAGGGCCTGGATGAACGGGGCCCAGGAACATAGTGCCATGGTGAGGTGAGGCCCCTCAGCTTGCTTTGAGTCGCGGATGCGGATGGCGGCCGGGGCTCTGCCTATCTCGACGCAGTTCGAGCTGTCGCCGCTGTACGTCGACTTGGTCCAGCGTTGAGTGGACATACGCGTGCCTTCCGTAGCTGGGTTGGACAGCCGTTGTGTGGCAGGTCGGGCTGATCCCTCGTCGCGTACTTGATAAAGGGCCTCCAAGCGGTGCGGGCCACGGTGACGACAGGTCCGTCGATGCGTTTCGAGTCGCGGACATGGAGGGCTGTGGCCGTCGTCGCCATCTCTACGCAGTTGGAGGCGTCGCCGCTGTGCGTGGACTTTTTCCAGACGAAGGAGGGCATCCGAAGTCCTTCCGGGGGCGGGTTCCGTTGGGAAGTGCCTGGACGAAACAGGGCCAGCTTGCGAAAGAAACGGTGAGGTAAGGCCCATCCTTGCACTTTGAGTCGCGGACGTGGATAGCGGTGCGGGACCTGGATATCTCTACGCAGTTCGAGCCGTCTCCGCTGTAGGACGACTTCTGCCAGGGGCCGGAGTGCATGAGGGTCCTCTCAGATGTCCTGGAGCAGGCGGTGGATGAAGCCCTGTGAGTCGGCGGGTGTCAGTGCGCAGGTCTCCATGCTGTCGAGCACGGCACGGTACTTGTCCAGCTGGGCTTCCGCGTCGAGGAACTGGCAGGCACCGTGGTGGGAGTCCAGTTGGACCGTGTCCAGTTGTCGCACGGGACCTTGGATGTAATCGACGGACTGCCCGGTGGTAGGGAAGTGTGCCGTGCCAAAGGGGATCACCCTGAGGCTCACGTGGGGGAGTGCGCTCATGTTGAGGAGGTGCTTCAGTTGGCCCCTGGTGACGTCCGGGCCACCGAAGCCCATGCGTAGGGCCGCCTCGTGGACGGTCGCCGTGTACTGAGGTGGGTCTTCTCGGTGGAGGACGCCCTGTCGTTTCATGCGGTGGCTGAGGCGGTGCTCGATCTCGTACTGGTGCATGGGCGGGACGACCTCTCGGAAGAGGGCACGAGCGTGGTCGGTCGTCTGGAGCAGGGCGGGGACGTGGATGATCAGCGCCGCGCGTAGGGCGAGGGCGTGGTGCTCCAGCTCGGCCAAGTCGACCAGAGCGGCGGGGACGTGATCGCGGTACGTCTCCCACCAGCCGCGGGTGCGGCGGCCCGTCATCGCGGCGAGGGCTTCGATCAGGCGGTGGTCGGAGCAGTCGTATGCGGAGGCCATTGTGCGGACGCGTTCCGCGCTGATGGGTGTACGGCCTGTTTCGATCATGCTGATGCGTGCCTGGTTGACGCTGAGCAGTTGTGCGGCGGCGGTGGCGGTGAGGCCCGCCCGTTCGCGGAGCTTGCGCAGCTCAGCGCCCAGCCTCCGTTGCCGCAGCGTTGGGCTGGTGGTGGGTGGCACGGGATCTCCCTTTCCGAAGGGAGACGGCTGTGTCTCCCTCACACGGGTGAAGTGTGGATACTTTCCCGAAGTTCGGTGAGAAGTGTCTAACTTGTCGCCCTATCGTAGTTCGCATCCCGCTCAACTCCCCACGCCCGCAAGCCGGAACCGCCCTCTCGGAGGTACCCCATGGCCACCGTAGCCCCGCCCCACCCCTGGACCTACGCCCTCCGACTCCCGCATGACCCTCGCGCCGCACGTGTCGCACGTATGACCGTGCGCGCCGTGCTCACGGGGCATGAGCGGCGGGAGGCCGTCGACGTCGTCGAGCTGTTGACGTCGGAACTCGTCGCCAACGCCTACCGGCACACCAAGGGCCCTGCCTCCCTGCGGTTGACCGGGCTCGGGGATGGGCGGCTGCGGGTTGGGGTGTGGGACACCCACCCCCATATCCCCGCACCCTTCGACCGGCCGCCCGGCGAGTGGCCCCCGGTCGCCCCGCTGGACGCCGTCGGTGGGCGGGGGCTCCTGCTCGTGCGGGCGTACGCGGACTCGTGGGGTGGCTGGTCGCTCGGGGCGGGGGCGCTGGGGCGGAGGGCCGGGAAGTTGCTGTGGTTTGAGGTGGCGAGCGGGTGACGGAAGCCGCGGTGGCGGTACGACGCTGCGTGGTCGGGTCGTCATCCCGGCCCGGCTAGCCAAAACGCAGTTAGGCTGACCGCGTTTTGGCTAGCCGTCGCCCGGTCCGCGCCCCCGACCTCTCACCCACCCCCCACCCAGCGTGAGAGCAACGTTCCTTTCCGGTCACCCACAGCCACAGGCAGGAAACGCGCCCTCCCTACCTTCGGGACTCAGCCCCTCAGAGGACGACCGAGCCCGGAGCACAGTGGAGGCGCAATGACAGCCCCTGGTACAGCCGCCGCACCCCACAAGGGGTCCCGATGGATCGAGGAGTGGGACCCGGAGGACGAGGTCTTCTGGGAGGCCAAGGGCAGGCGCATCGCCCGGCGCAACCTGACCTTCTCGGTGATCTCCGAGCACATCGGCTTCTCGGTGTGGAGCATGTACTCCGTGCTGGCCCTGTTCATGGGGCCCGAGTACGGGATCGACCCGGCCGGGAAGTTCTTCCTGGTGGCCGTGGCCTCGCTGGTGGGCGGCGTGCTGCGGGTGCCCTACGGGTTCGCCGTCGCCCGGTTCGGCGGCCGTAACTGGACCATCTTCAGCGCGGGCCTGCTCCTGGTGCCGACGCTGGCGCTGCTGTTCGTGATGGAGCCGGGCACCTCGTACACCACCTTCATGGCGGTGGCGGTCCTCACCGGCGTGGGCGGGGCGAACTTCGCCTCCTCCATGACGAACATCAACAACTTCTACCCGCTGCGCCTCAAGGGCTGGGCCCTCGGCATGAACGCGGGCGGCGGCAACATCGGTGTCGCCGTGGTGCAGCTGCTCGGTCTCGCCGTCATCGGAGTCGTCGGAGCCGGTCACCCGCGCGTGCTGCTGTCGGTCTACGTGCCGCTGATCGTGCTGGCGACCGTGCTGAGCGCCATCCGGATGGACAACCTCGGGCCGGTGCGCAACGACACCGGTGCCGCGAAGGAGGCGCTGCGGGAGCGGCACACCTGGATCATGTCCTTCCTCTACATCGGCACCTTCGGCTCCTTCATCGGCTACAGCTTCGCCTTCGGACTCGTCCTCCAGAACCAGTTCGGGCGTACGCCGCTCCAGGCCGCCTCGCTCACCTTCATCGGCCCGCTGCTCGGCTCCCTGATCCGGCCCGTGGGCGGCAGGCTGGCCGACCGGATCGGCGGGGCGAAGGTCACCCTGTGGAACTTCGCGCTGATGGCCGCCGCGACCGGCGTGATCGTCGTCGCGTCGGTGCGGGAGTCGCTGGCGCTGTTCATCGCCGGGTTCATCGTGCTCTTCGTCCTCACCGGCATCGGCAACGGCTCCACCTTCAAGATGATCCCCGGCATCTTCCGGGCCAAGGCCACGGCGAAGGGGCTTGAGGGCGAGGCGGCGGCCGTCTACGGGCGGCGGCTGTCCGGGGCGTCCATGTCGCTCATCGGCGCGATCGGCGCGCTGGGCGGACTGGGCATCAACATGTCGCTGCGGCAGTCCTTCCTCTCGGTCGGCTCCGGCACCGGCGCCTTCGTGGCCTTCCTCGTCTACTACGCGGTCTGCTTCCTGGTGACGTGGGCCGTATACCTTCGCCGCAGCACCCCGCCGGTACCGGTCACAACGGCGACATCGGAGGCGAAGCCGCAGCTCAGCTACGCCGAGGTGTGATCCGATACCTGCCGTAACACCAGCGACATCAAGCGGAACCGAGCCTGTCACGCGCCGTTGACAGGCTCGGCCGCATGTAGGTGGCAGGCGAAACGACGTGTCAGACGATCCGTGCGATCAGCACGATCCGTGTCAGACAACGGGAGTGCGGGACGAGAGTTATGTACGACGAACAGCAGCGACCGGACCGACGCTCACCCAACGACGCCGAGCCGCGGCCCCGGGAAGCGCCGGCGCGGACCGACCACGGCCCCCTCGCCGGGTTCACCGTCGGCGTCACCGCCGCGCGCCGGGCCGAGGAACTCGGCGCCCTGCTCCAGCGGCGCGGCGCCACCGTGCTGCACGCCCCCGCCCTGCGGATCGTGCCGCTCTCCGACGACGGTGAGCTGCTCGCCGCCACCAAGGAACTGCTCGACCAGGTGCCCGATGTCGTGGTCGCCACCACCGCCATCGGGTTCCGTGGGTGGGTCGAGGCCGCCGACGGGTGGGGGCTCGGCGAGGCCCTGCTCGACCGGCTCCGGCACGTCGAGCTGCTCGCCCGCGGGCCCAAGGTGAAGGGCGCCATCCGGGCCGCCGGGCTGACCGAGCACTGGTCGCCGTCGTCCGAGTCCATGGCGGAAGTGCTCGACCGGCTGCTCGACGAGGGGATCGACGGGCGGCGGATCGCCGTACAACTGCACGGGGAGCCCCTGCCCGGGTTCGTGGAGTCGTTGCGCGCCGGTGGGGCCGAGGTCGTCGGGGTGCCCGTGTACCGGTGGATGCCGCCCGAGGATCCCGCGCCGCTCGACCGGCTGCTGGACGCCGCCGTCTCGCGCGGGCTCGACGCTCTCACGTTCACCAGCGCGCCCGCTGCCGCGTCCCTGCTCAACCGGGCCGAGGAGCGCGGGCTGCTGCCCGAACTGCTCGCCGCCCTCAGCCACGACGTGCTGCCCGCCTGCGTCGGGCCGGTGACCGCGCTGCCGCTCCAGGCGCGCGGCGTGGACACCGTGCAGCCGGAGCGGTACCGGCTGGGGCCGCTGGTGCAGTTGCTGTGCCAGGAGCTGCCCGCGCGGTCACGCGCGTTGCCGGTCGCCGGGCACAAGGTGGAGATCCGCGGGCACGCGGTGCTGGTGGACGGCGCGCTGAAGCCCGTACCGCCCGCGGGGATGGCCCTGTTGCGGGCCCTGTCCCGGCGGCCGGGGTGGGTGGTCTCCCGTGCCGAGTTGCTGCGCGCGCTGCCCGGCGCCGGGCGGGACGAGCACGCCGTGGAGACCGCCATGGCCCGGCTGCGCACCGCGCTCGGCGCGCCCAGGCTGATCCAGACCGTCGTCAAGCGCGGCTACCGGCTCGCCCTCGACCCCGCCGCCGACGCCAAGTACGCCGACGTGTGAGACGCCACGTCCGCCGACACGTCAGGCGCCGGGTACGCCGACGTGTGAACAGCCGCCCGTAATCAGCGCTCGGTACGGGGGGTTCCGGTCCGGCAAGCGGGCAGGCACTGTGAGAGAAGCGCCTCGCGGCGCCTTGCCTGCTCTCCGGCGACCGACCCCTGGGCGGTGACGCACGTGGCCTCCATGCCCTCGTCCTCGTACGAGTTGCGGTTCGACGCCGGGCGCGTCTGTCTGGACCTGCTGGCCACCACCCACCCCGTCGAACGGCTCGACTCGGTCGAGGTGCTGTGCGCCTGGATCACCGGCTCCGGACTCGTCCCGCCCGGCACCCCGCTGGCCCACGCGGACGCCTCCTGGCTGGTCGCCTTCCGCGAACTGCGCGGCCGGATCGGGCCTTTGGTGTACGGCCGCCACACCCCCTCGGGACCGGCGTACGACCTCGCCCTCGCCCGCGTCAACGACCTCGCCCGCGCCGCCCCGCCCGCCCCGCGCGCCCTGCGCGGCCCCGACGGGGCGCTGGTGCGGGAGCTGGCCAGGCCGCCGGAGTGCGCGGCGCTGCTCGGCGCCGTCGCGCGGGACGCCGTGGAACTGCTCACCGACCCCGCCGCCCGCGCGAGCCTGCGGCAGTGCGCGGGGGACAACTGCCCCATCGTGTACGTCGACACCTCGCGCGGGCACCGCAGACGCTGGTGCTCCAGCGAGGTGTGCGGGAACCGGGAGCGGGTGGCCCGGCACCGGCGGCGCGCCCAGCCCGCCAGCGCCTGAGAACGCGCCCCACCACTGACTTCCCGTCAGTAGCCGCCCCCGTGATGGAATCGTGAAGAGTTTGCGGCGGGAATGTGCCCCGATGTCCCTCCGGTCACGCCAATCTCTCAGAAAACCGTCCCGCCTCTTTGAACACGTCACGCCCCGCCTCCGTACCCGACGTTGAGCGACCGGCTGGGGGAACCCCCGGACATCGGAGGTGGGCGTGCGCAAGGATTCCGTCGTGGCCAATGAACGTGGTGCGAGGGCCCGACATCGCATGTCGTCCGCGTCCTCGGAACCCGACGAGGAGTTGATGCGCGCCCTCTACCGGGAGCACGCCGGGCCCCTGCTCGCCTATGTGCTGCGCCTGGTCGCCGGAGACCGGCAGCGCGCCGAGGACGTGGTGCAGGAGACGCTCATCCGTGCCTGGAAGAACGCCGGTCAGCTCAACCGAGCGACCGGATCGGTACGCCCCTGGCTGGTGACGGTCGCCCGGCGCATCGTCATCGACGGCCACCGCAGCCGGCAGGCCCGGCCGCAGGAGGTCGACCCGTCGCCGCTGGAGGTCATCCCCGCGGAGGACGAGATCGACAAGGCGCTGTGGCTGATGACACTGTCCGACGCGCTCGACGACCTGACCCCGGCCCACCGGGAGGTCCTCGTCGAGACGTACTTCAAGGGGCGTACCGTCAACGAGGCGGCCGAGACGCTCGGCATACCGAGTGGCACCGTGCGCTCGCGGGTGTTCTACGCCCTGCGTTCGATGAAGCTGGCACTGGAGGAGCGGGGGGTGACGGCGTGATGAGCGGGTACGGGGGGATTTCGGGATTCGGAGCGGGTGGTCCGGGTATGGCTGGTCCCATGGAGGGGACACCGGGCGGCGGTTCGCTGGGCCCGAACGAGCACGAGGCCGTCGGCGCCTACGCCCTCGGAATTCTCGACGACGCCGAGGCAACCGCTTTCGAGGCGCACCTCGCGGGCTGCGACTGGTGCGCCCAGCAACTCGACGAACTGGCCGGGATGGAGCCCATGCTGGCCGCCCTCGCGGACCTGCCCGGCACCGGCAGCACACCCGCGCTCGGCGAGTCGCTGTCCGCGCGGCCCAGCCCCAGGCTGGCGGAGAAGCTCGTCGACGAGGTCGCCGAGCGCCGCGCCGCCAAGCGTCGCAAGGGCTTCTACCTGGTGGCGGCGGCCGCCGCGCTGATCGTCGCCGGTCCGATCGCCGCCGTGGCGACCACCGACGACGGCGGGGGCGGGGGTGGCGGCAAGAAGAGCCCCGGCATCGAGGCCGGACCCACCGCCGGGCCCGCCGAGGCAGCCTTCGCGACCATGTCCGACAAGCTCTCCGCGACCGACCCGGACACCCAGGTCAGCGCCACCGTCGGGATGGCGGCGAAGGGCTGGGGCACCGACACCGTCCTGGAGCTGAAGAACGTCAAGGGACCGGAGAAGTGCGCCCTGATCGCCGTAGGCAAGAACGGCGAGCGCGAGACGGTCGCCTCCTGGTCCGTCCCGGACTGGGGCTACGGCCTGCCCGACGCCACCACCGACAAGGCGAAGAAGCCGCTCTACGTCCACGGCGGCGCCGCCTTCGCCCCGAACGAGATCGACCACTTCGAGGTCGTGACCTTCGACGGGAAGCGGTTGGTGGAGGTCGACGCCTAGACCGACCCTTGATCCGTCGCCGTGGCCTTACCGGCCCCCTTCGCGTACGGTAGACGGCTGCGCAGCACGTCAGAAGGGGGCCCGGTGGCCGCTCAGGCTCAACAGGAGACCGCGCTCGACCCGGACCGGGACCCGTACCGGGGACCGAAGCGGCGCTCCAGCCACGACCACCCGGACCAGGACTCCGTACGCGACCGCGAGATCGCCGTCGAACAGGACCACCTGGACCGGGTGTACCGCCGCCTTGAGGAGAAGATCCACGAGGCGGAGTTCCTCATGCACGACGCCGTCCAGCGCGGCCAGGTCGGCACGCCCGGCGCGCTGGCCGAGCGGGACGCGCAGGTGTTCCGTGCCGGCGTGCACCTGAACAGGCTGAACAACGAGTTCGAGGACTTCCTCTTCGGCCGTATCGACCTGCTGCGCGGCAAGGACGGCAAGAAGGGCCCGGACGGCGCCTACACCGCCGTCGAACCGGCCGAGGGCGCGGTACGGCCCGACCAGACCGCCGACATCGCCGAGACCCTGCACATCGGCCGCCTCGGCGTCCTCGACGAGGACTACACACCGCTGGTCATCGACTGGCGGGCGCCCGCCGCCGCGCCGTTCTACCGGGCCACCCCGGTCGACCCGGGCAGGGTGGTGCGGCGCCGCGTCATCCGCTCGAAGGGGCGGCGCGTCCTCGGCGTCGAGGACGACCTGATGCGACCCGAGCTGACGGCCTACCTGGACGGCCGCGAACTGCCCGCCATCGGCGACGGCGCCCTGATGGCCGCGCTGGGGCGGGCCCGCGGCCACACCATGCGGGACATCGTCTCCTCCATCCAGGCCGAGCAGGACAAGGTCATCCGCGCCCCCGCCGCCTCCGTGACGTACGTCGAGGGCGGCCCCGGCACCGGCAAGACCGCCGTCGCCCTGCACCGCGCCGCCTATCTGCTCTACCAGGACCGGCGCCGGTACGCGGGCGGCATCCTGATCGTCTCCCCGACCCCGCTGCTGGTGGCGTACACCGAGGGCGTGCTGCCCTCCCTCGGCGAGGAGGGCCAGGTCGCCATCCGCGCCATCGGCTCCCTGGTCGACGGCGTGGAGGCGACGCTGTACGACTCCCCGGCCACCGCCCGCGCCAAGGGCTCGTACCGGATGCTGAAGGTGCTGCGGAAGGCCGCCCGCGGCGCGCTGGAGCTGAACGGCTCACCCGAGGTGCTGAGGGTCGTCGCCTTCGGGCGGCGCCTGGAGCTGACCGCCGACGAACTGGCCGACATCCGCCGTACCGCCCTCGGCGGCACCGCCCCCGTCAACCTGCTGCGCCCCCGCGCCCGCCGTCTCCTCCTGGACGCCCTGTGGGAGCGCTCGGGCGCCGCCGCCCGGCACACCGACCCGGAACTCGCCGCCGAGCTGCGCTCCTCCTTCGACGAGGACGTCACCGCCGAGGACCCGTTCATCGAGTTCCTGGACGCCTGGTGGCCGGAGCTGACCCCGGACGCCGTGCTGCGCGCCATGGCCGACGAACGACGGCTCGGCCGCTGGGCCCGCCGCGTCCTCAACCCCGGCGAGGTCCGCAAGGTCGCCCGCTCGCTGCGCCGGGACGGCCGCACCGTGCACGACATCGCCCTGCTCGACGAACTCCAGGCCGTCCTCGGCGCCCCCGCCCGCCCGCGCAGGCGCCGCGAACTCGACCCGCTCGACCAGCTCACCGGCCTGGAGGAGCTGATGCCGGTGCGCGAGGAGTCCCGGCGCGAGCGTGCCGAGCGGCTGGCGCAGGAACGCGTCGAGTACGCGCACGTCATCGTCGACGAGGCGCAGGACCTCACGCCGATGCAGTGGCGCATGGTCGGCCGCCGTGGGCGGCACGCCACCTGGACGGTCGTCGGTGACCCGGCCCAGTCGTCGTGGTCCGAGCCGGACGAGGCCGCCGAGGCCCGCGACGAGGCCCTCGGCACCCGGCCGCGCCGCCGCTTCACCCTCACCGTGAACTACCGCAACCCCGCGGAGATCGCGGAGCTGGCCGCCCGGGTGCTGGCCCTCGCCCTGCCCGGCGCCGAGTCGCCGTCTGCCGTGCGGTCGACCGGCGTACGGCCGCGGTTCGCGGTCGTGGGGGAGGCGCTGGGCCGGACCGTCCGCGAGGAGGCCGCCCGGCTGCTGGAACAGGTCGACGGCACCGTGGGCGTCGTCGTCGCCATGAACCGGCGCGAGGAGGCCGCGCGCTGGCTCGCGGGGCTCGGGGAGCGGGTGGTGGCGCTCGGCAGCCTGGAGGCCAAGGGACTGGAGTACGACGCCACCGTGGTCGTCTCACCCGCGGAGATCGCCGACGAGTCGCCCGCCGGACTGCGGGTGCTGTACGTGGCGCTGACCCGGGCCACCCGGCAGCTGACCATCGTGTCGGGCGAACGGGACCAGCCGGACACGGCCGGGGTACCGGACCTGCTGCGGGACTGAGCGGAAGACTCGTGGGATCGAGCGGGAGACCAAGGGGCTGACAGCGAGTTCCTGGGATATGCCTCCGGTACGGGAATGGCCTTCCGGGATCCGTTTGTTAGCCTGGGTGTTGGCACCGGCTCGATCCAAGCCCCCGGGCCCAACCTTCGTCGCTACGAGCGACCACTTGCCGCGAGGCGAGCATGGCGGGTCGGTGCCACTGAGTTTCCCCGGACAGCCCCACGTCACAGCGTGACGTGGGGCTGTCCCACGTGGTGAACAAAACGTTCGCAATCCCACCCGACTCCCTCCTACCCGGCGGTAGGTGCGACGATCGGACGGCGTACCAGCGACACACGGTGAAAGAGGAAGTCGGCCATGGCAACGGCGCCCAGCGTCTCCTACTCGATGACGGTCCGGCTGGAGGTGCCCGCGAGCGGAACCGCGGTCTCCCAGCTCACCACGGCCGTGGAGTCCTCCGGAGGCTCGGTGACCGGCCTCGACGTCACCGCCTCCGGCCACGAGAAGCTCCGTATCGACGTCACCATCGCGGCCAGCTCCACCGCGCACGCCGACGAGATCGTCGAGAAGCTCCGCGGCATCGAGGGCGTCACCCTCGGCAAGGTCTCCGACCGTACGTTCCTGATGCACCTCGGCGGCAAGATCGAGATGGCGTCCAAGCACCCCATCCGCAACCGCGACGACCTGTCCATGGTCTACACGCCCGGCGTCGCCCGGGTCTGCATGGCGATCGCCGAGAACCCCGAGGACGCCCGCCGCCTCACCATCAAGCGCAACTCCGTCGCGGTCGTGACGGACGGCTCCGCGGTGCTCGGCCTCGGCAACATCGGGCCGAAGGCCGCGCTGCCGGTGATGGAGGGCAAGGCGGCCCTGTTCAAGCGGTTCGCGGGCATCGACGCCTGGCCGATCTGCCTGGACACCCAGGACACCGACGCGATCGTGGAGATCGTCAAGGCGATCGCCCCGGGCTTCGCCGGGATCAACCTGGAGGACATCTCCGCGCCCCGCTGCTTCGAGATCGAGGCACGGCTGCGGGAGGCCCTCGACATCCCCGTCTTCCACGACGACCAGCACGGCACCGCCATCGTCGTCCTCGCCGCGCTGACCAACGCCCTGCGCGTGGTCGGCAAGGCCACCGGTGACGTGCGGGTGGTGATGTCCGGCGCGGGCGCCGCCGGTACGGCCATCCTGAAGCTGCTGCTCGCCGCGGGCGTCAAGCACGCCGTCGTCGCCGACATCCACGGCGTGGTGCACGCCGGCCGGGACGACCTGGTCGACGCCGCGCCCGGCTCGGCGCTGCGCTGGATCGCCGACAACACCAACCCCGAGGGCGTCACCGGCACCCTGAAGGAGGCGGTGCGTGGCGCGGACGTCTTCATCGGCGTCTCCGCCCCGAACGTCCTCGACGGGGACGACGTCGCGGCGATGGCGGACGGGGCGATCGTGTTCGCGCTCGCGAACCCGGACCCCGAGGTGGACCCGGCGATCGCCCGGCAGACGGCGGCGGTGGTGGCCACCGGGCGCTCCGACTTCCCCAACCAGATCAACAACGTGCTGGTCTTCCCGGGTGTCTTCCGCGGTCTGCTGGACGCGCAGTCGCGCACCGTCAACACGGAGATGATGCTCGCCGCCGCGAAGGCGCTGGCCGACGTGGTCACCGAGGACGAGCTGAACCCGAACTACATCGTCCCCAGCGTCTTCAACGACAAGGTCGCGGGCGCGGTCGCCGGGGCGGTGCGGGAGGCCGCGAAGGCGGCGGGGGCCTCGGCGACCGGCGCCTGACAGCGGCCGGGGCGGGGCGGTCGTAGGCCGTGGACACGGCTGTGACGATGGCCACGGTTGCCCCGCGCACCGGCGCGTCGCGGAACCGGGGGCGGTGTACCGGCATCTATGGTGGGCGGCCAGTCAGTGGTGCTCTCCGTGTGACTCCCTAGGGTGTTCTCACGACTCCTACGGGTGCCGGATTGGCTTTCCCGCCGCAGGTAGGGGCAGGATGCCTCCCTGGGCGCGAGCGTCTGACGACCGACCCGGGTCCGGGGACCGTCCGAGGACCCTGGCAGCATCGGCTTTCGCTGTGCCCGACTGCGGCTCCGCCGCGGGGCACGCCTCAACGCAAGAAGAACACGGGAGTAACAACATGAACCGCAGTGAGCTGGTGGCCGCGCTGGCCGAACGCGCCGAGGTGACCCGCAAGGACGCCGACGCCGTGCTGGCCGCGTTCGCCGAGGTCGTCGGCGATGTCGTCGCGAAGGGCGACGAGAAGGTCACCATCCCCGGCTTCCTGACCTTCGAGCGCACCCACCGTGCCGCTCGCACCGCCCGCAACCCGCAGACCGGCGAGCCGATCCAGATTCCGGCCGGCTACAGCGTGAAGGTCTCCGCGGGCTCCAAGCTCAAGGAAGCCGCCAAGGGCAAGTGAGTCCGCCGGGCCCCCGTCAGGGCCCAGCGACACCGCATGGGGCGGCCCCGCACGGGGCCGCCCCGTTGCGTTGCGGGAACCGGTGGACTCAGCCGAGCACCTTGCCGGGGAGTTCCACCTTCGCGCCCAGTTCCACGAGCTTCTCCATGAAGTTCTCGTAGCCCCGGTTGATCAGGTCGATGCCGTGGACGCGGGACGTGCCCTGGGCCGCGAGGGCGGCGATCAGGTAGGAGAAGCCGCCGCGGAGGTCGGGGATGACCAGGTCGGCGCCCTGGAGGCGGGTGGGTCCTGAGACGACGGCGGAGTGCAGGAAGTTGCGCTGGCCGAAACGGCAGTGGGAGCCGCCGAGGCACTCGCGGTAGAGCTGGATGTGGGCGCCCATCTGGTTGAGCGCGGAGGTGAAGCCGAGGCGGGACTCGTACACCGTCTCGTGGATGATCGACAGGCCCGTGGCCTGGGTGAGCGCCACGACCAGCGGCTGCTGCCAGTCCGTCTGGAAGCCGGGGTGGACGTCCGTCTCCAGCGCGATCGACTTCAGCTGGCCGCCGGGGTGCCAGAAGCGGATGCCCTCGTCCTCGATCTCGAACGCGCCGCCGACCTTGCGGTAGGTGTTGAGGAACGTCATCATCGACCGCTGCTGCGCGCCCCGGACGTAGATGTCACCCTCGGTCGCGAGCGCCGCGGACGCCCAGGAGGCGGCCTCCAGGCGGTCCGAGAGGGCGCGGTGGGTGTAGCCGCCCAGCTTGTCCACACCGGTGATGCGGATGGTGCGGTCGGTGTCCATCGCGATGATGGCGCCCATCTTCTGCAGGACGCAGATCAGGTCCTCGATCTCCGGCTCCACCGCGGCGTTGGACAGCTCCGTGACGCCCTCCGCGAGCACCGCCGTCAGCAGCACCTGCTCGGTCGCGCCGACGGACGGGTACGGCAGCCGGATCTTGGTGCCGCGCAGCCGCTGCGGCGCCTCCAGGTACTGCCCGTCGGCCCGCTTCTCGATGGTCGCGCCGAACTGCCGCAGCACGTCGAAGTGGAAGTCGATGGGCCGCCCGCCGATGTCGCAGCCGCCGAGGCCCGGGATGAAGGCGTGCCCGAGGCGGTGCAGCAGCGGGCCGCAGAACAGGATCGGGATCCGCGAGGAACCCGCGTGGGCATCGATGTCGGCGACGTTCGCGCTCTCCACGTGCGTCGGGTCGAGTACCAGCTCGCCCGGCTCCTCACCCGGGCGGACCGTCACCCCGTGCAGCTGGAGCAGCCCGCGTACGACGCGTACGTCACGGATGTCCGGAACGTTGCGCAGCCGGCTCGGCGCGCCGCCCAGCAGGGCGGCGACCATGGCCTTCGGCACGAGGTTCTTCGCACCGCGGACCCGGATCTCGCCCTCCAGCGGGGTTCCACCGTGGACAAGCAGTACGTCATCAGCGCCGTTGACGGTCATGGATCTCGCGTTCCGTTGCAGTGGGGCAGGGGCCGGAGAGACAGACTAATCGCCGCCGACCCCCCTCCCGTAAGCCTGAGCGAGACCCAGCCACGTCATAGGTCTGTCACAGTCCGCGGCCCGGCACGGAACGCTCCCGGCCGGGCACGTGCGGTCACCGCCGCGGGGCGTGCGGGTGGGACGCTTCCGCGCGCCCTGAACCGTGTTCACCGGCGTTGCCCGATTGGTAGCCCAGACCCGGGGAAGATGCGGGATCATGTCTGGCATGACCGAGGTGTCGTCGCTCACAGGGCGGCTGCTCGTGGCCACGCCCGCCCTGGCGGACCCGAACTTCGACCGGGCGGTGGTGCTGCTCCTTGACCACGACAAGGAGGGCTCGCTCGGTGTCGTCCTCAACCGCCCGACGCCGGTGGACGTGGGCGACATCCTGGAGGGCTGGGCGGACCTCACGGGTGAGCCGGGCGTGGTCTTCCAGGGCGGCCCGGTGCAGCTGGACTCGGCCCTCGGGGTCGCCGTCATCCCGGGCGAGGCGTCCGGGGAGCGTGCGCCGCTGGGCTGGCGCCGGGTGCACGGCGCGATCGGCCTGGTCGACCTGGAGGCGCCGCCGGAGCTGCTGGCCTCGGCCGTCGGCAGCCTGCGGATCTTCGCCGGGTACGCGGGCTGGGGCCCGGGCCAGCTGGAGGACGAACTGGTGGACGGCGCCTGGTACGTCGTCGAGTCCGAACCCGGCGACGTGTCCTCCCCGTGGCCGGAGCGGCTGTGGCGGGAGGTGCTGCGCAGGCAGCGCAGCGAACTGGCGATGGTGGCCACGTACCCGGACGACCCAACGCTCAACTGAACGGGGCGGGCTTCAGTACCCTAGGTTCCTATGAGCACTCTTGAGCCCGAGCGCGGGACTGGTACGGGGACCCTCGTCGAACCCACGCCGCAGACCTCTCACGGCGACGGCGACCATGAGCGCTTCGCCCACTACGTCCAGAAGGACAAGATCATGGCGAGCGCGCTGGACGGCACGCCCGTCGTGGCGCTGTGCGGCAAGGTCTGGGTGCCGGGCCGTGACCCGAAGAAGTACCCCGTGTGCCCCATGTGCAAGGAGATCTACGAGTCCATGAGCGCCGGTGGCGACGAGGGCAAGGGCGGCGACAAGTAGCGGACCGCCCGGTCTGACGTTCCGCAGGCCCCCGAGGCACGTTCGTCGTGCCTTGGGGGCCTGTGTGTGTTTTTGGCGTTGCACGGAGTGCGTCGGCCGGTCACAGAGTGGTTGAGACCTCTTGTGGGTGTGTTCACCGAGTCCATAGCCTCCGGTGTGTTGTGCACGGCGGAACCGTCATTGCGCATGTTGCAACGCGCTGCTCGGAGGAGCACTCCATGAAGCTGTCCGTCCGACTCGCCGCCCTCCTCACCCCGGCGGTCCTGCTCGCCGCCGCCTGCGCCCCCCAGACCTCCGACAACTCCGCCTCCGACCAGGACGAGCAGACCGGCACCCTGCGCGTCTGGCTGTTCCAGGAGGTCAACAACCGGCCCAAGGAGAAGATCGTCGACGCCGTCCTCGCCGGGTTCGAGGAGGCGCACGACGGCGCCGAGGTCAGCGTCGAGTACATCCCCGTCGAGACCCGCGCCCAGCGCGTCCGGGCCGCCTTCAACGACCCGGGGAGCGCGCCCGACCTGATCGAGTACGGCAACACCGACACCGCCGGTTACGTGAAGGACGGCGGACTCGCGGACATCACCGCCGAGTTCACCGACTGGGACGCCGCCAAGGACACCGACCCCACCGCGAAGCGGTCCGTCACCGTCGACGGCAGGGTCTACAGCGTCCCGTACTTCGTCGGCGTGCGCGCGCTGTACTACCGCACCGACGTCTTCGACGAACTCGGCCTCAAGCCACCGCAGTCCCAGGCCGAACTGGTCGCCACGGCCAGGGAGATCCGGGCCGCCAAGCCCGGGTTGTACGGCCTCGCGGTCGGCGGCGCCTACACCTACGGCGCCCTGCCGTTCATCTGGGCGCACGGCGGCGAACTCGCCACCGGCAAGGGCGGGTCGTACGCCTCCGCCATCGACGGCGCCGCCGCCCGGAAGGGCATCAAGGCGTACACGTCCCTCTTCGGCGACGACAACTGCCCCGCCGCCACGTGCGCGGGCTGGGGCGGCAACGACACCGTCACGGCGTTCGCGTCCGGCAAGGCGGCCATGGCGATCGGCGGCGACTTCAGCCACCAGGCCGTGGAGGCGGGCGAGGTCAGGGGCAGGTACGCCGTCGTACCGCTGCCGGGAGTGGAGTCCGGGTCGATCGCCCCGGCGTTCGCGGGCGGCAACAACCTCGGGGTGCTGAAGAGCACCTCGCACCGCACCCTCGCCGTCGACCTGGTGAAGCGGCTGGCGTCCAAGGAGGCGCCTTCGGGCCGGTCAACCGGGTGCTGGGGCTGGGCGACCACTCCTGGACGTACGGCCGACTCAGCGCCTTCCTCCTCGTCCTGCTGGAAGTCGTCTGGTGCTCCTTCCCGTTCGTGATGGTCACCGTGTACGCCGGTATCCGCGCCGTCCCGTCGGAGGTGCTGGAGGCCGCCGCGCTCGACGGCGCCTCACCGTGGCGGATCTGGCGGTCGGTGCTGGCGCCGATGCTCCGGCCGATCCTGGTGGTCGTCACCATCCAGTCGGTGATCTGGGACTTCAAGGTCTTCACCCAGATCTACGTGATGACGGGCGGCGGCGGCATCGCGGGCCAGAACCTCGTACTGAACGTCTACGCCTACCAGAAGGCCTTCGCGTCCTCGCAGTACAGCCTGGGTTCGGCGATCGGCGTGGTGATGCTGCTGCTCCTGCTGGCGGTGACGCTGGCGTACCTGCGGCTGCTGCGCCGACAGGGGGAGGAACTGTGACGTCCGTACGCCGTCCCCGGCGGCTGCTGGCCGAGACGTCCGCGCTGCTGGTCGCGGCCGTGGTCGCCTTCCCGCTGTACTGGATGGTCCTCGGTGCCTTCAAACCGGCCGGGGAGATCGAGTCGACCGAGCCCCGGCCGTGGACGCTCGCGCCCTCCCTGGATTCCTTCCGGCGCGTCTTCGGACAGCAGGAATTCGGCCGGTACTTCCTCAACAGCCTCATCGTCGCGGGCACCGTGGTGATCGCCTCCGCGCTCATCGCGTTCCTCGCCGCGACCGCCGTGACGCGATTCCGCTTCCGCTTCCGGACCACACTGCTGATCATGTTTCTGGTGGCCCAGATGGTGCCCGTGGAGGCGCTGACGATCCCCCTGTTCTTCCTCATGCGGGACTTCGGCCAGCTGAACACCCTGGGGTCGCTGATCCTGCCGCACATCGCCTTCTCCCTGCCCTTCGCGATCTGGATGCTGCGGGGGTTCGTGAAAGCCGTGCCGGAGGCCCTGGAGGAGGCCGCGTACATCGACGGGGCGAGCCGGTCGAGATTCCTCTGGCAGATCCTTTTCCCGCTGGTCTTCCCGGGGTTGGTGGCCACCAGCGTGTTCTCCTTCATCTCGGCGTGGAACGACTTCCTGTTCGCCAAGTCGTTCATCATCAGTGACACCTCGCAGTCGACCCTGCCGATGGCCCTGCTGGTCTTCTACCAGCCGGACGAGCCGGACTGGGGCGGCGTCATGGCGGCCTCCACGGTGATGACGATTCCCGTACTGATCTTCTTCGTGCTCGTGCAGCGACGACTGGTGTCGGGGCTGGGCGGAGCGGTTAAGGACTGACGTGACCTCATTGACCGAACTCATTCCGATGCCGGGTCAGGTGACGACGGAGGGCTCCGGGTTCCTCGAACTCGGCCCCGCCACCGGGCTGGCCGCGGCGGCGGGCACGGAGCGGACCGCGCGCTGGCTGCGCGGCACGTTGGGCGCGGCCACCGGCCTGCCCCTGCCACCCGGACGCGGCGGGAACGCCATCCACCTGTCCCTCCGCCCGACCGGGACCGAGGGCCTCGGCGAGGAGGGCTACCGGCTCGCCGTCACCCCCGACGGCGTCGACCTGGCCGGTGGCGGCCCCGCCGGGCTCTTCTGGGGCGCCCAGACGCTGCGGCAGCTCCTCGGCCCCCACGCCTACCGGCGGGCGCCGCTGTCGGCGGGGCCCTGGCGGCTGCCCCTGGTCCACGTCGAGGACGCCCCGCGCTTCCGCTGGCGCGGACTCATGCTCGACGTCGCCCGGCACTTCATGCCGAAGGAAGGCGTCCTGCGCTACCTGGACCTGATGGCGGCGCACAAACTCAACGTCTTCCACTTCCATCTGACCGACGACCAGGGCTGGCGCATCGAGATCCGGAAGTACCCCCGGCTGACCGAGGTCGGCTCCTGGCGGGCGCGGACGAAATTCGGTCACCGGGCCTCACCGCTGTGGGACGAGAAGCCACACGGTGGCTACTACACCCAGGACGACATCCGGGAGATCGTGGCCTACGCCGCCGAGCGGCATATCACCGTCGTCCCGGAAATCGACGTACCCGGGCACTCGCAGGCCGCCATCGCCGCGTATCCGGAACTCGGCAACACCGACGTCATCGACACCACCGCCCTCTCCGTCTGGGACAACTGGGGGATCTCTCCCAACGTACTGGCCCCCACCGACAACACCCTGCGCTTCTACGAGGGGGTGTTCGAGGAAGTGCTCGACCTGTTCCCCTCCGAGTTCGTCCACGTCGGCGGCGACGAATGCCCGAAGGACCAGTGGAAGGCGTCCCCCGCGGCGCGGGCGCGCATCGTGGAACTCGGCCTGGAGGACGAGAACGGACTCCAGTCCTGGTTCATCGCCCACTTCGACAAGTGGCTCTCCGCGCGCGGGCGTCGGCTCGTCGGCTGGGACGAGATCCTGGAGGGCGGACTCGCGCCCGGCGCCACGGTGTCGTCCTGGCGCGGCTACGCGGGCGGGATCGCCGCCGCGCGGGCCGGACACGACGTGGTGATGTGCCCGGAGCAGCAGGTCTACCTCGACCACCGGCAGGCCCCGGGCGACGAGGAACCCGTGCCGATCGGCTTCGTGCGCACCCTGGAGGACGTCTACCGCTTCGAACCCGTCCCGCCGCAGCTCGACGGGGAGCAGGCCCGCCATGTGCTGGGCACCCAGGCCAACCTCTGGACGGAGGTGATGGAGGACCACGCGCGCGTGGACTACCAGGCGTTCCCCCGGCTGGCCGCCTTCGCCGAGGTCGCGTGGAGCGTGCTGCCCGCCCCCGCGGAACGGGACTTCGCCGCGTTCGAGCGGCGGATGGCCGCGCACTACCGGCGACTTGACGCGCTCGGCGTCGCCTACCGGCCGCCCACCGGACCACGGCCGTGGCAGCGGCGGCCCGGCGTGCTCGGGCGTCCGATCGACGGGCCGCCGCCGAACCGGTGACGGCGGCGGGGCCGCGTCGCGGCGTCGCGGTCACGGGGGCCGATAGATCGGAGAAACCTGGCAGGGTCACCGAAGAGGGGGCAATTCGAGCGGACCGGTGATGACCGTCCAAAACGGACCATCTCCCGGGTGAGGTGGGCGAATGCCTCCTAGCGGACCCCCGTCTTCGGCGCTCACGAAGATGTGCCAGAGTTGCCACGTCCGCCCTGTCAGCACGTACCGTACGGCAGCAACAGGCGGGACCAGCTGGGACCAGGTGGGGCAGCGGGAAGGGGCAGCCGGTTTGACCACGCACGCACCGCAGGCGGCGCAGGCCGTCACGCTGCCGACGACGCTGGACGAGGCCGTGGCGGCGCTCACCGCGACGCCCGCCGCCGTGCCCGTGGCCGGTGGCACCGACCTCATGACCGCCGTGAACTCCGGGCGGCTGCGCCCGGCCGCGCTGGTCGGCCTCGGCCGGATCAGCGAGATCCGCGGCTGGCAGTACCAGGACGGACACGCGCTGCTCGGCGCGGGCCTCACGCACGCGCGGATGGGCCGCCCCGACTTCGCCGCCCTCATCCCGGCGCTCGCCGCCGCCGCCCGCGCCGCGGGCCCCCCGCACATCCGCAACGCGGGCACCCTGGGCGGCAACATCGCCTCCGCCGCGCCCACCGGCGACGCGCTGCCGGTGCTGGCCGCCCTGGAGGCGACGCTGATCATCGCCGGGCCGGGCGGGGTGCGCCGGGAGATCCCGGTGTCGCACCTGCTCGCCGGGGTGGACATGCTCCGCGCGGGCGAACTCATCGGCTACGTGCGCGTGCCGCTGCTGCACGCGCCGCAGGTCTTCGTGAAGGCCACCGGGCGCACCGGCCCCGGCCGCGCGGTCGGCTCCGTCGCGCTGGTCCTCGACCCGGCCCGGCGCGGGGTGCGGTGCGCGGTGGGCGCCATAGCGCCGATGCCGCTGCGGCCCCTGGACGCCGAGCAGTGGGTCGCCCAGCTCATCGACTGGGACAACAACCGCGCGCTCGTGCCCGACGCCCTCAGCGCCTTCGGCGAGTACGTCGCCGCGGCCTGCATCCCCGACCCGGCCCCGGCCGAGGACGGCACCGTGGAGCCGCTGCCGCCCGCCGTACTGCACCTGCGGCGCACCGTCGCCGCGCTGGCCCGGCGAGCACTGGGGAGGGCACTGTCGTGACCGACGACCAGCACGGAGACGACCAGTACGACGACCAGTACGACGGTCCCTACGACGGTCAGTACGAGGGCCAGTACGAGGGCCAGTACGGGGACGACCGGCAGAACGGCGGCGCCCCCGGGGGCGCCGGTCGCTGGGACCCGCTGCCCCAGGGCGAGTACGACGACGGCGCCACCGCCTTCGTGCAGCTCCCCGAGGGGGGCGTCGACGCGCTCCTCGCCGCCCACGCGGCCAACCCCTCCGACACCCCGCTGGCCGCACCCGGCCACGGCTACGTGCCCCCGCCGATCACGGCGGCGCCCACCGACCCGTCGGCCTCCGGCCACTGGGCGGTGCCGGGGGCGCCCGCGGGCGGCACGCGGTGGCCCGAAGCGGGCGCCGAGCAGTCGGAGACCGCCCCTTACGACGCCGGGAACGACCGGTTCACCTACCAGCCGCCGTCGACCGGGCAGTGGAACTACGACGAGGCCGCGGCCGCCGAGGCCGCTGCCGCCGCGCCGGGCCAGGACGTGACCGGGCAGTGGTCCATCCCCGTCGCGGGCGGTGACCTGCCGGACGAGTCGGGCGAGTTCACCTCCTCCGCGCTGGTCGAGCAGTGGGGCGGCGGCACCCCACCGGCCACCCTCCCGGGCGGCGCGGCGGCCCCCTGGGCGCACCCGGACGACACCTACGGCGGCCAGCGGCCGACCGAGCCCGCGTACGGGACCGGGCAGCCCTTCGCCCCCGAGGACACCGGGACGGCGGAGACGACCGCCGGGCCCGCTCGCGGGGCCGAGGAGGCCCCTGAGGCGGCTCCTGGGACCGCGGGGGCTGACGAGGTCGCCGGAGGCGCGGAAGAGCCGGAGAACGCCGCTGAGGCCCCTGCGGAGCCCGCGCCGGAGGCCACCCCGGCGGTCGCGGATGACGACGGCGACGAGGGCGGCCCGGCGGACCAGGAGAGCGAGGCGGCCGAGACGGGCGGCGAGAGCCGCGACGGCCGGGACGCCGACTCCGGGACGCCTGACGCCGCCGAGGCCGATGCCGATGCCGCCGATGCCCCTGAGGAGACCTCCGGGGCCGTTGTCGCGGCCCAGGACAGCCCGCCCGCGCTTCCCCACGACGAGCACCCCCTCGCCTCGTACACCCTCCACGTCAACGGCGCCGAACGGCCCGTCGCGGACGCCTGGATCGGTGAGTCGCTGCTGTACGTGCTGCGGGAGCGGCTCGGCCTCGCGGGCGCCAAGGACGGCTGCTCGCAGGGCGAGTGCGGCGCCTGCAACGTCCAGGTCGACGGACGGCTCGTCGCCTCCTGCCTGGTGCCCGCGGTCACCGCGGCGGGCAGCGAGGTGCGCACCGTGGAGGGCCTCGCCGTCGACGGGCGGCCGTCGGACGTGCAGCGGGCGCTCGCCCGGTGCGGAGCCGTGCAGTGCGGCTTCTGCGTGCCGGGCATGGCGATGACCGTGCACGACCTGCTGGAGGGCAACCCGGCGCCGACCGAGCTGGAGACCCGGCAGGCGCTCTGCGGCAACCTGTGCCGCTGCTCGGGCTACCGGGGCGTCCTGGGCGCCGTCAAGGAGGTCGTCGCCGAGCGGGAGGCGCACGCGGCCGACACCGACGGGCACCACGAGGGCCACGACGGGCACGACGGGCACGACGCCGAGGAAGCCCGTATCCCGCACCAGGCGGGTCCGGGCGGCGGAGGCGTGCACCCGGG
This sequence comes from Streptomyces sp. NPDC006997, assembly GCF_040635175.1. Classification (NCBI taxonomy): domain Bacteria; kingdom Bacillati; phylum Actinomycetota; class Actinomycetes; order Kitasatosporales; family Streptomycetaceae; genus Streptomyces; species Streptomyces sp. NPDC006997. Next base: position 22,158 of record NZ_JBEYHH010000003.1, read on the forward strand.
CGCGTTCGAGTCGCCGGACGGTCCCGGCCCCCATGACCAGCAGCCGTACGGAAACGGACAGGACGGAGGCCAGGTGTGAGCAACGAAGCCGCCACCGCGACCGCCGCCGCGCAGGCCGCCCCCGCACCGGAGCCGATCCCGCACGGCCTCGGCGCCTCCCTGCCCCCCGCGGACGCCCGCGCCAAGACCGAGGGAACCTTCCCCTACGCGGCGGACCTGTGGGCCGAGGGCCTGCTGTGGGCGGCCGTACTGCGCTCGCCGCACCCGCACGCGCGCATCACGTCCATCGACACCACCCACGCGCGCGAGATGCCCGGCGTCCGGGCCGTGGTCACCCACGAGGACGTGCCCGGCGCCCCGCTGTACGGGCGCGGCCGGGCCGACCGCCCCGTCTTCGCCTCCGAGGTCGTACGCCACCACGGCGAGCCCATCGCGGCCGTCGCCGCCGACCACCCGGACACCGCCCGGATGGCCGCCGCCGCCGTCATCGTCGAGTACGAGGCGCTCGACCCGGTGACCGACCCCGAGCAGGCGTTCGAGGCCGAACCGCTGCACCCGGACGGCAACCTGATCCGGCACATCCCGCTGCGCCACGGCGACCCGGAGGCGGCCGGAGAGGTCGTCGTCGAGGGCCTGTACCGCATCGGCCGCCAGGACCCCGCCCCCATCGGCGCGGAGGCCGGTCTGGCCGTACCCCGCCCGGACGGCGGCGTGGAGCTGTACCTGGCCTCCACCGACCCGCACACCGACCGGGACACGGCCGCCGCCGCGTTCGGCCTGGAACCCGAGCGGGTCAAGATCGTCGTCACCGGGGTGCCCGGCGCCACCGCCGACCGCGAGGACCAGGGCTTCCAGCTCCCGCTCGGCCTGCTCGCGCTGAAGACCGGCTGCCCGGTGAAACTGACCGCCACGCGCGAGGAGTCCTTCCTCGGCCACGTCCACCGCCACCCGACCCTGCTGCGCTACCGCCACCACGCGGACGCCGAGGGCAGGCTGGTGAAGGTGGAGGCGCAGATCCTGCTGGACGCGGGCGCCTACGCCGACACGTCGTCGGACGCGCTGGCCGCCGCGGTCTCCTTCGCCTGCGGCCCGTACGTCGTCCCGAACGCCTTCATCGAGGGCTGGGCCGTCCGCACCAACAACCCGCCGTCGGGCCACGTCCGCGGCGAGGGCGCGATGCAGGTCTGCGCCGCCTACGAGGCGCAGATGGACAAGCTCGCCAAGAAGCTCGGCGTCGACCCGGCGGAGCTGCGGTTGCGCAACGTCATGGCGACGGGCGACCTGCTGCCCACCGGCCAGACGGTGACCTGCCCGGCGCCGGTCGCCGAACTCCTCCAGGCGGTGCGGGACTTCCCCCTCCCGCCGCTGCCCAAGGACACCCCCGAGGACGAGTGGCTGCTGCCCGGCGGCCCCGAGGGCGCCGGTGACCCGGGCGCGGTACGACGCGGCGTGGGCTACGGCGTCGGGATGGTGCACATGCTCGGCGCGGAGGGCGCCGACGAGGTGTCGACGGCGACCGTGAAGGTCCAGGACGGCGTGGCGACCGTGCTGTGCGCGGCCGTGGAGACCGGCCAGGGCTTCACCACGCTGGCCCGGCAGATCGTGCAGGAGACCCTCGGTGTCGACGAGGTGCACGTGGCGCCCGTCGACACCGACCAGCCCCCGGCCGGGGCGGGCAGCCGGGGCCGCCACACCTGGGTGTCGGGCGGGGCGGTGGAGCGGGCGGCGAAGATGGTCCGCACCCAGCTCCTCCAGCCCCTGGCGCACAAGTTCGGCATGTCCACCGAGCTGCTCCAGATCACCGACGGCAAGATCACCTCGTACGACGGTGTCCTGTCGACGACCGTCGCCGAGGAACTGGCGGGCAAGGAGCTGTGGGCGACCGCGCAGTGCCGCCCGCACCCGACCGAGCCGCTGGACGCGACCGGGCAGGGCGACGCCTTCGTCGGGATGGCGTACTGCGCGATCCGCGCCGTGGTGGACGTGGACATCGAGATCGGCTCGGTACGGGTGGTGGAGCTGGCCGTCGCCCAGGACGTGGGCCGGGTGCTCAACCCGGCGCAGCTGGCGGCGCGGATCGAGGCGGGCGTCACGCAGGGCGTCGGCATCGCGCTCACCGAGAACCTGCGCACGCCGCGGGGCGTGATCCGGCATCCGGACCTCACCGGGTACGCGCTGCCGACGGCGCTGGACGCCCCGGACATCAGGATCGTGAAGCTGGTCGAGGAGCGGGACGTGGTCGCGCCGTTCGGCGCCAAGGCGGTCAGCGCGGTGCCGGTGGTGGCGTCCCCGGCGGCGGTCGCCTCGGCGGTGCGGGCGGCGACCGGGCGCCCGGTGAACCGGCTCCCGATCCGCCCGCAGGCGGCGGTGGTGACGGACCGCTAGCGGTCCGGTTCCGGCTGTCTTCGCAGGTCGGGGCCGTTGTCAGTGGGTCCGCGTAGTGTTCTGGGCAGTGGGACGAGGCGGTGGGACGGCCGCCGGACGACCGCTGGACCGAACATGCGCGGGGGAGCCATGAGCACGACTGACGCCGGTGTCGCGACGATCACCTTCACCGAAGCCGACCTTGACCGTCATGCCGCGTACGTCACGCACGCGCCGACGCGCCGCTGGCTGACCGGGCCCGGACTGCCGGGCGGTGGCGACCTGTTCTCCTTCGAGGCGCTGCGCCGCGACGGACTGCGCACGGTGGCGGACTCGACGGCCGACACCGGCGGCGGGCCGGCGGCGGAGCTGCGGGACCAGCTGGTCATAGGGGGAGTCCGCGCCGTCGGCGGGCTGGAGGGGGAGTCGGTCCTGCTCGACGGCGCGACGGGAGAGGTCTCGACGGCGTACTTCCTGCACGACCGGCCCGACCTGACGGAGGCCAGCCCGCTCGCGCCGTCGCTGCGGCTGCTGGTCCGGTTCGCGGCGGCGACGGACGAACTGGCGGGACTGCGCGGCCAGTTCGCCTCCTACGCGGGCCGGTACGGCCAGCAGGTGGCGGCGGACGCGGCCCGGCAGTTGCTGGCGGTGTTCGAGGAGGGAATACGAGAGGCGGCCGAGGAGACCGGAACGCACGGGGAGAGCGAGGCCGGCAAGGAGAGCGGGGCAGGCGAGGACAGCGGGGCGGACGGGGAGGGCTGGGAGACGACTCCGCTGTTCTGGCGGATCGCGGCGGTGATCCGCCCGCTGGCCCTGGTCGCGGGCCCCAGCACCCGGTCGGGTCTCGCGGTGGACCTGCCTCCCCGGCTGCTGGAGGAGGAGTTCGGCACCGGGGCGGTGGTCCGCTTCGAGGACGTCGACTTCCCGGCCGCGCTGGTCCACGAGCCGACCCGGCGCTTCCTGCGGGAGGTGGGGCTGCCGGAGGACGGCGTCTGGTTCGGCCTGGACACGGACGTGCCGCTGCCCACCCTCGCCCAGTACTACGCGGACGAACGGGAGAGCGTCTTCCGGACGGCCGACGTGCCCGCCCGCGACCGACTCCCCGAGGGTGCCCACCGGCTGATACGCCTGGGCCACCTCCTGGAGGACACCAGCCTGGTCGTCGACGGCACCACGGGCGCGGTGTTCGCCTGGAGCGAGGCGGAGACGGTGCTGCGCCCGCTGAACACGGACGTCTCCACGCTCGCCTTCACCCTGTGGCTGATCCACCGGGAGAAGTCCCTCGACGCCGAGTACGACCTGACCGACGCCTACGAGCACCTCGCCGCCGCCATGGCCCGCACCCTGGCCGCGGTCGACCCGCTCGCCGTCGACCCGGCCCCGCGGACCCCGGACGACGACGGCTGGCGGTACTGGCCGGAGATGTTCGAGGACGAGGCGGGAGGCGGCCTGTGCGCATAGCCGGGATCCCCGGGGCGGGGGAGTCGTAGGACGAAGGTCGCGGTGGCGTACCGACCGCTGACAGCAGTCAAACGGCACAGTGGCCCTTACGCTGTCCGGCATGACCAAGCTGGAGCCGCAGGACAACGGCGTATCCCACCTCCCGGAGGACGACCTCCCGGAGGGCGACCTCCCCGCGCGGACCGACACGGTGCTGGGGCGCTCCTTCCGCGCGCTGAGCGTCGGCATCGTGTCCGTGGTGCTGCTCATCGCCTTCGAGGCGACGGCGGTAGGGACGGCTTTGCCGGTGGCGGCCCACGAACTGGACGGGGTGTCGCTGTACGCCTTCGCGTTCTCGGCGTACTTCACCACCAGCCTGTTCGGGATGGTCCTCGCCGGTCAGTGGTCGGACCTGCGGGGCCCGCTCGCGCCGCTGACCTGCGGTATCGGCGCCTTCGCGGCCGGGCTGCTGCTGTCCGGGACGGCCGGTGAGATGTGGCAGTTCATCGCCGGGCGGGCGGTGCAGGGGTTCGGCGGCGGGCTGGTGATCGTCGCGCTGTACGTCGTGGTCAGCCGCGCCTACCCGGAGCGGCTGCGGCCCGCGATCATGGCGGGGTTCGCCGCGGCGTGGGTGCTGCCGTCCGTGCTGGGTCCGCTCGCCGCGGGCACGGTGACCGAACACCTCGGCTGGCGCTGGGTGTTCACCGGCATCCCGGTGCTGGTGGTGCTGCCGCTGGCGCTCGCGCTGCCGCAGATACGGCGCCGGGCGGCGGGACCGGTCGAGGGCACCGCGCGGGGCTCCGAGGACCGGCGGCGCCGGATCCGGCTGGCGCTCGGCATCTCGGTGGGGGCGGGGCTGCTCCAGTACGCCGCGCAGGACCTGCGGTGGGCGTCCCTCGTGCCCGGCGCCGTCGGGCTGGCGCTGCTCGTGCCCGCGGCGCGGGGGCTGCTGCCGCGCGGCACCTGGCGGGCGGCGCGGGGGCTGCCGTCCGTGGTGCTGCTGCGCGGGGTCGCCGCCGGGTCGTTCATCGCGGCGGAGTCCTTCGTGCCGCTGATGCTGGTCACCCAGCGGGGGCTGACGCCGACGCTGGCCGGGCTGTCGCTGGCGGCGGGCGGGGCGACGTGGGCGCTCGGCTCCTGGGTGCAGTCCCGGCCTCGGCTCGAACCGTACCGGGAGCGGCTGATGGTGGCCGGGATGGCGCTGGTGGCCGCCGCGATCGCCGCGGCGCCGAGCGTGCTGATCGACTCCGTGCCGGTCTGGACGGTCGCCGTCGCCTGGGCCTTCGGCTGCCTGGGCATGGGCCTGGTGATCTCCTCGACCAGCGTCCTCCTCCTCAGCCTGTCCGCTCCCGAGGAGGCGGGCAGCAACTCCGCCGCCCTCCAGATCTCCGACGGCCTCTCCAACGTCCTCCTCCTGGCGGCCGGCGGAGCGGCCTTCGCCGCCCTGGGCGGCGGCACGGTAGCCCACGCCACCACGGTCACGAACGGCACCTCCCACCCCACGGCGTTCGCGGCGGTCTTCCTCCCGATGGCGTGCGTGGCACTGGCGGGGGCGTGGGTGGCGGGGAGGGTACGGGGGCGGTGACTTCGGTACCACTGTGACACCGTGCAGTGGTACCGTTTTGGTATGGCTATGAACCTGCGTCTCCGTGAGGACCAGACCGAGGCTCTGAAGCTGCGCGCCGAGGAGGAGGGGGTCAGTATGCACGCCATACTGCTCAGGGCGGTGGACGACTACCTGGCCAGGTCGGCACATGAGGCACTGGTCCGCAGGGCGGCCCTGGAGCAGACCGTCAAGTGGGCCGACCTCCTGGAGCGGCTCAAGTGACCTGCGTCTACCTTTCGGCGGAGGACGTCCTCGCCATCGCCGACCGTGCCGTGGACGATCAGAAGATCGTCGTGCGGGACGCTGGTCTGCTTGAGTCGGCGGTACACCGGCCCGCGGCCGCGATGTTCGGACAGGAGGCGTACCCGGACCTGTTCGACAAGGCGGCGGCGCTGCTGCAGTCGCTGGCGATCAACCACCCCTTCGTCGACGGAAACAAGCGGACGGCCTGGATTTCCTGCGTTGTCTTCCTGGCCCTGAACGACGTGCAGTTGCAACCGGACATTGATGCGGCCGAGCGCCTGGTCATCGCGGTCGCGACCGGTGCTGTGGACGAGGTGAAGGTGATTTCCGAGGCGTTGCGGGAGTTGGTTGAGCGGCGGGTGTGACGTCAGTCCCATCCTTCGGTGGGCCGGTGGGGACGGCGGCTTGAGGGTGGTGGGGCGCCGGTAGGGTGGCCCGGTTGTCATACGTTGCCGCGCCGTTCGACCCCACCACGGAGACCGTGACTACCACCGCCCACTCGACGTCCTCGCACTCCCACCACCTGTCGCCCGCCTTCCCGGGACGTGCGCCCTGGGGTACCGCAAGCAAGCTGCGGGCCTGGCAGCAGGGTGCGATGGAGAAGTACCTCCAGGAGCAGCCGCGTGACTTCCTCGCGGTCGCCACGCCCGGCGCCGGGAAGACGACGTTCGCGCTGACGCTGGCGTCCTGGCTGCTGCACCACCACGTCGTACAGCAGGTGACCGTGGTCGCGCCGACCGAGCACCTGAAGAAGCAGTGGGCGGAGGCGGCGGCCCGGATAGGGATCAGGCTGGACCCCGAGTACAGCGCCGGGCCGCTCGGCCGGGAGTACCACGGCGTCGCCATCACCTACGCGGGCGTCGGCGTCCGCCCCATGCTGCACCGCAACCGCGTCGAGCAGCGCAAGACCCTCGTCATCCTCGACGAGATCCACCACGCCGGTGACAGCAAGTCCTGGGGCGAGGCGTGCCTGGAGGCGTTCGAGCCCGCGACCCGGCGCCTCGCGCTCACCGGTACGCCGTTCCGCTCCGACACCAACCCCATCCCCTTCGTGGCGTACGAGGAGGGGAGCGACGGCATCCGGCGGTCCGCCGCCGACTACACCTACGGCTACGGTTCCGCGCTCGCCGACCACGTCGTCCGCCCCGTCATCTTCATGTCCTACAGCGGCAACATGCGCTGGCGGACCAAGGCCGGGGACGAGATCGCCGCCCGGCTCGGCGAACCCATGACCAAGGACGCCGTCAGCCAGGCGTGGCGCACCGCCCTCGACCCGCGCGGCGAGTGGATGCCCGCCGTGCTGCGCGCCGCCGACCAGCGGCTGACCGAGGTCCGCAAGGCCATCCCGGACGCCGGCGCCCTCGTCATCGCCTCCGACCAGGACTCCGCCCGCGCCTACGCCAAGCTGATCCGCGAGATCACCGGGCACAAGGCGACGGTCGTCCTGTCCGACGACACCGGCGCGTCGAAGCGGATCGACGAGTTCAGCGAGGGCGACGACCGGTGGATGGTCGCCGTCCGCATGGTCTCCGAGGGCGTCGACGTGCCCCGGCTGGCGGTGGGCGTCTACGCCACCACCATCTCCACGCCGTTGTTCTTCGCGCAGGCCGTCGGCCGTTTCGTGCGGTCCCGGCGGCGCGGCGAGACCGCGTCGGTGTTCCTGCCGACCGTGCCCGACCTGCTGTCGTTCGCCGGGGAGATGGAACGCGAGCGGGACCACGTCCTCGACAAGCCCAAGAAGGGCGGCGAGGAGGACCCGTACGCCGAGGAGGACCAGCTCCTCAAGGAGGCCGAGCAGCAGAAGGACGAGGACACCGGCGACCAGGACATGCTGCCCTTCGAGGCGCTGGAGTCCGACGCCGTCTTCGACCGGGTGACGTACAACGGCGCCGAGTTCGGTATGCAGGCCCACCCCGGCAGCGAGGAGGAGCAGGACTACCTCGGCATCCCCGGCCTGCTGGAGCCCGACCAGGTGCAGATGCTGCTCCAGAAGCGGCAGGCCCGGCAGATCGCGCACAGCAAGAAGAAGCCCGACAGCGAGGCCGACCTCGTCGAACTGCCCGCCGAGCGGCGGCCGGTGGTCACGCACAAGGAGCTGATGGAGCTGCGCCGCCAGCTCAACACCATGGTCGGCGCGTACGTCCACCAGAGCGGCAAACCGCACGGCGTCGTCCACACCGAGCTGCGCCGGGTCTGCGGGGGGCCGCCGAGCGCGGAGGCGACGGCGGGGCAGCTGCGGCAGCGGATCGCCAAGGTGCAGGAGTGGGCCACCCGGATGCGGTGACCGGCGTCCGGCCGGGCGTGGTGCGCTGTGCGTATCCGGGCAAAAGGAAGGCAAAGGGGTGCGGGTCGGGCGGGTAAGTGCCCGGATTCTGGACGGAGCCTTCCGCTCAGCGAACCGCCTTCGCTAATGTCCCGCTACGCACACGCCCCGTGGCAGCGCCGCCGCGGAGCGCAGCCGTGAAGCGACTGGGCCCGGAACGGCCGGGCCGTCCGCCGATCGGCAGCCTCTGAAGCGCGTCGCCCACGGGACTCGGTGACGCATCCGCCGAGAGGGGGCTGCCGACCTCACCACTGAAGGAGTGGGCGTCGTGACCGCGGAGACCTCCCAGACGCTCGATCGAGGACTGCGGGTCCTCAAGCTGCTGGCCGACACGGATCATGGGCTGACCGTCACCGAGCTGTCCAACAAACTCGGAGTGAACCGCACCGTCGTCTACCGGCTCCTGGCCACCCTGGAGCAGCACGCGCTGGTACGCCGTGACCTGGGCGGGCGGGCGCGGGTGGGCCTCGGGGTGCTGGGGCTGGGGCGCCAGGTGCACCCCCTGGTGCGGGAAGCGGCGTTGCCCGCGCTGCGGTCGCTGGCGGAGGACATCGGGGCGACCGCGCACCTGACGCTGGTGGACGGGTCGGACGCGCTGGCCGTCGCGGTCGTGGAGCCGACGTGGACCGACTACCACGTGGCGTACCGGGCCGGGTTCCGGCACGCGTTGGACCGGGGGGCGGCGGGGAAGGCGATCCTGTCGGCCCGGCAGAAGCCGTTCGGGGACCCGGGGTACACGCTGACGCACGGGGAGTTGGAGGCGGGGGCGAGCGGGGCGGCGGCGCCGTTGCTCGGGGTGACGGGGGTGGAGGGGAGCGTGGGGGTCGTGATGTTGGCGGACGCGGTGCCGGAGCGGGTGGGGCCGCGGGTGGTGGACGCGGCGCGGGAGGTCGCGGAGGCGTTGCGCTAGCGCTGGCTGGTGGTGCGTGCCCGGCGTGTGTGCGGGCCGGGGTGGGCGCGCGGCCCGGCGTGACGGGGTGGCGCTTCGCCGGGTCGGGAGCCGCCCCAGCGGCACGACTGCCCGCGGCCGAGTGGGCCGCGCACGTTAGATTGAACCCGTGTTCTCTCGTCTCTCTCGGCCCTGGGCCGTCGTCGTGTGTGGTGTGCCGGTCGTGGGGTTGTTGGTGACCGCGCTGGCCGCTCCGTTGCCGTTCTCGCTGGCGCAGCCGGGGATGACCGCCGATGTGCTCGGGGAGAACAAGGGCACGCCGGTGATCACGATCTCCGGGGCGGACGTCCGCGACACACGCGGTGAGCTGCGGATGACGACGATCGAGGCGACGAGCCCGGACACCCGGGTGAGGCTCGGCGACGTGCTCGACGGGTGGTGGAGCACCGACCAGGCGGTCATGCCGAAGGACTCGGTGTACCCCAGCGGTGACAGCGTCCGGGAGATCGAGCGGCACAACACCGCGCAGATGCGGCAGTCGCAGGACGCGGCGACCGAGGCCGCCCTCTCCTACCTCAAGCTCCGGGACGACGACGTCAAGGTCACCCTGAAGCTCGCCGACGTCGGCGGGCCCAGCGCCGGGCTGCTGTTCTCGCTCGGCATCGTCGACAAGCTGGACGGCGACGGCAGCGGCGGCGACCTCACCGGCGGGCGGGTCATCGCCGGGACCGGCACCATCGACCCGGACGGCAGCGTCGGCCCGGTCGGCGGGGTGGCGCTGAAGACGCAGGCGGCCCGGCGCGACGGCGCGACCGTCTTCCTGGTGCCGAAGGCCGAGTGCTCGGACGCCGAGTCGGAGCTGCCGAAGGGGCTGCGGCTGATCCCGGTGACCAGCCTTGAGGGCGCCGTCGAGTCGCTCGTCGCCCTGGGGAGCGGGAAGGGCTCCGTACCCGGCTGCTGACCGCGACGGTCAGGTCAGTCCTTCCTCACCAGGCCCTCGTCCACCATCCAGTCCAGCGCGACCTGGTGCGGGTCCTCCCCGTCCACGTCCACCTTGGCGTTCAGCTCCCGCGCCACGTCGTTGGTGAGGCGGGCCGTGACGGGGTTCAGTACGTTGGCGATGGCGGGCCACTTCTTCAGGGTCCTGGTGTTGATCTCGGGGGCCGCGTTGTAGTTGGGGAAGAACTTCCTGTCGTCCTCCATCACCACCAGGTTCATCGACCTGATCCGGCCGTCCGTGGTGAACACCTCCCCGTACGTGCAGGCGCCCTTCGCGGCCTGGGAGTAGATGATCCCGGTGTCCATCTGCGTGATGTGGGCGGCCGGGATGTCCATGCCGTACTTCCCGCTCATGCCCGGCAGCCCGTCCGCGCGGTTGCGGAACTCGCCCTCGACGCACAGGGTGACCGCGCCGGGATCGGAGTCCGCCAGTTCCGCCACGTCGGAGAGGGTCCTGGTGCCGTACTCCCTGAAGTGGGACTGGTTCATCGCCAGGGCGTAGGTGTTGTTCAGCTCGGCCGGGGGGAGCCAGGTCAGGCCCTCCTTGAGGTCCGCCTCGCGTACGGCCTCCCACTGCTCCTGCGGGTCGGGGATGGGCTCGCTGTTGCCGAGGTAGGTGATCCACGCCGTGCCCGTGTACTCGTAGTTGGCGTCCGCGTCGCCGCTCTTGACGGCCTCCCGGGTGCCCACGGACCCCTGGATGCCGGTGCGGTCCAGCACCTCCGCCCCGGCCGCCTGGAAGGCGATGCCCATGATCGCGCCGAGGATGAGCTGCTCGGTGAACTCCTTCGAGGTGACCGTCAGCTCGGCGCCCTCCAACGGCCGCCCCTGCCCGATCGAGCCCGGCGAGACGTCGTCGACCATGGGGGAGCCGCTGGTCAGCCCGCATCCGGCGGCGGCCGTCAGCGCGGACGCCGCCACCGCCCCGGCGAGCAGACCACGGGTGGGCCACCTCACGTCCCCACCTCCAGCCCGCGGGGTCGCAGCAGCAGTTCCGCCAGCGACGCCAGCCAGTCGACCAGCAGGGCGAGGGCGATGGTCAGGATCGAGCCCAGCATCAGCACCGGCATCCGCTGGCTGGTGATGCCCGTGGTGATCAGCGTGCCGAGGCCGCCGCCCCCGCCGAAGGTCGCCAGGGTCGCCGTACCGACGTTGAGGACCAGCGCGGTGCGCACGCCCGCCAGGATGAGGGGGACGGCGAGGGGGAGTTCGACGCGGGTGAGCACGCCCAGGGGGGACATGCCGATGCCGTGGGCCGCCTCCAGCAGGGTGGGGTCGTTGGCGCGCAGGCCCGCCATGGTGTTGGAGAGGACCGGCAGGACGGCGTAGGCGATGATGCCGATGAGCGCGGCCCGGCGGCCGATGCCCAGCCAGATCACCAGCAGGGCGAGCAGACCGATCGCCGGGGTCGCCTGGCCCGTGTTGGCGAGGGCCATCGCCACCGGGGTCGCCTTCCGGAACGCCTTGCGGGTGAGCAGGATGCCCAGCGGGATGGCGATGATCAGCACGAAGAAGGTGGAGATCACCGTCAGCTGGACGTGCTGCCACAGCGCCTTGGAGACCGCGCCGTCCGACAGCGCGTTCTCGGAGAGCGGGTCCAGGTCGGCCCGCGCGAACCACAGCCAGGTCGCCAGCAGCACCGCGACCAGCAGGGTGGGCAGGAACACCAGCTTCTGCCAGGTGACCCGGCGCCCGGTCTCCTCGGGGGGCGGCGGAGCCTCGTCCGCCACCGCTTCGCCGGAGCGCTCGACGGAGGTGGTCACGCCTTCGGCACCCCCTCCAGGTCGCCCTCCTGCTCGGCGTGGGTCAGCACGGACTGGGTCTCCGCCAGGTCGTGCTGGTCTTCCAGGGCGTCCAGCCGGTCGGCCTCCAGCAGCTCGTGGACGGAGTTCATCAGCGTCTCCATGTCGACGACGCCCTCGTACGCGCCCCGCCCGCCGGTGACCGCGACCCGGCCCGCGTTGTCGGTGAGGACCGCCTCCAGCGCGTCCCGCAGGGTGGCGTCCCGGGTCACCGTGTCGCTGACCAGCGTGCCCGCGCGGGCGAGGGAGCCGCGGGCCCGCATGAGGTCGCCACGGCGCAGCCACTTGTAGGGACGGCCCCGCTTGTCGAGGAGGAGGATCTCGTTGGTGCCGCTGGACCGCAGCCGGTTGAGGATCTCCTGCGGGGGGTCGTCGACGGTCACCGTCGGGTAGTCGGTGATCTCCACGTCCCGCACCCGCGTCAGGTTCAGCCGCTTGAGGGCCGCCCCGGCGCCGACGAACCCGGAGACGAAGTCGTCGGCGGGGTTGGTGAGGATCGCCTCCGGGGTGTCGAACTGGGCGATGTGCGAGCGCTCCCGCAGCACGGCGATGCGGTCGCCCAGCTTGATCGCCTCGTCGAAGTCGTGGGTGACGAACACGATGGTCTTGTGCAGCTCGCGCTGGAGCCGGATCAGCTCGTCCTGGAGGTGGTCGCGGGTGATCGGGTCGACGGCGCCGAACGGCTCGTCCATCAGCAGCACCGGCGGGTCGGCGGCCAGCGCCCGCGCCACGCCGACGCGCTGCTGCTGCCCGCCGGACAGCTGGCGCGGGTAGCGGCCCAGGAACTCGCCGGGGTCCAGGCCGACCAGGTCGAGCAGTTCCTCGACGCGCGCCTTGACGCGGGCCCTGGACCAGCCGACCATCCCCGGCACGAGGCCGATGTTCTGGGCGACGGTCATGTGCGGGAACAGTCCGGCCGACTGGATGGCGTAGCCGACCTTGCGGCGCAGCTTGACCGGGTCCATGTCGGTGACGTCCTCGCCGTTGATCCGGATCCGCCCACCGGACGGCTCGATCAACCGGTTGATCATCTTCAGGGTCGTCGACTTGCCGCAGCCGGACGGGCCGACGAAGATGACGGTCTCGCCCGCCTTGATCTCCATGGAGACGTTGTCGACGGCGGGCTGCGGGGTGCCCGGGTAGTGCTTGCTCAGGTTCTCCAGCTCGATGGTCGCGCCGGTCCCGGACCCCTGGGCGGCTGTCTCAGACACGGATCCCCCTGGGAATGGTGAGCCGTCCGATCAGGACGTACGCGGCGTCGAACAGCAGGGCGAGCACGATGATGCCGAGCGTCCCCGCGAGCACCTGGTTCAGCGCGTTGCTGCTGCCCAGCGAGGCGATCCCGCGGAAGATCAGGTTGCCGAGGCCGGGCCCGGAGGCGTAGGCGGCGATGGCGGCGATGCCCATCAGCATCTGGGTGGAGACCCGGATGCCGGTGAGGATCGGCGGCCAGGCCAGCGGCAGCTCCACCCGCAGCAGCCGGGACACCCGGGACATGCCGATGCCGGTGGCGGCGTCCACCAGCGCCGGGTCGACGCCGCGCAGCCCGACGATGGCGTTGCGCACGATCGGCAGCAGCCCGTACAGCGTCAGCGCGATCACCGTCGGCGGCACGCCGAGCCCGACGACCGGGATCAGCAGGCCGATCATGGCCAGCGACGGGATGGTCAGGATGGTCGAGGTCGCCAGGGTGGCGAGGTTCCCCGCCCACTCCGAGCGGTAGGTGGCGACACCGACGAGCACGCCGATCAGCGTCGCCACGACCATGCACTGGAAGACGGCGCTGGCGTGTTGGTAGGCGTCCGTGAGCAGTTGCTGGTGGCGGCTGCCCAGGTACTCCCAGAAGTTCACGCGCGGGCACCCCCTGACGGTCAGGTCTTCTCCGGGTCCTCCGCGGCCTGTTCCACGAGCGGGATGATCCGCAGCGGAACGGGGTTCTCCATCACGATGGCGGTGGCGGCCCGGACGATGCCATCAAAACCGACAACCCGGTCGATCACCCGCTGGAGATCGGCGTTGGAGCGGGCCACCAGACGGCACAGCATGTCCCCGGTGCCGGTCGTCGTGTGCAGTTCCAGCACCTCCGGCACACCCGCCAAGTGCGCCCGTACGTCGGGCCCTTGGCCCTGTCTGATCTGGAGCGTGGCGAACGCGGTGACCGGGTAGCCGAGGGCCGCCGGGTCGACCTCGGGACCGAAGCCGCGGATGACTCCGTTCGACTGAAGCCGGTCGAGCCGCGCCTGTGCCGTCCCGCGCGCCACCCCGAGCCGCCGGGACATCTCCAGCACCCCGATCCGCGGCTCCCGCGCGAGCAGCGCGATGATCCGTCCGTCGAGCTGGTCGATCGCCATGACGCACACCTCCGAGGGGGCGGTCCTGTGGTCATCCTGTACAGAAGCTCCGCCATTACGGGTCATTCACTGGCCAGATTGCCCAGTGGAAACGCAAACTATTGCGCACCTTGCCGGGTGAAGGAGACGCTGCGCGTATGACGCAGACCACACATCACACTCCCGACACCGCCCGGCAGGCCGACCCCTTCCCGGTCAAGGGAATGGACGCGGTCGTCTTCGCCGTGGGCAACGCCAAGCAGGCGGCGCACTACTACTCCACCGCCTTCGGCATGAGGCTCGTCGCGTACTCCGGACCGGAGAACGGCAGCCGCGAGACCGCGAGCTACGTGCTGGAGAACGGCTCCGCGCGGTTCGTGTTCACCTCGGTGATCAAGCCCGCCACCCCCTGGGGCCACTTCCTCGCCCAGCACGTGGCCGAGCACGGGGACGGCGTCGTCGACCTCGCCATCGAGGTCCCGGACGCCCGCGCCGCGTACGCCTACGCCGTCGAGCACGGCGCCCGCCCGGTGGCCGAGCCGTACGAGGTGAAGGACGAGCACGGCACCGTCGTCCTCGCCGCGATCGCCACCTACGGCGAGACCCGCCACACCCTCGTCGAGCGCTCCGGCTACGACGGCCCCTACCTGCCCGGCTACACCGCCGCCGCCCCGATCGTCGAGCCGCCCGCGCAGCGCACCTTCCAGGCGATCGACCACTGCGTCGGCAACGTCGAACTCGGCCGGATGAACGAGTGGGTCGGCTTCTACAACAAGGTCATGGGCTTCACGAACATGAAGGAGTTCGTGGGCGACGACATCGCCACCGAGTACAGCGCGCTGATGTCGAAGGTGGTCGCGGACGGCACCCTCAAGGTCAAGTTCCCGATCAACGAGCCCGCCGTCGCCAAGAAGAAGTCCCAGATCGACGAGTACCTGGAGTTCTACGGCGGCGCGGGCGTCCAGCACATCGCCCTCAACACCAACGACATCGTCGCCACGGTCCGCACGATGCGCGCGGCCGGGGTCCAGTTCCTCGACACCCCGGACTCCTACTACGACACCCTCGGCGAGTGGGTCGGCGACACCCGGGTCCCCGTGGACACCCTGCGCGAGCTGAAGATCCTCGCCGACCGCGACGAGGACGGCTACCTGCTGCAGATCTTCACCAAGCCGGTCCAGGACCGCCCGACCGTCTTCTTCGAGATCATCGAACGCCACGGCTCGATGGGCTTCGGCAAGGGCAACTTCAAGGCCCTGTTCGAGGCGATCGAGCGCGAGCAGGAGAAGCGCGGCAACCTCTGACGCCCGGCACGGAGCGACCCGGGGCAGCACGCCCCCGGGTCACTCCGGCACGTCCTCGTCCACCGGCACCTCGCCCAGCTCCGCCAGCGCCTTCCGCGCCAGCGGCACGGCGAGCGGGGAGAAGTACGGGTTGGTCCTGAGCGCCTCCCGCAGGTGCCGCCGCGCGGGCGCCTGCCGCCCCAGCGCCTTCTCGATCATCCCCCGGTGGTAGGCGTACGCCGCGGGGCGCACCCCGCCCCCGTGCTCCGGGTCCGTCGCCCGCGCCGCGAACCGCAGCGCCTCCCGGTGGGCCCCCGTCCGGTGCAGCGCCCAGCCGAGCGCGTCGGCCACCGCCGGGCTCGGCCGCCGCCGCCACTCGCCCCGCAACCGGCGCACCGCGGCCCGCGCGCCCTGACGGCCGCCGTGGTCCGCCTCGAACCGCCCGAGCACCAGGTCCTCGCGCACCCCGCCCGCCGCCGCGTTCCGCACCCGCTCGCGCAGCAGGTCGTACTGGACCCGCGCGGCGTGGTCCAGCCCCAGCGACTCGTACAGCTCGCCCAGTTCGAGGGCGTACCGCGGCAGCGGCTGCTTGGCCAGCGCGATCCGGTACACGCTCAGCGCCTCCGAGGTCCGCCCCAGCGCCGCCAGCGCCCTGCCCTGCCCCGCCTGCGCGGCCCGCTGGTCCGGATCGACGCGCACCGCCTCCCGGAAGTACCGCAGCGCGCCCTCCCGGTCACCGCGCTCCCAGGCGAGCCGCCCGGCCCGCTCCAGCCACGCCGCGCGCTCGGCGGGCGCCCGCGCCCCGGCCGCCGCGTCCGCCAGCGCCGCCGCCGCGTCCTCCCGGCGCCCCTGGTCCCGGTACACGCCCGCCGCCCGGGCCCGCGCGGCGGGGGAGGCGTCCAGCTCCAGCATCCGCTCCAGGGCACGCCCGGCCCCCGCGTGGTCCCCGAGCCCGGAACAGGCGTCGACGAGCAGCGCGTACGACGTCCAGCGGTCGTCGTCCGCCGCGCTGGCCGCCGCCCGCGCCCACCTGCGCCCCGCCCGGAAGTCATGGCGGGCGTTCGCCAGCGCCGCCAGGCCCTCCAGCG
The DNA here is from genome assembly GCF_040635175.1 of Streptomyces sp. NPDC006997. Classification (NCBI taxonomy): domain Bacteria; kingdom Bacillati; phylum Actinomycetota; class Actinomycetes; order Kitasatosporales; family Streptomycetaceae; genus Streptomyces; species Streptomyces sp. NPDC006997. The sequence goes on from NZ_JBEYHH010000003.1 coordinate 38,525, forward strand.
CCGCCACGTTGCCCCGGGGCCGCACCTCAAGCGACGTCCGCAGCGCCTCCTCGGCCTTCGGGAAGTGCGCGGCGGCGTCCCCGGTACGGCGGCCCTGTTCGACGTAGGCCGCCCCGAGCACCGCCCACGCCCGGGCGTCCCGGGGGTGCTGGCGCAGAGACGCCTGCCGGTCGTCGATCAGCGCCGCCAGGTCGCCCAGCGCGGCCGGGACGCCCCCGGTGACCGCCGCCCGCGCGTGCGCCGCCGCCGGCCCCGACGCGGGCCGCGGGCCCTCGGGCCGCTCGGGCGGCAGCAGCATCAGCGTCCCGCCGAGGGCCAGGCACCCCACGAGCGAGCCGCCCAGCAGCCAGCCCCGCCGTGCTCTGTTCTCCGTGCCGCTCACGCCACTCATGCCGATCACTGTGCGTCAGTACGACGATCAGGTCCCGGCGGCGGCCGGGTACCGCAGACGGGTTCACACCGATGGCCCCGGGTGACACGCTGTGATCATGAGCCGTATGGAAGCCTCCCACGACGAGACCACCGGCCTCCTCGTCGACCGGCTGCTTGGCGGCCTGCCCGCCGAGGCCGTCCTGACCGACCCCGACGTCACCGCCTCCTACGCCCACGACATGGCCAGCTTCTGCCCGGCGGGCACCCCGGCCGTGGTCGTGCTGCCCCGTACCGTCGAACAGGTCCAGCACGTCCTGCGCACCGCCTCCGCACTGCGCGTGCCCGTCGTCCCGCAGGGCGCCCGCACCGGCCTGTCCGGCGCGGCCAACGCCTCCGACGGCTGCGTGGTGCTGTCCCTGACGAAGATGGACCGCGTCCTGGAGATCAGCCCCGTCGACCGGATCGCCGTCGTCGAACCGGGCGTCGTCAACGCCGACCTCGCGCGTGCCGTCGCCGAACACGGCCTCTATTACCCGCCGGACCCGTCCAGCTGGGAGACGTGCACCATCGGCGGCAACATCGGCACCGCCTCCGGCGGGCTGTGCTGCGTCAAGTACGGCGTCACCGCCGAGTACGTCCTCGGACTCGACGTCGTCCTCGCCGACGGACGGCTGATGTCCACCGGCCGCCGCACCGCCAAGGGCGTCGCCGGGTACGACCTGACCCGGCTGTTCGTCGGCTCCGAGGGCTCCCTCGGCGTCGTCGTCCGGGCCGTCCTCGGGCTGCGCCCCAAGCCGCCGCGGCAGCTCGTGCTGGCCGCCGAGTTCGCCTCCGGCGCCGCCGCCTGCGACGCCGTGTGCCGGATCATGGCGGGCGGCCACGTGCCGTCCCTGCTGGAGCTGATGGACCGTACGACCGTCAGGGCCGTCAACGACCTGGCGCACATGGGGCTGCCGGAGACCACCGAGGCGCTGCTGCTCGCCGCCTTCGACACCCCCGACCCGGCCGCCGACCTCGCCGCGCTCGGCGCGCTCTGTGAGGCCGCGGGCGCCACCGAGGTGGTCCCCGCCGACGACGCCGCCGAGTCCGAACTACTCCTCAAGGCGCGGCGGCTCTCGCTGACCGCCCTGGAGGCCGTGCGGGGCGCGACGATGATCGACGACGTGTGCGTGCCGCGCTCCCGGCTCGGCGACCTGATCGACGGGGTGGCCGGGATCGCCGAGAAGTACCAGCTCACCATCGGCGTCGTCGCCCACGCGGGGGACGGCAACACCCACCCCACCGTCTGCTTCGACGCCGCCGACCCCGGGGAGTCGCGGCGCGCCCGGGAGTCGTTCGACGAGATCATGGCCCTCGGCCTGGAGCTCGGCGGCACGATCACCGGCGAACACGGCGTCGGCGTCCTGAAGAAGGAGTGGCTGGCCCGCGAGATCGGCCCGGTGGGCCTGGAGATGCAGCGGGCCGTGAAGCAGGTCTTCGACCCGCTGGGCATCCTCAACCCGGGCAAGCTGTTCTGACCCGTCCGCACCAGGCCGGGGGCTCACCGGGCGAGCAGCTCGTCGAGCGCGGCGTCGATGCCGAGCTGCCCGCCCTCGGTCCCCGGGGGCACCACCCGCAACGTCCGCTCCAGCCACGCCGACACCTGCGCCGTGGGCGCCTCCAGCAGGGCCTCCCCGTCCGGTGAACTCAGCGCCATCAGCACCACGCCGCGCCCCTCCGCCTTCGTCGGCCACACCCGTACGTCCCCGCTGCCGCACGGCCGGAACACGCCCTCCACCAGCAGCTCCCGGGCGAACGTCCAGTGCACGGGCAGGTCCGAGTTGATGTGGAAGGTGATGTGGACGGCGTAGGGGTCGTCCGTGCGGTAGCCCAGCAGGGCGGGGACCGGGATGCTCTGCTCCGGCGACAGGATGAGCTTCAGTTCCAGTTCGCGTTCCACGACGGTGTGCATGTCCGATGTTCCTCTTCCCCGCGGCTTTCGTATGCGCCTGATGCGCACCCGTACGAGGGGAGAGGGGCCCGGGCGCCGGGCATTACGCGGGTTCGGGAGAATTTCTCCAACCGTGGTCAGGGAGGGTCACAACCCTGCCCGAAAGGGGCGGGTGCGGCGGGACGCGCGGTATGTTCCCTGCCGTTCTGATAGATGTGGAGGCCCCCCTCCCACCCCCGAGCAGATACGGGACGACGGACATGAGCGCCCCAACCCCGGCACCCGGCGACGACAGGCCCCGCGAAGGCTATTACCCGGACCCCTCCATCCCCGGCTACGTCCGGTACTGGAACGGCGCCGCCTGGGTACCGGGCACCAGCCGCCCGGCCCCCGCCGACGGCGAGCCGCTCGCCCCGCCGCCCGGCGCGCAGCCCGCGCCGCCGTCCGTCGAGGAGACCGGCCCGCACTTCTTCGACGAGGACCCGGCGCCGTCCGACGCTTCCCGGGGCGCCGCCCCGCAGCAGCGCCCCGACCCGCGCGTGCCGCACGCCCCCACCCCGCCGGACGGCGCCTCCAGCCGCACGGACGGCACGGCGACGATCCCGCCCGCGAACGCGGACGACGGTGAGCGGCCCGACGGCACGTTCGTGTTCCGCCGCCCCACGCCGGGCGCGGCCCGGGAACCGGGCCCCGACGAGGGGACGATGACGTTCCGCGCGGTGAAGCCCCGGCCGGGCGAGCGGCCGGCAGCGGCACCGCCCGCCGCTCCGGACTCCGGCCAGGTACCCCCGGGCTTCGGCCCGCCGCCGTCCGGCACGGCGCGGGGGCCCGCGCACGCCGGTCCCGCGCAGGCGTCCCCGGGCTTCGGCGCGGGCAAGGCCGCTGCCGACCGCGCCCCGGCCCAGCCCCCGGCGACCCCCACACCTCCCGCGACCTCCTCCGCTCCTTCCGCTCCCTCCGCCCCCGCCGGTCCGCAGCGGCAGCCCGGTGTCGCCGCGAGCGTTCCGCAGCAGGCGTCCGCGCCCGCGCCGGTCACCTCCGGCGCCGGGGGCGGCCAGGCCTCCTGGGCCCAGCAGGTGCACCGGCTGGCGGGCGTACCGGCCGAGGAGCCGCCGGTGGCGCCCTGGAAGCCGCCGGTGGACGACGTCTTCCAGGCGGCGGCCCGGCGCCAGGCCGCGGCGCGCCCCGCCGCGGTGGGCAGGCGGCTGGCCGCGCGGCTGATCGACACCCTGGCCGTCGGCGGCCTCACCGCCGTGGCCGCCGTACCGCTCGGCGCCCGCGCCGCCGACCACATTCAGGACAAGATCGACGAGGCCAAGCTCTCCGGGGAGACCGTCACGGTCTGGCTCCTGGACGGCACGACCTCGGTCTACCTGGGCATCGTGCTCGGCGTGCTGCTCGTCGCGGGCGTCCTGTACGAGGCGCTGCCCACCGCCAGGTGGGGCCGCACGCTCGGCAAGCGGCTGCTCGGCATCGAGGTGCGGGACATCGAGGCGCACGAACCCCCGTCGTTCGGGGCGGCGCTGCGCCGCTGGCTCGTCTACAGCGTGCCCGGTCTGCTCGCCTTCGGGCTGATCGGCGTCGTATGGGGGCTGTTCGACCGGCCGTGGCGGCAGTGCTGGCACGACAAGGCCGCGCATACGTTCGTGGCGGGATGAGCGGGTACGTCGTCCGGCCCGGATGATCCGGTACCCCGGACGGCCGCGCGCCGGATGCGGGGCGCCGGGGTTCGCGATGCACTCGGGCCATGAGTACCGAACCGCCTCCCGGCCCCGGAGAGCCGCCGGACGACGACCCGTTCAGGAAGCAGCCCCCGCCGCCCGGCCGGGGGTCGGGTTCGCCGTACGACGCCCCCGCGGGCGGCGGCCCCGGCGGCCAGCCGCCCCCCGGCGGCCCCTGGAGCCAACCGCCCCCCGGCGGCGGTCAGCCCCCGCCCTACGGCGGCGGTCAGCCCCCGCCCTACGGAGGCGGCCCCTACCCGGCCGATCCGCTCGCCGGGATGCCGCCGCTCGCCGACAGCGGCAGGCGCGTCCTCGCCCGGCTCATCGACATGATCCTCGTCGGCCTCGTCGTCTGGCTGGTCACCTGGCCGCTCGGCATCGGCGAGTACAACGTGGACACGGACGAGTTCGAGAGCGCGAGCACCGTCGGGCAGTCGATCGTCGCCGCCGTCCTCTACATGGCCTACGACACCTTCATGACCGCCAGGACGGGCCAGACACTCGGCAAGAAATGGCTGAAACTCCGCACGGCCAACCTCGACAACGGCAACACGCCCTCCACCCAGACCTCCCTGCTGCGGGCGGCCGTGCTGTGGATCCCGTTCGCGTTCTGCTGCGCCTGCCTCTGGACGGCGGTCGCGGGCGGCTGGAGCTTCTTCGACCGGCCCTACAAGCAGGGCCTGCACGACAAGGCGGCGAAGACCGTGGTGGTCAGCACCCGCTGACCACCACGGTCCGGTCGTGGGCGGGGCCGGTTCAGGGCGCCGAGGGCTCCCGCACCGGCTCGTTGGTGGTCGCTGACGCGGTCACCCGTTGCCGTATGACGGCGCGGCGGGGCGTGGCGGCGGGAACCGCCACCGTCCGCTTCGGCGTCGGAAGGGTCAGGGCGACCAGCAGCCCGAGCGCGAGGGCCGCCACGGCGATGATCGCGATCACCACGGTCGAACTCGTCTGGGACAGCAGCAGCATGGCGAGCGTCGACAGGAGCACGGTGGACGAACCGTAGGCGAGCTGTGCGGCGGTCGGACGAGGCATGGCAATCGAGTCCTCGGGGTGGGCCTCCCCCCGTGCCTCTCGCTGTGGGGGAGGTGCGGATGCGGTTGGGGGGTGGGACAGGGATGTCGGCCTGGCTTTCCGCCGGCTTCCGGGCGTTCCGCCACGCGACTCTAATCGGCTGTGTGCCCGAGTGGAACGAAGAGTAAGCGTGACCTGACCAACAGTGCCGGTGCACGGGGGGCGCATCGAGTCATCCCGTCCGCACGGCGTCCGCTGAGCGAGGAGGGCACTCCGCATAGTGCCATTGACCTGTTCAAGTCAAGGTCTGTCTTTTCCGCGCAACCTCTAGTCCAATGTCGTCACTTGACTACACGCGTCAACCACGCGCGCGCGGACTTCCTCGACTCTCCAGGACCCCCGACCGCGCCGCGGACGCGGGGGAGGATCTCAAGTGACCAGTAGACCCTGGACGTTCAGAGCGACCGCGACCGCGGTGGCCTTCGCGGCGGCGACCGCGACCTTCTCGGCCGCCACCGTGGCCCACGCGGATCCGGCGGGCAGCCCCGCCGCCGTCGACCGGCAGGACCCGGCGTCGGGTAAGGCCGTGAAGGAACACGACTTCGACGGGCCGCTCACCAAGACCCAGGAGGCCCAGCGCGAGGAGGCGCTCAAGCAGGTCATATCCGGCAAGGCCGACGTCAAGGAGCGCGACGGCTCGAAGGTCGTCAAACTCCGCAGCCGCCACGGCGACAGCAAGTACGTCGAGCTGGGCCGCGAGAAGACCGACAAGATCTTCACGATCCTCGTCGAGTTCGGCGACCAGACCGACCCGCGCTACGGCGGCACGCCCGGCCCGCTGCACAACCAGATAGCCGAGCCGGACCGCACCAAGGACAACAGCACGGCCTGGCAGGCGGACTACAACCGCGAGCACTTCCAGGACCTGTACTTCGGTGACGGCGTCGGCTCGATGAAGTCGTACTACGAGAGGCAGTCCTCGGGCCGCTACTCCGTCGACGGCGAGGTCGCCGACTGGGTCAAGGTGCCTTACAACGAGGCCCGCTACGGCTCCAACGCCTGCGACCCGGACAACTGCGCCTGGTTCGCGGTGCAGGACGGCGTCAACGCCTGGGTCGACGACCAGAAGGCGGCCGGGAAGACCACCGCCGAGATCAGCGCCGCGCTCGCCGAGTACGACCAGTGGGACCGCTACGACCACGACGGCGACGGCGACTTCAACGAGGCCGACGGCTACATCGACCACTTCCAGATCGTGCACGCCGGCGAGGACGAGTCCGCGGGCGGCGGCGCGCAGGGCGAGGACGCCATCTGGGCGCACCGCTGGTACGCGTTCGGCACCGACGCCGGCGCCACCGGCCCCGAGGGCAACAAGCTCGGCGGCACCCAGATCGGCGACAGCGGCATCTGGGTCGGCGACTACACCATCCAGCCGGAGAACGGCGGACTCGGCGTCTTCGCCCACGAGTACGGCCACGACCTCGGTCTGCCGGACCACTACGACACCAGCGGCGGCGAGAACTCCACCGGCTTCTGGACGCTGATGTCGTCCGGCTCCTGGCTGGGCACCGGCCAGGACACCATCGGTGACATGCCCGGCGACATGACCGCCTGGGACAAGCTCCAGCTGGGCTGGCTCGACTACGACGTGGCGAAGGCCGCGACGGCCTCGAAGCACAAGCTGGGTGTGGCCGAGTACAACACCAGGAACCCGCAGGCCCTGGTGGTGGAGCTGCCGCAGAAGGCCGTCACCACCGAGATCGTCGCCCCGGCCGAGGGCGCCAACCAGTGGTGGAGCGGCAGCAGCAACGACCGCCGCGCCACGCTCGCCCGCTCCGTCGACCTGACCGGCAAGGCGTCGGCCGCGCTGACGCTCGACGGCTGGTGGGAGATCGAGAAGGACTACGACTACCTCTACACCGAGGTCTCGACGGACGGCGGCACCAACTGGACGCCGATCGACGGCACCGCGGACGGTCAGCCGATCGACCGTGACGGCAGCGACCAGCCCGCCCTCAGCGGTGTCTCCGGCACCCACAAGGCGCTGTCGTACCCGCTGGACGCGTACGCCGGTCAGCAGATCGACATCCGGTTCCGCTACGCCACCGACGGCGGCGTGTCCCTGAAGGGCTTCACCGCCGACCGCATCACGCTCACCGCGGACGGCGCGACCCTGTTCACCGACGACGCGGAGAGCGCGGACGCGGCCTGGACCGCCAACGGCTTCTCGCGGGTGGGCGGTTCCTTCACCAAGGACTACGCGCAGTACTACATCGCCGAGAACCGCCAGTACAGGTCGTACGACAAGACCCTCGCGGTCGGCCCGTACAACTTCGGCTTCTCGACCACCCGTCCGGACTGGGTGGAGCACTTCCCCTACCAGAACGGTCTGCTGATCTGGAAGTGGGACACCTCGCAGCAGGACAACAACACCAGCCAGCACCCCGGCACCGGTCTGGTCCTGCCGGTCGACTCGCACCCGACCGCGCTGAAGTGGTCCGACGGCACGCTGATGCGCAACCGCATCCAGACGTACGACTCGCCGTTCAGCTGGTACCGCACGGACGGTTTGACCCTGCACAAGGCGGACGTGGAGACCAGGGTCCCGTCGTCGCGCGGCGTGCCGGTCTTCAACGACCACAAGCACACCTACTACGACGAGTCCAACCCGCGCGCGGGTGTCCAGATCACTGACACCAACACCAAGATCGTCATCGTCAACCAGCCGCTGAGCGGCTCGACGATCACGGTCAAGGTCGGAGCGGCTACCAAGTAGTCAGCGTTTCCGCAGGTCAGACGCGTATCGGCGGCAGCCCCTTGGCGGGTTGCCGCCGATCGTGTTTAGGTGCGTCCTGTGACTGACTTATTGACACCGGCTCGCACGGGGGTGTGACTGCATGGCCGCAGGAGGTTTCTGCAAGCTGCCGAACGGCACGGTGGTGGTGGCACTGAACCTGCCCAGCCCCACCGCCGACGGCCCGACCGCCCCGGGTGGCGTACGGGTCCTCGTACACGCCCAGAACAGGGCGCGCGCCCTGACCAGGCTGCGCAACCTGGGGCTCCGCGCCGTCTACCTGCGCGGCAACGCCGCCCCGCCGACGCCGGACGAGATCACCGCCGTCCTGCACCACCCCGACGGCCTGATATGGCGGACGGCACCCGGTGTCAGCGGCCTCGGCCCGATGGAGCTGTGGCACCCGATCCGCGCGCTGCTGCGCCGCCCGGCGGCACCGGCGTAGGGCGCCGCCGGGTCAGGAGACGACCGGCTTGCCGGAGAGTTCCACGCCCGCTCCCCGCAGCTCCTCCAGGGCGCGGTCGGTGGTCTCCTCGGCCACGCCCGCGGTGAGGTCGAGCAGGACGTGGGTGCGGAAGCCCTCGCGGGCGGCGTCCAACGCGGTGGCGCGGACGCAGTGGTCGGTGGCGATGCCGACCACGTCGACCTCGTCGATCCCGCGGGCCCGCAGCCAGTCGGCGAGCGGCACGCCGTTCTCGTCGACGCCCTCGAAGCCGCTGTACGCGGCGGCGTAGGCGCCCTTGTCGAAGACGGCGTCGACCGCGCCGGAGGCGACCGCCGGGGCGAAGTTCGGGTGGAAGCCCACCCCCTCGGTCCCGGCGACGCAGTGCGCGGGCCAGGAGTGGACGAAGTCGGGGCGGTCGGCGAAGTGGCCGCCGGGCGCGACATGGTGGTCCCGGGTGGCCACGACGTGCCGGTACCCGGCGGGGGCCTGCCCGATCAGCTCGGTGATCGCGGCGGCGACGTCGGCACCCCCGGCCACCGGGAGGCTGCCCCCCTCGCAGAAGTCGTTCTGCACATCGACGACGATCAAGGCGCGGCGCATGGTCGGTGTCCTTCGGTCAGGGGGTCGGTTGGGGGCTGGGGCGGTGGGGTGCGGGCCGGTGGTGAACCTCCGAGCCTAGAGACTTCCGGGGGGCGGCGGGAGGGGGTGCGGCAGGGCGCACTCCGCTGTGCGCCCCGGGTACCCGGCTGCCCGCGTTCTCGCCGGTCATCCCCCCGTGGGCCCGGGGACGTACTCCGTCGGAATGACCGGTTCGCCGCGCGAGAGCTGGGTGGCGGACAGCGGCAGGCCCGCGCGGGCGGCGACGTGGCGCTCCCGGGGGGCGTCCAGGGGCTCCCGGGCGACCACCTCGCCGCCCTTGACCAGCTCCACCAGCAGCGACCGGTCGGCCAGCCCGTCCGGCACCGGCCCGGTTCCGATGACCTCGGCCTCCGCGACGCCGTCGGCGTCCAGCCGCCGCGCGGCCCACTTGCGGCCGCCGATGGACGTCTTGCCGCCGGTGGCCTTCTTCGCGACCGGCACCAGCGGCGCCGCCGGGTCGGCGGACTCGGCGCGGGCGACCAGCTTGTAGACCATCGAGCAGGTGGGGTGCCCGGAGCCGGTCACCAGCTGGGTGCCGACGCCGTACGCGTCCACCGGCGCCGCGGCCAGCGAGGCGATGGCGTACTCGTCGAGGTCGGAGGTGACGATGATCCTCGTACCGGTGGCGCCCAGCTCGTCCAGCTGCTGCCGTACCCGGTGCGCGACCAGCAGCAGGTCGCCGGAGTCGATGCGCACCGCGCCCAGGCCGGGTCCGGCGACCTCCACCGCCGTACGGACCGCCTCGGCGACGTCGTAGGTGTCGACCAGGAGCGTGGTGTCCCGGCCCATGGACTCCACCTGGGCGCGGAAGGCGTCCCGCTCGTGGTCGTGCAGCAGGGTGAAGGCGTGCGCGGAGGTGCCGACGGTGGGGATGCCGTAGCGGAAGCCCGCGGCGAGGTCGGAGGTGGAGGTGAAGCCGCCGACGTAGGCGGCGCGGGCGGCGGCGACGGCGGCCAGCTCGTGGGTGCGCCGGGCGCCCATCTCGATCAGCGGCCGGTCCCCGGCGGCGGACGCCATCCGGGAGGCCGCGGCGGCGATCGCCGAGTCGTGGTTGAGGATGGACAGGATCACCGTCTCCAGCAGCACGCACTCGGCGAAGCTGCCCTCCACCCGCAGGACCGGCGAGCCCGGGAAGTACACCTCGCCCTCGGGGTAGCCCCAGACGTCACCGGAGAAGCGGTAGTCGGCGAGGTACGCGCACGTCTCCGGGTCGACGACGCCGCGCTCCCGCAGGAAGGCCAGCACGTCCGCGTCGAAGCGGAAGTTCTCGATGGCGTCCAGCACCCGGCCGGTGCCCGCGACGACGCCGTAGCGGCGCCCGCCGGGCAGTCGGCGGGTGAAGACCTCGAAGACGGAGCGCCGTCCGGCGGTGCCCGCCTTCATGGCGGCCTGGAGCATCGTCAGCTCGTACTGGTCGGTGAACAGGGCCGTCGAGGGCACCTCCACCGGCAAACCAAGGTCCGCTGTGTTCATGGCAAGCGATGCTACCCCCATTTCGTCAGTGTGACGATTTATGGAGGGCGTGGCAGCATGGTCATGTGACGTCAGCCGCTCCCATCGAGATCGAACGCACCGAGTCGGCGGAGGAGGTCTCCGCCGTGCCCGAGCCGGACGTCCCCTGGGTCACCCTCGTGCACAACGACCCGGTCAACCTCATGAGCTATGTGACGTACGTCTTCCAGACGTACTTCGGCTACTCCAAGGACAAGGCCACCAAGCTCATGCTGGACGTGCACCACAAGGGCCGCGCGGTCGTCTCCAGCGGCACCCGCGAGGAGATGGAGCGCGACGTCCAGGCCATGCACGGCTACGGCCTGTGGGCCACGCTCCAGCACGACCGCACCTAGCCAGCGCCCACCGCCACCGACGAAGAGACCCATGCCCGGACACTTCGAACCGCTTCCCGGCGGCGGCGCGGCCGTCGCGCTCGACGACGTCGAGATCTCCATCATCCGCTCGCTCGCCGTGCAGTTGCTGGAGCTCATCGGCCCGGGCCCCGCCGAGGACGCCTCCGCCGACCCGCTCGCCGAGCTGTTCGCCGAGGGGCCGAGCGAGCCGCCCTCCGACCCCGTGCTCCGGCGGCTCTTCCCGGACGCCTACGACGACCCCGAGGGCGCCCCGGGGTCGGCGGAGCGGACGGAGGAGCTGCGGTCGTACTCCTCGGAGTTCCGCCGCTACACCGAGAACGACCTCAGGGCGGGCAAGCGCGACAACGCCCTGGCGGTCATCCGCTCCCTGGACGGGCTGGCCGCCGCCGGGGAGGGCGGGGCGGTGCTCAAGCTCTCCGCCGACGACTCCCGGCAGTGGCTCGGCGCGCTGAACGACCTGCGCCTGGCGATCGGCTCCCGGCTCGACATCGCCGACGAGGAGGACACCGACCTCCTCTACCGGCTGCCGGACGAGGACCCGCGCAAGCCGATGGTGATGGCGTACCTGTGGCTCGGCGGTCTCCAGGAGACCCTGGTGAACACCCTCATGCCGTAGGTCCTGCGATCCAAGCCGTAGCCACGCCCTTACGTCCCGTTTGTACCAGGAAGTGTTCGCTCAGCGGACGCTCAAATCCGCATAACGATCGTGTCACCGCTCCTGGGGTTTTGTGCCCCGGGGGCGGTTTTGTGTGATCTGCGCCACGTAAGCGCGAGTTAACGACGTGGTAAGAATTCGCAACTCCTTTTCGGCTCCACCCCTCGCCGTCATGGAGGGCCGGTCACCACACCGGCGCGCACGACAGGAGCGAGTACCGGCCCGGGTCCGCGGGCCCGGACACACTCCACCGTCGCCGAACGGACAACGGCGTTCGCTTCACAGACCGCTCACACCGCCGCTGCTGTGCGTACACCCCGTCAGCACGTCCCCTGCGCCACCGAGGTAACTCGATGTCTCTCGATTCCGTCACCACGTCCATCGACGACGCCGTCAGCGACTTCTTCGAACCCGTCGCCGACCATGTCGCGGACGTCGTCTTCTACGCCGTCGACGTCAACGGCACCGACCTCCCGCTGATCGTCGCCTGGCTGGTGATCGCCGGTCTGGTCTTCACCACCTGGTTCGGCCTCCTGCAGTTCCGCAAGTTCAAGCTCGCCTTCGACACCGTGCGCGGCAAGTACGACGAGGAGGGCGCCGTCGGCGAGGTCAGCCACTTCCAGGCGCTCACCGCCGCCGTCTCCGGCACCGTCGGCCTCGGCAACATCGCCGGTGTCGCCGTCGCCGTCTCCATCGGCGGCGCCGGGGCCACCTTCTGGATGATCCTGTGCGGCCTGCTCGGCATGGCCACCAAGTTCGTCGAGGTCACGCTCGGTGTGAAGTACCGCGAGGAGCACGCCGACGGCACCGTCTCCGGCGGCCCGATGCACTACCTGCCCAAGGGCCTCGCCGAGCGGTTCGGCAAGAACGGCGCCCAGCTCGGCAAGGTGCTCGCCGTGCTCGCCTCGGTCATGATCCTGTTCTTCGGCCTCTTCGGCGGCAACCTGCTCCAGGCCAACCAGTCCTACGCGCAGCTCTCCTCCCAGTTCGGCGGCGAGGACGGCTTCCTGGCCTCCTCCGCCGGTGCCGTGCTGTTCGGCCTGGTCATCGCCGCGCTGGTCGGCCTGGTGCTGCTCGGCGGCATCCGCTCCATCGCCTCCGTCACCAGCCGCCTGGTCCCCGCCATGGCCGCCCTCTACGTCGTGGCCTGCCTGGTCGTCATCCTGACCAACGTCACCGCCGTGCCGGACGCCTTCCAGACCATCCTCTCCGGCGCCTTCGAGGCGGACGGTGTCGCGGGCGGTGTCATCGGTGCCCTGATCGTCGGTTTCCAGCGCGCCGCGTTCTCCAACGAGGCCGGTCTCGGCTCCGCGCCGATCGCGCACTCCGCGGTCAAGACCAAGCACCCCGCCTCCGAGGGCCTGGTCGCGCTGCTGGAGCCGTTCATCGACACGGTCCTCATCTGCACCATGACCGCGCTGACCATCGTCATCGCCAACCCGGCCAGCTGGGCCGAGGCCCGCGCGGGTGAGAGCATCGGCGGTGTCACCATCACCTCCGACGCCTTCGAGACCGTGCTGCCCTGGTTCCCGAACCTGCTGACCGTCGCGGTGCTGCTGTTCGCCTTCTCCACGATCCTGACCTGGGGCTACTACGGCCTCAAGGCGTGGTCGTACCTGTTCGGCAAGAGCAAGACCAGCGAGACCGTCTTCAAGGCCACCTGGAGCGTCTTCGTCATCGCCGGTTCGCTGCTCACCCTGGACTCGCTGATCAGCCTCGCCGACTCGGCGCTCTTCCTGCTGTCGGTGTTCAACATCATCGGCCTCTACCTGCTGGCCCCGGTCGTCAAGCGCGAGCTGAAGTCCTTCCTGGACTGGGTCCGCGACCGCAAGGCCGGCGCGGTCAGCGCCGACCGCGGCGACGAGGACCTGGAGTCCGCCAAGACCGTCTGATCCCGGGCACCCTGTCCGGCATACGGGCCGCCCCGTACCACTCTTCGGTACGGGGCGGCCCTCCTGCTTATCCTGGCCACCATGCTGACCATCACCCAGGACCTGCACGACAGGATCGTCGCCCACGCCCGCGAGGACCACCCCGACGAGGCGTGCGGCGTGGTCGCCGGACCGGTGGGCGAGGGCCGCCCCGAGCGCTTCGTCCCGATGCTGAACGCCGCCCGCTCGCCGACGTTCTACGAGTTCGACTCCCAGGACCTGCTCAGGCTCTACCGCGAGCTGGACGACCGCGACGAGGAGCCGGTGGTCATCTACCACTCCCACACCGCGACCGAGGCGTACCCCTCCCGCACGGACATCTCCTACGCCAACGAGCCCGGCGCGCACTACGTCCTCGTCTCCACCGCCGACACCGACGGCCTCGGCGACTTCCAGTTCCGCTCGTTCCGGATCGTGGAGGGAGAGGTCACGGAGGAGGAAGTGAAGATCGTGGACGCTTACTGACGGCGGGATGCCCGCGATGCGGGCAGAAACCATCCACGATGCGAGATCACATTCCAGAACCCGGACCGGGAATCGATACGATGAGCCCATGGTTCTCTTCGACGTGAGCGACAAGACGCCGGGCACCCCGCTGCTCGTGGCGCGGCTGCACGTCGATCTGTGCAGGCTCGCCAGCGCCATCTGTTGAAACTGCGCTTCCGCCGTACGGCCGTGTGCCGCGGCGCGCGCCGGTGTGTGCGTGCGCCCCCCACCAGACCCCCTTCCTTCGACAGGAGCCCTTTGACATGGCCATCGAGGTCCGCATCCCGACCATCCTCCGCCCGTACACCGACGGCCAGAAGGCGGTGGAGGGGTCCGGAAACACCCTCGCCGACCTGTTCACCGACCTGGAGTCCCGGCACACGGGCATCCACGCCCGCCTCGTGGACGCCGGGGAGCTGCGCCGCTTCGTCAACGTCTACCTGAACGACGAGGACGTCCGCTTCCTCGACGGCATCAACACCAAGCTCGCCGACGGCGACAACGTCACGATCCTGCCGGCGGTGGCCGGCGGCATGGTCTGATCCCGGATGCGCTACGACTCCCCGCTGGCCGCGGTCGGCAACACCCCCCTGGTGCGCCTGCCGCGGCTGTCGCCGTCCGCCGACGTCCGGATCTGGGCCAAGCTGGAGGACCGCAACCCCACCGGCTCGGTCAAGGACCGCCCCGCCCTGCACATGATCGAACAGGCGGAGAAGGACGGCCGCCTGACCGAGGGCTGCACCATCCTCGAACCGACGAGCGGCAACACCGGCATCTCGCTCGCCATGGCGGCCCGGCTCAAGGGCTACCGCATCGTGTGCGTGATGCCGGAGAACACCTCGCAGGAGCGCCGTGACCTGCTCGCCATGTGGGGCGCCGAGATCATCTCCTCCCCGGCGGCGGGCGGCTCCAACACCGCCGTCCGCATGGCCAAGGAGCTGTCCGCCGAGCACCCCGACTGGGTGATGCTCTACCAGTACGGCAACCCCGACAACGCGGGCGCCCACTACGCCGGCACGGGCCCCGAGATCCTCGCGGACCTGCCCTCCATCACCCACTTCGTCGCGGGCCTCGGCACCACCGGCACCCTGATGGGCGTCGGCCGCTACCTGCGCGAGCACAAGCCGGACGTGAAGGTCGTCGCCGCCGAACCGCGCTACGACGACCTGGTGTACGGCCTGCGCAACCTCGACGAGGGCTTCGTCCCCGAGCTGTACGACGCCTCCGTCCTCACCACCCGCTTCTCGGTCGGCTCCGCCGACGCGGTCACCCGCACCCGGGAGCTCCTCCAGCAGGAGGGCATCTTCGCGGGCGTCTCCACGGGTGCCGCGCTGCACGCCGCGATCGGCGTGGGCAGGAAGGCGCTGAAGGCGGGCGAGAGCGCCGACATCGTCTTCGTCGTGGCCGACGGCGGCTGGAAGTACCTCTCCACCGGCGTCTACACGGCGGCCACCACGGAGGAGGCCATCGAGACGCTCCAGGGCCAGCTCTGGGCGTAGCGCCGCCTGACGGGGTCACGAGGCGAGGTGACGGACCTGGTCCCACAGGACCGGGTCCACGACCCCCGCCCGGCGCCGGAAGTCACCCACCGGCACCCTCCGCAGCTCGTCCGTCTCCAGGAAGCTCGGCCGCCCCCGGGCGTCCCCGACGGTGCCCGGCGGCAGCGGGATCACCCCGGCCCGGTCGTCGTGGTACCGGCTGGTGATCTTGGCGACGGTGGCGTGCCGCCCGCGCACGCTCAGCACCAGACAGGGCCGGTCCTTGGCCCGCCCGTCTCCCACCCCCGCCCTACCTGACGCGCTGTGCGCGGCCCCTTCTGACTCCGGCCCGTCCTCGTAGGGCACGTTCGCCCACCAGATCTCCGCGGGCCGCGGCCCGGGTCCCGCCGCCGTGGGCCGGACCCGCTCCCGCCGGGCCGTCCGCGGCGCGTGCCCCCGCCCCCACCCGTCGACGAGCGTGGCGACCAGCGCGAGCAGCACCACCGCCGCGAGCGCCAGCCACCAGGACGTGTCCATACCGCAGACGGTACCGGCGTACGACTCTCCCCGCGCGCCCCTTGCTCCGTCCCATGCGCCCCGCGTCCAGCCGAACCGGTGACACCACAGGTGAGTTCGCCCACAACAGCCCTTGGCGGAGGAGCGACCGGACGTTTCGCGCCTTACGCTCGACGGACCGCACGACCCCCGTTTCTCTCCATCCGCCAGCGGAGGTTTCTGCTTCATGAAGCTCACCGTCGTCGGCTGCTCGGGGTCGTTCCCGTCCGCGGAATCGGCCTGTTCGAGCTACCTCGTCGAGGCCGACGGCTTCCGGCTGCTTCTCGACATGGGCAACGGTGCCCTGGGCGAGTTGCAGCGCCACTGCGGTCTCTACGACCTCGACGCGATCTTCCTGAGCCATCTGCACGCCGACCACTGCATCGACATGTGCGCCTACTTCGTGGCGCGTTACTACCGGCACGACGGCGGACGCTGCGCTCCGATCCCGGTCTACGGCCCCGAGGGCACGGAGCACCGCCTGACCACGGCCTACGCCGACACCCCCACCGCCTCGTCGATGAGCGAGGTCTTCGACTTCCACACGGTCAAGCCCTCCACCTTCGACATCGGCCCCTTCACCGTGCACACCGAGCGCGTCGCCCACCCCGTCGAGGCGTACGGCATCCGGGTCGAGCACGCTGGCAGGTCCCTGACGTACTCCGGCGACACGGGCGTCACCCCGGCCCTGGACGACCTGGCCCGGGACACCGACCTGTTCCTCTGCGAGGCCGCCTTCACCCACGGCAAGGAGGACATCCCCGACCTCCACCTCAACGGCCGTGAGGCGGGCGAGACGGCGACCCGCGCGGGCGCCCGCCGCCTGCTCCTCACCCACATCCCCCCGTGGACGGACCCCCGGATCAACCTGACCGACGCCCGCGCGGTGTACGACGGTCCGGTGGAGCTGGCGGTGGCGGGGACGTCGTACGAGATCTGACACGCGAAGGCCCCGGTACCTGGTCGGTACCGGGGCCTTCGACTGCCATGCCGTACGGCTGAGGCTCACGCCTTGGTGAGGTCCTCGACCTCCTCCTCGGGCTCGCGGCCCGGGGTGGGGAGGTTGAACTTGACGATGGCGAAGCGGAAGACCGCGTAGTAGAGCGCCGCGAAGACCAGACCGATCGGGATGATCAGCCATGGCTTGGTCGCGAGGTTCCAGTTGAGCCCGTAGTCGATGGCACCCGCGGAGAAGGTGAAGCCCGCGTGGACCCCGAGCGCCCAGGTGATCGCCATGGACAGGGCGGTGAGCACCGCGTGGATCACGTACAGCAGCGGGGCGATGAACATGAACGAGAACTCGATCGGCTCGGTCACACCGGTCACGAAGGAGGTCAGCGCCAGCGAGATCATCATGCCCATCACGGCCTTGCGGCGCTCCGGGCGGGCGGCGTGCGCGATGGCGATGGCGGCGGCCGGGAGGCCGAACATCATGATCGGGAAGAAGCCCGACATGAACTGACCGGCGTCCGGGTCACCGGCGAAGAAGCGGTTCAGGTCACCGTGCACGACCTCGCCCGCGGCGTTGGTGAAGTCACCGATCTGGAACCAGGAGACGGTGTTGACGAACTGGTGCATACCGATCGGGATCAGCGCGCGGTTGATCAGACCGAACAGACCGGCGCCCGCGGCGCCCAGACCGGTGATCCACTCGCCGATGTCCGAGATGCCCTCACCGATCGGTTCCCAGACCAGGCCGAAGAAGACGCCCATGGCGGTGCCCACGAAGGCCATGATGATCGGCACCAGTCGGCGGCCGTTGAAGAAGCCCAGCCAGTCCACCAGCTTCTTGCGGTGGTAGCGCTGCCACAGGACCGCCGAGAGCAGACCCATGACGATGCCGCCGAGGACACCGGGGTTGTTGTAGGTCGCGGCTATGTCCGCGCCCTTCTGGACCTGTGCCTCGGTGACCGGGAACGCCTTCAGTACGTTGCTGTAGACCAGGAAACCGACCAAGGCGGCCAGCGCTGTGGAGCCGTCGGCCTTCTTGGCGAAGCCGATGGCCACGCCGATGCAGAACAGCATCGGCAGGTTGTCGAAGATCGCGCCGCCCGCCGTGGCGAACACCGCGGTGACCTTGTCGGGGAGGTTCAGCTTGTCCTGGACGTCGGCCTGGCCGAGGCGCAACAGGATGCCCGCCGCCGGGAGGACGGCGATGGGGAGCTGCAGGCTGCGGCCGACCTTCTGCAGGCCCTGGAAAAGACCGGATCCCCGCTTCTTTGCGGGGGCCGCCGAATCGGTGGCGGTGCTCATACTTCCTCCATCGGGTGGTGGTCTACACCACTCAGTGGTGTAGACCTGTTCTAGCACGATGAAGGAGAGATAAGGAACCCGTGATTCCCGTACGTTATGTGTGACGTGCGTGATGCCCGCGGGGCCCTAGACGCCGCCTGATGTCATGGTGTGTCAGACCTTCGTGACGTCCTCCACCTCCTCCTCCGGCTCCTTGCCCGGCGTCTTCAGATCGAACCGGGTGATCGCGAACCGGAAGACCGCGTAGTAGAGGACGGCGAAGCACAGCCCGATCGGGATGATCGCCCACGGTCTCGTCGCCAGGTTCCAGTTGATGACGTAGTCGATGAGCCCGGCGGAGAAGCTGAACCCGTCATGCACCCCGAGCCCCCACGTCACCGCCATCGACACCCCGGTCAGCAGCGCGTGCACCGCGTACAGCAGCGGGGCGACGAACAGGAACGAGTACTCGATCGGCTCGGTGATGCCGGTGACGAACGACGTCAGCGCCACCGACAGCATCAGACCGCCGACCTCCTTGCGGCGGTGCGGCTTGGCGCAGTGCGTGATGGCGAGCGCCGCGGCGGGCAGCGCGAACATCATGATCGGGAAGAACCCCGAGGTGAACTGCCCCGCGTCCGGGTCCCCGGCGAGGAACATGTTGATGTCGCCGTGCACCACGTCGCCGTCCGGCGTGGTGTACGTGCCGAACTGGAACCAGATGGGCACGTTGAGGAACTGGTGCAGCCCGATCACCAGCAGTGCCCGGTTGGCGACGCCGAAGACACCCGCGCCCCAGGCGCCCAGGTCGCTCATCCAGTCGCTGAAGTTCTCCAGCGCGTCACCGATCGGCGGCCAGATCCACAGACAGAGCGCCGCGAACGCGATGGCCACGAACGCCATGATGATGGGCACGAGCCGGCGGCCGTTGAAGAAGCCGAGCCAGTCCACCAGCTTGGTGCGGTGGAAGCGGGCCCAGAAGTAGGCCGCCAGCAGCCCCATCACGATCCCGCCGAAGACGCCGGGGTTCTGGTACGTGAACGCCGACACCGTGCCGTCCGCCGCCTGGCACCCCGCGTCCACCACCTCCGCGCCCACCGCGCAGTCCTCCGGGAACTGCCGCAGCACGTTGAAGTAGACGAGGAACCCCGCCACCGCCGCCAGCGCCGTCGAGCCGTCGGCCTTCTTCGCCATGCCGATCGCGACGCCGACGCAGAACAGCAGCGGCAGCCCCAGCGAACTGTCCAGCAGCGCACCGCCCGCGCCCGCCATCACCTTGGAGACGTCGGTCCAGCCCAGCCCGTCGTCGCCGAACACGTCGGGCTGCCCCAGCCGGTTGAGGATGCCCGCGGCGGGCAGCACGGCGATGGGCAGCTGGAGCGAGCGGCCCATCTTCTGGAGGCCCTGGAAGACGCTGTTCCAGCGGGCCCGGGCGGGACTGGGAGCGGCGGCGTCGGCACTCATGGGCGGGGGGCGTCCTTCCGGGCGGTTTGGCGACCGTCTGTGAGGTGGTGTAGACCAGTCGTGGACGAGGATGTCGCCGTGACGTCATCCTGCGGTCCCCACGGCCCGAACGCTCGCGAAGCTGGGCCAACTGTGGGTTACTGCGGTTACCGCGACCAACGGCGCGGTTCGGATCAGGGAGAAGGACATGGCCAGCAAGGCTGAGAAGATCGTTGCCGGGCTCGGCGGCATCGACAACATCGAAGAGGTCGAGGGCTGCATCACGCGGCTGCGCGTCGAGGTGGGCAACGCCGCGCTGGTCGACGACGCCGCGCTGAAGGCCGCCGGCGCCCACGGCGTCGTCAAGATGGGCACCGCCATCCAGGTCGTCATCGGCACCGACGCCGACCCGATCGCGGCGGACATCGAGGACCTGATGTGACCGACCCGGTCACCCGGTGAAGGGGCCCCTCCCGTCGCGTCCGCCGCGGGAGGGGCCCCTTCCGCATGCGGCTAGGCTCACCCCATGTCACGAATCGACGGCCGCACCCCCGAACAACTCCGCCCGGTCACCATCGAACGCGGCTGGAGCAAGCACGCCGAGGGCTCCGTCCTCGTCTCCTTCGGCGACACCAAGGTGCTGTGCACCGCCTCCGTCACCGAGGGCGTCCCGCGCTGGCGCAAGGGCAGCGGCGAGGGCTGGGTCACCGCCGAGTACGCGATGCTGCCCCGCTCCACCAACACCCGCGGCGACCGCGAGTCCGTCAAGGGCCGCATCGGCGGCCGCACCCACGAGATCAGCCGCCTCATCGGGCGTTCGCTGCGCGCCGTCATCGACTACAAGGCGCTCGGCGAGAACACCATCGTCCTCGACTGCGACGTCCTCCAGGCCGACGGCGGCACCCGCACCGCCGCCATCACCGGCTCCTACGTCGCCCTCGCCGACGCCGTCTCCTGGGCCCGGGGCAAGAAGATCATCAAGCCCGGACGGCAGCCCCTGACCGGCACCGTCAGCGCCATCTCGGTCGGCATCGTCGGCGGCGTCCCGCTCCTCGACCTCTGCTACGAGGAGGACGTCAAGGCGGAGACCGACATGAACGTCGTCTGCACCGGCGACGGCCGCTTCGTCGAGGTCCAGGGCACCGCCGAGGCCGAGCCCTTCGCCCGCTCCGAACTCGACGCCCTGCTGGACCTCGCGGTCGCCGGGTGCACGGACCTGGCGGCGGCGCAGCGGGCCGCCCTTGGTACCGTCCCGGAAAAGTAAAGGGCGTACCAAGGAAGGTGGTTGGCGCGGGCAACCGCGCCGCACGCCGTCGCGTCCGTAGAGATACGGGCGCACGGCTCATCCCTGTGCGCCCGGCCAGGAGTTCAGGACCCGCCGGGTCCGTACGAGGGAGGACCGTTCCATGGCCGTGAGCCGTCGTCGGCGCAGCCGCACCGTCATCGCCGCCACCGTGGCCGCCGCCGCGCTCACGGTGGGGCTGACCACCGGCTGCGACGCCGTCAACAAGGCGCTGGACTGCGTCGAGACGGCCGACGCCGTGGCCGACGCGGTCACCGACCTCCAGCAGGCGGTGGACAACGCGGCCGAGGACCCCGGGCAGACCCGGCAGGCCGTCGACGCGGTCGGGGACAGCCTGGACCGGATAGACAGCGAGACCGGCGACGCGGACCTGGACAAGGCCACGCAGGACATGCGGGAGGCGCTGGTCGAGGTCACCGACGCGGTGGAGAACGGGGACACCACACCGAACATCAGCGGCGTGACGGACGCGGCGGGTGAACTGACGAAGGTCTGCACCCCGTGAGGCGGCGGTAGCGCCCCGGCACGGACGCGGGTCCGGGCCCCGGGATACTGGGGCCCATGACCCGCCTCATCCTCGCCACCCGTAACGCCGGAAAGATCACCGAGCTGAGGGCCATCCTCGCCGACGCCGGACTGCCCCACGACCTCGTCGGCGCGGACGCCTACCCCGAGATCCCCGACGTCAAGGAGACCGGCGTCACCTTCGCCGAGAACGCGCTGCTCAAGGCGCACGCCCTCGCCCAGGCCACCGGACTGCCCGCCGTCGCCGACGACTCCGGGCTCTGCGTGGACGTCCTGAACGGCGCCCCCGGCATCTTCTCCGCCCGCTGGGCGGGCCGCCACGGCGACGACGAGGCCAACCTGAACCTGCTGCTGGCCCAGCTCTCCGACATCGCGGAGGAGCACCGCGGCGCCCACTTCGCCTGCGCCGCCGCCCTCGCCCTGCCGGACGGGACCGAGCGGGTGGTCGAGGGCCAACTGCGGGGCACCCTGCGCCACGAGCCCACCGGCACGGGCGGCTTCGGCTACGACCCGGTCCTCCAGCCGGACGGGGAGACGCGGACGTGCGCGGAGCTCACTCCCGCGGAGAAGAACGCGATCAGCCACCGCGGCAAGGCGTTCCGCGCACTGGTGCCGGTGGTACGGGAGCTGTTGGGCTGAGGCTCAGAGGGGAACGACCTGCGGATCGAGTCCTTGGTCCGCAGGTCGTTCATGTGCGGCGGAAGGGATTCGAACCCTCAAGCCCTATCAGGGCCACAGGACCTAAACCTGCTGTGTCAACCGTTGCACCACCGCCGCTCGCTGCCTGCCATCGTACCGGGAGACGCTTGCTGTCTCTTCCCTCCTCTGCACCAGGTACTCGTGATGGCATGACAGTTCGGGCACAGCAACCGCAGGTTCTCCCGCCGGTCGTCGTTCCAGTTCCCGTCGATGTGATCGACCTCCAGCGTCATCGGTCGACCGAGCCATACCGGACCGGTGCCGCACCTGGCGCACTGTTCGGGTACGCCGATCTCGCGGAGTGCCCTACGGAGCTGCGGAGTACCTGTCCGGCGCTTGCCGTCGTGCCGGATCAGGATGTCTTCCGGCCGCTTCACGGGGTTCGTGCTCGGCTTCCCGCGCCGATGTGCCTGGCCCAGTAAGTGAGCGGTGCGGAGGTTCTCCTCAGCGATCCACTCATGCACCATCGCGCGCTGGCTGCCGTTGTCGGGGCGGCCGAGGCGGTCCAACACCTCGGCGATGGAGACCGACTGCGCGACTGCCGCGCTCAGCTCCTCGCTGGGGGGTCTTGTGCGACGCCTGGTAAGCCTTCCGCGATGGTGGAAGTGTGAGACATCGATGCCGAACCGCTCAAAGCGCCGGTACAGGTATCGCCGGAGGTTCTCGTATGGCCGGGTGCCGAAGAAGGCGATGACCTCGTCGATATCGGAGCACTGAGCGGCGGCTTCGGCCATGCGCTCCCGGGTGTATCGAACCGTGCCGCTCATCGGGCGCCAGCCTGCGGGCGCCTCAGACCACGGCCGCGGTAGGTATCCGTTGTGGAGTGGCAGTTGGGGCACAGCAACCGCAGGTTCTGGATCCGGTTGTTCCGCCAGTTACCGTCGATGTGGTCGACCTCAAGCGGCAGTGGTTCTCCCAGCCAGACTGCCCGGATGCCGCACAGGGCACACTGTTCCTCGACGCCGAGTTCGAGTATCGCCCTCTTGAGCCGGTTGCTTGGTGTGCGCCGTGCGTGCGCCGACGGGTTCTCCTTGAGGATCTCTCCCGGGCTGCGACGGCGCCGGTTGTCCCGCATGTTCGCGGTGCGGACTGTGGTGGTGAAGTGCGAGGTGTCGATGCCGTAAGCCTGGATTCGGCGGCTGATGTGCGTGTGCTGACCACCTACGACTTCCACCCCGAGGCTGCGCAACACCTCGCACATGTTCGTCGAGGCCGAAACCGCGGCTTGGAGGATCTCCCTCGTCCACTTGACCCCCTCGCGCTCGAAGTGCGAGACGTCCACCCCGAGTCTCTTCATCCGCTCCCAGACGTACCGCCGTCGGGAACCCCCCGGCTCCACCCCCAGCCGCGCCAACGCCTCCGACAACGTCCGAGCTTCCCGCGCCGCCTCTTCCAGCCGCTCCCTGGTGTACGCGCTCGTCTTCACCGTGCCTCCAGTTCCCCCCACTCCGCCTCGGTCACGTGTTCGTAACCCGCAAGGATCAACGAACGGGGCGCGGGGCGGTCACGCGCGGGAAGTGGAGTGGCCCGGACCGGGTGGTGTGCCGGTCGCGGGCCGCCTCCGGCGAGCTGGGGAAGGCGGCTCAGATCCCCAGATCCTTGATGATCTTGGCGACGTGGCCGGTGGCCTTGACGTTGTAGAGGGCGCGTTCGACCTTGCCCTCCTCGTCGACGACCACCGTGGAGCGGATCACGCCGACGACCGTCTTGCCGTACAGCTTCTTCTCGCCGTAGGCGCCGTACGCCTCCAGGACCTTCTTCTCCGGGTCGCCGACGAGGGTGACCTTCAGGGACTCCTTGTCGCGGAACTTGGCCAGCTTCTCGGGCTTGTCCGGGGAGACGCCGATCACGTCGTACCCGGCGCTCGCCAGGACGTCGAGGTTGTCCGTGAAGTCGCACGCCTGCTTGGTGCATCCGGGCGTCAGGGCGGCCGGGTAGAAGTAGACGATGACCTTGCGGCCCTTGTGGTCGGCCAGGGACACCTCGGTGCCGTCGGCGTCGGGGAGGGTGAAGGCGGGGGCCACGTCCCCCGGCTGGAGTCGCTCGCTCATCGGGCCAGCCTAACCGGGGGTGCTGACAACGCGGGCGGCGCCGGAACTGACAGACTGTCCGCAGCACAACGGCAGACACAGCTGACTTCGGAGGCGGCACGGTGGCGGACACGTCGGACACCAGAACCCCGGCCCAGATCGAGGCGGACATCAGGCGCCGCCGCGCGGTACTGGCCGAGACGCTCGACGAGATCGGGGTGCGGGTGCATCCGAAGACCCTCGTCGGCGATGCGAAGGCGAAGGTGGCCTCCGACATCGACCGCACCCTCGGCCGGGCCTACGTCCAGGTCAACCGGGTCGTCAGCGAGGTGCGCGCGCAGTTCGTCGACGAGGACGGCGCCCCCCGCATGGAGCGGGTGCTGCCCGTCGCGCTGGTCGCCGTGGGCGTCGTCGGACTGTTCGTCGTCGGCGGCTCCCGGCGTCGCAAGCGCTGACCCCGACCGGTACGAACGCGGCTCGGGCAGGTAGGTTCGAAGGCGTGAGCGCCAAGAGAAACGACTCCAGCACCCCCCAGCACGACAAGCTGCCCATCCGGATGCTGCACGACCGTGTACTCGTGCGGCAGGACACCAGCGAGGGCGAGCGGCGTTCCGGCGGCGGCATCCTGATCCCCGCCACGGCCGCCGTCGGCCGCCGGCTGGCCTGGGCGGAGGTCGTCGCCGTGGGGCAGAACGTGCGCACCGTGGAGCCCGGCGACCGGGTGCTGTACGACCCCGAGGACCGCGCGGAGGTCGAGGTGCGGGGGGTGCCGTACGTGCTGATGCGCGAGCGGGACCTGCACGCCGTGGCCGCCGACCGCTTCGAGGGGTCGGAGGACTCCACGGGGCTGTACCTGTAGGAGCGGTACGCGAGGTGGTGTGGGTGAGGGCCGGTGACCGAGGTCACCGGCCCTCCCGCCTGTCCCGTTGCTACCGTGGGAGCCAGCCCGACGAGACGCGCCGTACCGGGTCCAAGGCAAAGACGACGCACCTTTCCGTCGCCGTCCTCGTCTCGGAGGTGCCCGTCATGGCCTGGGTCCTGCTCGTCGTCGCCGGTCTGCTCGAAGTCGGGTGGTCGGTCGGGATGAAGTACACCCACGGGTTCACCCGTCTCGTCCCCAGCCTGTTCACCGGTGCCGGGATCGTCGTCAGCATGGTGCTGCTGTCGTACGCGGCCAAGTCCCTGCCGATCGGCACCGCCTACGGCGTGTGGGTCGGCATCGGGGCCGCCGGGTCGGCGGTGCTCGGGATGGCGGTGCTGGGGGAGCCCGCCACCGCCGCCCGGATCTTCTTCGTCTGTCTGCTGCTCGTGGCCGTCGTGGGGCTCAAGGCCACCTCCGGGCACTGAGCCGCGGCATCCGCGTTCAGCCCGTCGAGCCCCGCGTCAGACCGGCGTCCGGGAAGCCGTCCGGGAAGCCGACGGTAGCGGTGGCGGTGGGTGACGGGGCGGTGGACACGGTGGGCGGCGGGGCGGTCGTCGACGTACCGCCGCCTCCCGTACCGCCGTCGGCCGTCGCGCTCGCGGTGGCCGGGGGGCGGCTGCCGCGCGTCGTCGGGGCGTCGCTGGTCGGCGGGGCGCTGGACGGCGGCGGCGAGCCGCTGGGCGACGGGTCGGTGGGGAGGTCGACGTCCCACTCGTCCGACGCCGTCTGGAGCTGGAGGCTGAAGTCGGTCACCGGGCTGCCCTTCAGGGCGTCCCGGGTGAACTGGGCCCAGATCTCCGCGGGTGCCCCGCCGCCGTTCATCCGGGGCAGCCCCATGACGTCGTAGAGCGACTTCTGGTGGGCGTTGACCGGGTCCTGGCCGAGTACGGCGACGACGGTGGCCAGGTCGGGGGTGTAGCCCGCGAACCAGGCCGCCCGGTCCTCCTCCGCGGTGCCGGTCTTGCCCGCGGCGGGGCGGCCCGCGGCCTGGGCGGCGGACGCGGTGCCGTTCTCGACGGTGCTGCGGAGCATCGAGGTGGTGGTGTCGGCGGCCTCCCGGCTGATCACCTGCCGGGTCTCCCGCGCGGGCAGCGCGATCTCCTCGGTGCCGTCCTTCGTCACCTTCTTGATCATCGTGTACGTGCCGTGCTCCCCGTGGTTGGCGAGCGTCGCGTACGCCCGCGCCATGTCGAGGACGCTCGCGGTGGCCGTGCCCAGCGCGACGGACGGGCCCTCGTGCAGCTCCGGGGTGTCCTCGGGCAGACCCAGGTCGATCGCGGTCTGCCGGACCCGGGCGGGGCCGACGTCGACGGCCAGCTGCGCGTACACCGAGTTCACCGACCGGTCCGTGGCCTCCCGCACGGTGATCTCGCCGTAGTCGACCCCGTCCTCGTTCTCGGGCGCGTACGGCTCACCGCTCCAGCCCTGCACGGGGCGCTCGCTGGTGCCGTCGTAGCGCGTGGTCGGGGTGATGACGCGGCCGTCCTGGGTGCTGGCGGCGTTCTGCACGGCCGAGGCGAACACGAACGGCTTGAACGTGGAACCGACCTGGTAGTCCCTGCGGGTGGCGCCGTTGGTGTACTGCTTCACGTAGTCGATGCCGCCGTACAGGGCGACGACGTGCCCGGTCTTCGGGTCGATGGCGGCGCCGCCCGCGCGGACGTAGCCGTCCACCTCGCGGACCTCCGGGTCGAGGCGGGACATGAGCTGGTCCTGGACGGCCCGTACGAAGGCGTCCTGCCGGGGCTTCTGGATCGTGGTCGTGACGCGGTAGCCGCCGTGCTCCAGTTCCTCCGCGCTGACGACGCCGCGCGCGGCCAGGTCCTGCTTGACGGCCTCCACGAGGTAGCCGCGCTGCCCGGACAGGCCGGTGGAGAGGGTGGCCTCCTTCGGCATCGGGAACCGCAGGCCCGCCCGCTCGGCCGCGCCCAGCCAGCCCTCCTTCACCATGCCGTCCAGGACGTAGTTCCAGCGGGCCTCGGCGGCCGGCTGGTTCTCCGGGTGGGCCACGACGTCGTACTCGCTGGGGGCGTTCAGGAGCGCGGCGAGGTAGGCGGCGCGGGCCGGGTCGAGGTCGGCGGCGTCGCGGTCGTAGTACGCCTGGGCGGCGGCCTGGATGCCGTAGGCGTTGCGGCCGAAGTAGCTGGTGTTGAGGTAGCCCTCCAGGATCTCGTCCTTGGACGCGGTGCGGTCCAGCTTGATCGCGATGAAGAACTCCTTCGCCTTGCGGGTCAGGGTCTGCTCCTGCGCGAGGTAGTAGTTCTTGACGTACTGCTGGGTGATCGTCGAGCCGGACTGCCTGCCCTTGCCGGTGGCCGTGTTCCACGCGCCCCGCGCCATCGCCCCCGGGTCGACGGCGGACTCCGTGTAGAAGTCGCGGTCCTCGGCGGCCAGGACGGCGTGCTGGGCGTCCTTGGAGACCCGGGCCAGGCCCACGTTCTCCCGGTTGACCTCGCCGTCCCGGGCCAGCTCGGAGCCGTCGGCGTACAGGTAGACGTTGCTCTGCTTGACGGCGAGGGCGTTCGCGGGCGGGATCTCCACGAGGGTGTAGCCGACGACGAGCGCGCCGGTCAGCAGCATCACGCCGATGACGAAGGTGCCGAGCACCGTGCGCCAGGTGGGGACGAGGCGCCGCCAGCCGGTGCGTCTGGGGCGCGGGGGCCGCGCTGTTCCCTCGGTCTGCGGCTGCTGCGGCTCGTCGTTCATGGCGGGTGGGGGCTCCTGGTGGTGTGTGGGTGCGCGGTGTGCGGGCGGGTGTGTGGTGCGGGGTCGTTTTGTGAAGACTCTCGCACCGGGCGTTCCGTTGCGCCGCACGGCACGCTTCCGCCGGGAAAACGCGTGGCGGGCGGGTGGGGGAGCGCAGTAGGCTCCTGCGCTTCGGTGTCTGGGGTGAGGGGGCGGTTCCGTGGGTGCGTGGCGGTTGTACCTCGCCGTCACGGTGAGCGGGTTCCGGCGGTACGCGACCTACCGGGTGGCCACGGCCGCGGGGGTGTTCACCAACACCGTCTTCGGGCTGATCCTCGCGTACACCTATCTCGCCCTGTGGGAGGAGCGGCCGCGGCTCGGCGGCTACGACCAGGCGCAGGCCGTGACCTACGTGTGGCTGGGGCAGGCGCTGTTCGCGACGCTGGCCATCCAGGGCGGCGGGTTCGAGAACGAGTTCGCGGAGCGGGTCCGCACGGGGGAGATCGCGATCGACCTGTACCGGCCCGCCGACCTGCAGCTGTGGTGGCTCGCGGCCGACTTGGGGCGCGCGGTGTTCCAGCTGCTCGGGCGGGGCGTGCTGCCCTTCGCGTTCGGGGCGCTGGTCTTCCCGGTGGCGCTGCCCGCCGACCCGGTGGTGTGGCTGGCGTGTCTGGTCGCGGTCGTCCTGGGGATGGTCGTGAGCTTCGCGATCCGGTACCTGGTGGCGCTGAGCACGTTCTGGCTGCTGGACGGGACCGGTGTCCTCCAGATGATGATGATCACCGGGTTGTTCTGCTCGGGCATGGTGCTGCCGCTGAACGCCTTTCCCGGCGCCCTGGGGGACGCCGTACGGGCGCTGCCGTGGGCGGCGCTGCTCCAGACGCCCGCCGACGTGCTGCTGGGGCGGGCGGCTCCGCTGCGGGTGTTCGCCTTCCAGGCCGGGTGGGCGGTGGTGCTGCTGGCGGTGGGCCGGGTGGTGCAGTCGGCGGCGGCGCGGCGGGTGGTGGTGCAGGGTGGGTGAGCGCCTGGTGTCGGGGCTGCGGGCCTACGGACTGATCGCCGGGATGTGGGTGCGGGCGGGCCTGGCCTACCGGGCGTCCTTCGTCATGACGCTGGTGGGGAACCTGCTGATCACCGGGCTCGACTTCGTCGCGATCCTGCTGATGTTCTCGCAGGTCGACTCCCTCGGCGGCTACTCCCTTCCCGAGGTCGCCCTGCTCTACGGCCTGTCCGCCACCTCCTTCGGCCTCGCCGACCTCGCGTTCGGCTCCGTCGGCCGGATCGGCGGGCGGGTGCGGGACGGCACCCTCGACACGCTGCTCGTGCGGCCCGCGCCGGTGCTCGCGCAGGTCGCCGCCGACCGGTTCGCGGTGCGCCGGGTCGGGCGGGTGACGCAGGGGGCGCTGGTGCTGGGGTACGCGCTCGCCGTGGTCGACGTCGACTGGACGGGGGTGAAGGTGCTGCTGGTGCCGGTGATGGTCGTCAGCGGTGCGGCGATCTTCTGCGCGCTGCTGGTGGCCGGGGCCGCGTTCCAGTTCGTGGCGCAGGACGCGGCGGAGGTGCAGAGCGCGTTCACCTACGGCGGTACGACGATGCTCCAGTACCCGCCGACCGTGTTCGGCCGGGACATGCTGCGCTCGGTGACGTTCGTGCTGCCGCTGGCCTTCGTCAACTGGCTGCCCGCGGCGTACGTGCTGGGGCGGTCGTATCCGCTGGGGGTGCCGGAGTGGGTGGGGTTCCTGCCGCCGGTGGTGGCGGCGGGGTGCTGTGCGCTGGCGGGGGTGGCGTGGCGGGTGGGGTTGCGGTCGTACCGGAGTACGGGGAGCTGAGGCGGGGCTGTGGACGGAGCTGTGGGCGGGGCCGTGGAGGGGGCTGTGGACGGAGCTGTGGGCGGGGCCGTGGACGGGCACTTCATCGAGCTGGAGCGGGTGGAGAAGGTCTTCGAGGTACGGAAGAGGACCGGGTTCCTGCGACGGGAGCGGCGGCAGGTGCGGGCGGTCGACTCGCTGTCGTTCACGGTGGCGCGCGGCGAGATGGTCGGCTACATCGGGCCCAACGGCGCCGGGAAGTCGACGACGATCAAGATGCTGACGGGGATCCTGACGCCGAGCGGCGGGCGGCTGCGGGTCGCGGGCATCGACCCGTCCCGGGAGCGGACGCGGCTCGCGCGCCGGATCGGGGTGGTGTTCGGGCAGCGTACGACGCTCTGGTGGGACCTGCCGCTGATCGACTCGTACCGGCTGATGCACCGGATGTACCGCATCCCTGACGGCCGTTACCGGGAGAACCTGGACCGGCTGGTCGAACTGCTGGACCTGGGCGGGCTGCTGGACGTGCCGGTGCGGCAGCTGTCGCTGGGGCAGCGGATGCGGGGGGACGTCGCGGCGGCGCTGCTGCACGATCCCGAGGTGCTGTACCTCGACGAGCCGACGATCGGCCTCGACGTGGTGTCGAAGGCGAAGGTGCGGTCGTTCCTGCGGGACGTGAACGCCGAGCGGGGGACGACGGTGCTGCTGACCACGCACGACCTCCAGGACATCGAGCAGCTGTGCTCCCGGGTGATGGTCATCGACCACGGGAGCCTGATGTACGACGGTCCGCTGGCCGGGCTGCACGAGGCGGGGGAGAGCGAGCGGACGCTCGTGGTCGACCTGGAGCGGGAGCTGCCGCCGATCGACGCCCCGGCGCCCGCGCGGGTGGTGCGGGTGGAGGGGCCGCGGCAGTGGCTGGCGTTCCCGGCGTCGGAGTCGGCGGCGGCGCTGGTGGCGCGGGTCGCGGCGGAGTACCCGTTGGTCGACCTGTCCGTGCGGGAGCCCGACATCGAGGCGGTCATCGCGCGGATGTACGAGGAGCGGGCTCCGGCGTAGTCGGGGGCGGGGTGCAGTCCGTAGGCTGAGCCCCATGACCGACGATGCCCCGGAGCTGCGTGCCTCCGACGCCGATCGCGAACGAGTCGCCGAGGTCCTGCGGGACGCTCTCGCGGAGGGCCGCCTCGACATGGCGGAGTTCGAGGAGCGGCTGGACGCGACCTACCAGGCGCGGACGTACGGGGAGTTGGCGCCGATCACCAAGGACCTGCCGGTGGCCGGGGGCGGCGGCGACCTGGCGGTGTCCCTGTCGAAGGAGCCCGCGGAGCCCGGGAGCTGGGCGGGGCGGATCGTCGGCGGCGAGGGGTCGTCGCGGTGGGGTGTCGCGGTGATGTCCGGCTTCCAGCGCAAGGGGCGGTGGACCGTGCCCCGGCGGTTCAACTCCTTCGCGTTCTGGGGCGGCGGCGAGATCGACCTGCGCGAGGCGAACTTCGCGGACCGCGAGGTCGTCGTCAACTGCGTGGCGATCATGGGCGGGATGAACGTCGTCGTGCCGCCGGGCGTCGAGGTGGAGGTGCGGGGGTTCGGGTTCATGGGCGGCTTCGACCACCGTGAGGACGGCGCGCCCGCCGCGCCCGGAGCGCCCCGGGTCGTCGTCACCGGCTTCGCCTTCTGGGGCGGCGTGGGGGTCGAGCGGAAGGCCACCCGCGCGGAGCGCCGCCGCCTGAAGGAGGAACGCCGCGCGGCCCGCAAGGAGATCGGCGACGCCCACCAGCGCATGGTGGAGGGCCACCGCGACCTGGCCCACGGCCCGCACGAGAAGCGCCGCGAACGCCACGATGACTGACCGCCGCACGGGTCGGCACCGCCGTCACAGCACCGCCGGTGCCGCCCCCAGCAGGTCCGTCAGCTCGAACACGGCCGCCATCCGCGCGTACCCCCGGTCGCCGGGGTGCAGATGGTCCCCGGAGTCGTACATCCCCCGGAACCGCCGCGGGTCGTAGGGGTCCCGCAGCGCCTCGTCGAAGTCGGTGTACGCGTCGAACACCCGCCCCGCGCGGATCTCCGCGTTGACCCGCTGCCGTACGGCCTCCCGCTCGGCCGTGTAGCCGCGGTGCCCGCCGAAGGGCATCAGCGTCGCCCCGACGGCCTTGATGCCCCGCGCGTGCGCCTGCCGCACCAGCGTCCGCAGCCCGGCGAGGATCTCCGCGGGGTCCTCGTCGACGTCCGTGGGCAGCGGGTTGCGCAGGATGTCGTTGACGCCGAGGTCGATGAGGACGACCCGCACCCCGGTCCGCGCCAGCACGTCCCGTGCGAAGCGGTTCAGTCCGCTCGGGTTGTCCGCGGGCCGCCCCAGCCCGTCGGCGAGGACGCGGTTGCCGCTGATGCCCTGGTTGACGACGCCGTACCGGGGCACGTCCGCGCCGTCCTCCGCGGCGGCCCGCAGCCGGTCGGAGAGGAGGTCCGGCCAGCGGCGGTTCGCGCCGACGGTGGAGGCCACCCCGTCGGTGAGGGAGTCGCCGAACGCGACGACCGTGCCGTCCGCCTCCCCGCTCAGCACGTCCAGCGCGGTCAGGTACCGCCACGCCTCCACCCGCTCGGTGTACGGCGCCCCGCTCAGGTCGTCGGCATGGGCCCCGTGCGCGGCGTACGACATCTGCCGTGCCGTCGGGTGCCAGGTGACCGGCCCCGCTCCGGTCGGCGCGTACGTCGTGACGAGCACGTCGGCGTCGTGCGGGACCCGTAGCCGTACGGCGTCACTGGTCACCTGCCGTCCGGCCGGGACGACGACGCTCGTGGCGCCCTCGAAGGTCAGCCGCCGCATGGTGCCCGGCTCGGCGGCGGGCGCGCGGCCGGCGGCGGCCAGGGCGAGGGTCGCGTGGGTGAGGGTCAGGGGCCGTCGGCCGTAGAGATTGGACAGCGTGACACGGGCACTCGTGCCTCCGACGCTGGTGTGCACGACGTTGCGCAGGGACAGCCCCGCCAGGCCCGTCGTCTCGGTGCCGGGCTCGGCGGCGGACGGGGAGGTGGACCACGAACCCACCCAGGTGCCGGTGGACGCGGGCGCCGCGGAGTTGTGCGGGCCGGGGCCGCCGGCGAGCGTACGCCGGTCGGTGCCGTCGTCGAAGGACGCTCCGGCGTATATGGCGGCGGACAGGGCCACGATCAGTGCGACGATCGCGGCGAGCACGGCGCTGTGCCTGGTGGGGGCCGCCCCCACAGCCCCAGCGCGACGCCTGGTCATGCGGTTCGGGTCTCCTCGGACTGTACGGAGCCCGGACGCGCGGTCCGGGACCCGAAGTGACCGCTCCATGATGGGGCATGGAGCGGGAGGAAGAGGAACAGGCCCCCCATCGGGCCACCGGCGGCGCCCGGTGAACCTCCCCGACCAGTCAGACGCCGGGAACTCTCGTTTCGTTCCGGGAGTAGGAGAGGAAGGGACAATGTCACCAGAGGGCTGGTGGGCGTGTGGAGCGGACGGAACGGCGGACGGACGGTATGACGGCTGGGTCGAGTGAGGCTGCCGAGGCGCGCACCGCGGCTCGGGACGCGGGCGGGCCCGGCTCCGCCGCCCGTGCCATGAACACCTTCAGCGCCGCCGACGAGGAGAAGCGGCGCGGTGTGCGGCGGATGAAGCTCACCGCCACCGGGCTGCTGCTGTTCGTGGCGCTGGTCTACGTCCTCGCCGAGTGGGCCTCCCACGCGGGCGCCGGTCCCTGGGCCGGTTATGTCGCCGCCGCGGCCGAGGCGGGCATGGTCGGCGCGCTCGCCGACTGGTTCGCGGTGACCGCCCTGTTCCGGCACCCCCTGGGCATCCCCATCCCGCACACCGCGATCATCCCCCACAAGAAGGACCAGCTCGGCGTCTCCCTCGGGGAGTTCGTCGGGGAGAACTTCCTCTCCCGGGACGTCGTACGGCAGCGGCTGCGCGCCGTCGGCATCGGCAGCAGACTCGGCGCCTGGCTCGCCGAGCCCGAGCACGCGGACCGGGTGACGGCGGAGCTGGCGACCGCGCTGCGCGGCGCGCTGACCGTGCTGCGGGACACCGACGTGCAGGCGGTGGTCGGCGAGGCCATCACCCGCCGCGCCGACGCCCGCGAGATCGCGCCCGGCCTCGGCAAGATGCTGGACAAGGTCGTCGCGGACGGCGGCCACAAGCGCGTCGTCGACCTGGTCGTCAGCCGTGCGCACGACTGGCTGGTGGTGCACAGCGAGGACGTCATGGTCGCCGTGGAGGGCGGCGCTCCCGGCTGGACGCCGCGGTTCGTGGACAAGCGGATCGGTGAGCGCGTCTACAAGGAGCTGCTGCGCTTCGTGACCGAGATGCGCGACATGCCCTCGCACCCGGCGCGCGGGGCCCTCGACCGGTTCCTCACCGACTTCGCCTCCGACCTCCAGTCCGACACCGACACCCGCGCGCGGGTGGAGCGGCTGAAGAGCGACGTGCTCGCGCGGGGCGAGGTGCAGGACCTGATCGCGTCGGCGTGGACCGCCGTCCGCGCGATGATCGTGTCGGCCGCCGAGGACGAGCGCAGCGAGCTACGGCTGCGGGTGCGCGCCTCGCTGCTGTCGCTGGGCGCCCGGATGGCCGCCGAGCCGTCGATGCAGGGCAAGGTGGACCGCTGGGTCGAGGGCGCGGCCGTCCACGTGGTGACGACGTACCGCGGGGAGATCACCTCCCTGATCACCGACACCGTGGCCGGCTGGGACGCCGAGCACACCACGAAGAAGATCGAGGCACACATCGGCCGCGACCTGCAGTTCATCCGCATCAACGGCACGGTGGTCGGGTCGCTGGCCGGGCTGCTGATCTACACGGTGGCGCGGGCGCTGGGGGCGTAGAGCGGTTCCGCCGGGGAGGGGGGACGGGTCCGCGGGGACGGCGGGCTTTCCCGTCGAAGCCTCACAGAACCTGAGTCGAGGCTTGTCAAGTTTCCCTCCTTGGAGTTATAAATCCAGTGAAGGGCATCGCACCGGCACACCACGCCTGTCCAGAGAGGAGAAGGGAGTGACCGTGATGCTCATGCGCACCGACCCCTTCCGTGAGTTCGACCGCCTCGCCCAGCAGGTCCTCGGCTCCGCCGCCCGGCCCGCCGCGATGGCGATGGACGCCTACCGTTCCGGGGACGACTTCATCGTCCACTTCGACCTGCCCGGCATCGACCCCGAGTCGATCGAGCTGGACGTCGAACGCAACGTCCTCAACGTCCGCGCCGAGCGCCGCAACCCCGCCCCCGAGGGCGCGGAGATGATCGCCGCCGAGCGCCCCACGGGCACCTTCACCCGGCAGCTCTTCCTCGGCGACACGCTCGACACGGAACGCATCGACGCCTCGTACGACGTGGGTGTGCTGACCCTGCGCATCCCCGTCGCGGAGGCCGCCAAGCCCCGCCGCATCCAGATCACCGGCAGCGGCGGCGGGCCCAGGCAGTTGAGCGGCTGAGCAGCCGAGCGGCTGAGGCGGGCCATCAGACGCGCCCCGCGCCCCGCGCCCCGTGGACCGGTGCCGCCCGTCCGCGGGGCGCACCCACCCGTTTCCCCTTGTCCCCGTCTTCCGGTCAGGAGGAGGAGCCACGATGTCCACGATGACGATGCCGACCCCGCGTACGCCCGCGTCCGTTGGCGCCCCTCCTGGCTGGGCCGCGCTGATCGACGCCGTACGGGACGCCGGCCAGTACCCGACCAGAGCGGAGGCCGAGCGCGTCACACGGATCGTCCTGTCCGCCCTCGGCGGCCACGTCACCGGCGAGGAACGCGTCGACCTGGCGCACGCCCTGCCCCGGGAGGCGGCCCGACTGGTCGCCGAGCAGGTCCCGGCGACCCGGCCCCTCACCGCCGTGGAGTTCGTCGACTCCGTCGCCGCCCGCGTTGAGGGTGCCACCGCCGCCACGGCCCGCTGGGACGTCAGCTCGGTCCTGAGCGCCCTCCCGGCGCTGGTCGGCGACGACCTCGTACGCCGTGTCCTGGCCCAGCTGCCCCCGGGCTACGCCCTGCTGTTCGGCATGGCGGAGCTGACCTCGGCGGCGGGATAGGGCACGTCACCCGCGAGCGCGGGCCTCCCCGCGGGCCCGCAGCTCGGTCCGGTACCCGGCCGCCACGGCGCTCCCGACCCCCGCGAGCCCCAGCACCGCGACGGCCGGGTTCACGTACGAGGGCACCTCGTCGCCGTCGTAACTCCCCCCGTCCGTGGTCTCGCACTCGAACCCCAGCGGGAGGAAGCTCACCGAGTAGTCGACGACGTGGAACGACCGGTCGGACGGGCCGATCGGGCCGTCACCCTCCCGGCACGGCCGGATCGGCGCGGAGTCCGCGCCCCCGTCCTCCGCGTCCAGCACGGCCCCGCCCACGTACAACAACCCCCACAGGTACACGAGGACGGCCCCCACCCCCGCGCACACGGCAACCCTCTTCAAGGCCCGGTTGCCTGTCGGCCCCACCCCGGCCTCCTCACCGCCCGACGAGCCCCCGCCGACCGCGACGACGGGCCCCGGACGCCGACCCACCAACACCGCGACCACGACGATCCCGACGACGAAGACCCCCAGCACCACCAGAATCACGACGCTCACACCGCCCCGTGGCAGTCCCCGTAGGCCCGCCCCGACGCGCACCAGCACGGTGCCTGGCGCTGCGGCGGCCACTCCACCGCCCGGCCCCGGGCCGCCAGCGTCGTCGCGTACTGCGGGAGCAGCGCCGCGTCGGCCGGGGAGGTGCCCTCGGAGGCGGCGAAGGCCTCGTAGGAGGGGACCGTGCCGGTGACGGTGCCGAGGTTGGCGGTGCCGGAGGCGGCCAGTTCGCGCAGGGACGCCTCTATCGTCGCCAGGTGCTCCTCGTGGGAGGGGTACTCGGCCGTCAGGGACGGGTACGCCGCCAGCAGTTCCGCCAGTTCGGCGGCGGGCCAGTGCAGCATCGCCACCGGGAACGGGCGGGACAGCGCCTCGCGGTAGGCGCCCAGTTCGGCGCGGAGGCGGGAGATCTCCGCCGCCAGTTCCGCCGGGTTGTCCGAGCCCAGGGACCAGACGCGTTTCGGGTCGTGGAGTTCGTCCAGGGAGACCGGCATCGAGTGCAGGGTGTCGGCGAGGGCGTCCCAGTCGTCGTGCGGCAGGCCCAGCATACGGCGGACCCGGTGGCGGCCGATCAGCAGCGGCCGGGTGGCGTGCGGGGGCTCCGGGACGTCCGCCAGGAGCAGGGTCGCGCCCTCGGTGAAGGTGGCCTCCGCCGCCTCCAGCTCGTCGTGGGACTCCAGGGCCTCCGCCGCGATCACGTACGGGGCCGGGTCCCTGGGGGCGGTGGCGCGGATGCCGTCGATGATGGCCCTGGCCTCGGCCTCGTGGCCGTACTCCCACAGGTTCGACGCCTTCAGCGCGCGGACCAGGTGGGGGTTCTCCAGGCCGTCGGACGAGGACAGCAGGCGGTCGTAGAGGGTGGCCGCGGCGGGGCGCGCGCCGGCGAGTTCCAGATGGGCCGCGGCCCGCAGCAGCAGGGCTTCGGCGTCCTCGGGATACAGCGCGGCGGTTCGCTCCAGGCGGGCCGCTTCGGCGTGGTGGTCGACGTTCTCGGCGGGCGTGTCGGGGCGCATGGGGGACACCGTACTGCCGATCAGTGACGAGGGTCAGGTATGCGCAGGCCAGGGGGTTGTCGCGGGGCCCTGGTCGTGGCGGAGCGGCGGCTCGGACCTCCCCTTGGACCGCCTCCCCCGTCCCCGCCAGCCCCCGGTTCCCCCTCCGCCCGCCGTCGGCCGTCGGCCGAACTGGACGGTCCAGTACGTGAACGGGGTCTTGCGGAGTGGACCGTCTGCTTTGAGGATCGACCAGTCCTCCGATGGCTGCGGGGTCATGGGTCGCGCCCCCGGCCGCCGTGACGTCGGCGGGACGGCCGCGATCCAGGGAGGCTGTGACCATGAAGCTGCTGCGAGTCGGTACGGCGGGACGGGAGCGGCCCGCGCTGCTCGACGCCGACGGGGTGCTGCGGGACCTGTCCGGACTCGTGCCGGACGTCGACGGGGCGCTGCTCGCCGACGAGGGCGCGCTCGGGCGGGTGCGGGACGCGGCCGAGGGCGGGGAGCTGCCCGTGCTGGACCCGGTCGGGCTGCGGATCGGGGCGCCGGTCGCGCGGATCGGCAAGGTCGTGTGCATCGGGCTGAACTACCACGACCACGCCCGGGAGACCGGCGCGCGGCCGCCCGCCGAGCCCGTCGTCTTCTTCAAGGCCGCCGACACCGTCGTGGGACCGAACGACACCGTGCTCGTGCCGCGCGGGTCGACGCGGACGGACTGGGAGGTCGAGCTGGCCGTGGTCGTCGGGCGGACCGCGCGGTACCTGGAGTCGGCCGAGGACGGGCTCGCGCACGTCGCGGGGTACGCGGTCGCGCACGACGTGTCCGAGCGGGAGTTCCAGATGGACCGGGGCGGGACCTGGGACAAGGGCAAGAACTGCGAGACGTTCAACCCGCTCGGGCCGTGGCTGGTGACCGCCGACGAGGTGCCGGACCCGCAGGCACTGGCACTGCGGCTGTGGGTGAACGGGGAGCTGAAGCAGGACGGGACGACCGCCGAGCAGATCTTCCCGGTGGGGGAGGTCGTGCGGTACGTCAGTCAGTTCATGGTGCTGTACCCGGGTGACGTGATCAACACGGGTACGCCCGCCGGGGTCGCCTTCGGGCGGCCCGAGCCCAAGCCGTACCTCCGGGCCGGGGACGTCGTCGAGCTGGAGATCGACGGGCTCGGGAGGCAGCGGCAGGAACTCGGGCAGGCGTGAACCCCGGGAGAAGCAGCTCAGCCCAGGATCTCCGCCAGGCGCCGCCAGCCCTCCCTCGGCAGGTCGTCCCGCGCACCGTCGTCCAGGAGCTGGAGCGCCACGTGGTCCGCGCCCGCCTCGTGGAAGGCGTCGACGCGGTCGCGGACGCGGGACTCGTCGCCCCAGGCGAACACGGCGTCGACCAGGCGGTCACTGCCGCCGTCCGCCAGGTCGGCGTCCGTGAAGCCCAGGCGGCGGAAGTTGTTGGTGTAGTTCGGGAGGGCCAGGTACATCGCGAGGGTCTCGCGGGCCACCGCGCGGGCCCGGTCCGGGTCCGGCTCCAGGACCACCTTCAGTTCGGGGGCCAGGAGCGGCGCCTCGCCGAGGATGTCGCGGGCCTGGGCCGTGTGCTCCGGCGTCACCAGGTACGGGATCGCGCCCGCCGCCCGGTCCGCGGACAGCGTCAGCGTCTTCGGGCCCAGCGCCGCCAGCACCCGGCGCCCGGCGGGCACCCCGGCCGCGTCGAGGGCGTCCAGGTACTCGACGAGGGCGGAGTACGGGCGCCGGTACTGGTCGGCCAGCTTGGCGTGGCTCACCCCGAGGCCCAGCACGAACCGGCCGGGGTGGGCCGTCTCCAACTCGGCGTACCCGGCCGCGCTGTCGGCCGCCTCGTACTGCCAGATGCTCTGGATGCTGGTGCCGACGACGACCCGGGACGTCGCCGCGAGCAGCGGGGCGGCGTGGCGCGGGGCCGGACTGCTGCCGAGCCACAGGGCGCCGTAGCCGAGCTGCTCCAGCTCGGCCGCCGCGTCGGCCCGTTCGGCACGCCGGTCCGGGTCCTCCGAGCGCAGGCCGGGGCTCCAGACGCCGTACCGGCCGAGGCGTTCCTTCAGTGTGGCGGTCATACGATCCGGTCCCTCCGGTTGGCGTGACGGCTGTTCAGTCGTGCCAACCGGAGGGACACGGGAGGTCATTCCCGTCCGGCGCGGGTCAGATCCCGTCCGCCAGGAACTCCTCCAGCGCCTCCACCACGAAGCGGTGGTCCTGGAGTTGCGGCAGTCCGGACACCGTCACCGTGCCGATCACCCCGACGTCCGCGACGGTGACCGGGAAGGAGCCGCCGTGCGCCGCGTACCGGTCCGGGTCCAGGCGCGAGGACTCCTCGAACGTCGTGCCCTTGGCCCGGAACCGCGCCCCCACCAGGTACGACGCCGAGCCGTACCGCTCGACGACCCGGCGCTTGCGGTCGATCCAGGCGTCGTTGTCGGGGGTCGAGCCGGGCAGCGCGGCGTGGAAGAGCTGCTGGCCCGCGCGCCGGATGTCGACGGCGACCGGCGCCTGCCGCTCCCGGGCCAGCCGCACCAGCAGCAGGCCCAGCGCCCAGGCGTCGTCATGGGTGAACCGGCGGAACACCAGACGCCGTTCCTGCGCCTCCAGCTCCTCGATCGACGGCGTCAGCTCGGGGGTCACCCTGGGGGTTCCGGCCGGGGTCGCCGGGTGCTTGTGGGTCGTCACAGTGTCACCGTCACCTTCTCGCGGGCCGAACGGCGGGCGGCTTCCAGTACGTCGAGGGCGGCGGCGGCCTCCAGCGCCGTCACCGGGGCCGCGGTGCCCTCCCGGAGCGACCGCGCCACCGCCGCGTAGTAGGCGGGGTAGTCGCCGCGCGCGGTCGGCACGGGACGGCCGCCGCCGGTCAGCGGGGACTCGCCGGAACCGGTACGGCCCCACAGCGCCTCCGGCTCCACACCGAAGTCGGCGTCCGTGCCGGGGCGCCTGCCGTCGCGCAGGGCGGCCTCCTGCGGGTCGAGGCCGTACTTCACGTAGCCCGCCCGGGAGCCCAGCACCCGGAACCGGGGGCCGAGCTGCGCCGTCGTCGCGGAGACGTACAGGTGGGAGCGGACGCCGCTGGCGTGCGTCAGCGCGATGAACGTGTCGTCGTCCGTCTCGGCGCCGGGGCGGCGCACGTCCGTC
This sequence comes from Streptomyces sp. NPDC006997, assembly GCF_040635175.1. NCBI lineage: Bacteria > Bacillati > Actinomycetota > Actinomycetes > Kitasatosporales > Streptomycetaceae > Streptomyces > Streptomyces sp. NPDC006997. Next base: position 78,767 of record NZ_JBEYHH010000003.1, read on the forward strand.
TCGGCGTACACCTCGGCGGCGGGGCCGAAGAGGACCAGCGCCTGGTCGACGACGTGGCTGCCGAGGTCGTAGAGCAGACCTCCGATCTCTGCCGGGTCGCCGGACTCCCGCCAGCCGCCCTTGGGCTGCGGGCGCCACCGCTCGAAACGGGACTCGAAGCGCCATACGTCGCCCAGCTCGCCGTCGGCCAGGAGCCCCTGGAGGGTCAGGAAGTCGTTGTCCCAGCGGCGGTTCTGGAAGACGGAGAGCAGCAGACCGCGCTCGTCGGCCAGCGCCGCCAGTGCGCGCGCCTCGGCCGCCGTGCCCGCGACCGGCTTGTCCACGACCACCGGCAGCCCGGCCTTGAGGGCGGCGGTGGCGAGGGGGACGTGCGTCCTGTTCGGCGAGGCGACGACGACCAGGTCCAGCTCGTCGGCGCGGTCGAACAGTTCGTCGGCGGTGGCGGCGGGACGGACGTCCGGGAACTCGGCGCGGGCCTGCCGCTGCCGGTCGGGGTTGGCGGTGACCACCGTGTCCAGGGCCAGTCCGTCGGTGGCGGCGATCAGCGGGGCGTGGAAGACGGAGCCCGCGAGGCCGTAGCCGATCAGGCCGACGCGCAGGGGGGTGCCGGGAGGGGTGCCAGTCATGCCACCCACTTTCGCAACGCTGTTGCCAAAGTGCAAGCTGCGGGGACAATGGGTGCGTGAAGAGGGCGAACGCCGGGGCGACGGCGACCGGGACCGGCGGCGCGGGCGCCAACCTGCCCGCGCTGCGCAGCCACAACGCCGCGCTCGTGCTCGACCTGCTGCGCGCCGCCGGGTCCGAGGGCATCAGCCGCCTCGAACTCGCCGAGCGGACCGGGCTCACCCCGCAGGCCGTCAGCAAGATCACCGCCCGGCTGCGGGCCGACGGACTCGCCGCGGAGGCCGGGCGCCGCGCCTCGACCGGCGGCAAGCCGCGCACCGTGCTGCGGCTGGTGCCCGACGCCGGGTACGCGGTCGGGGCGCACCTCGACCGGGACGAGCTGCGGGCCGTGCTGGTCGACCTCACCGGGACCGTGGTGGCGGAGCGGCGCGTGCCGCTCGACCTCGGGGCGGGGGCGGAGGCCGTGGTGGCGGCGGTGGTACGGGAGGTCGGCGCCCTGCGCGCGCCGGGGGCGGGGCCGGTGGGTGCCGGGCTGCTGGGGGTCGGGGTCGCCCTTCCCGGGCCCCTTGACCACGCCCGGGGTGTCCTGCACCGCGTCACCGGCTTCCCCGAGTGGGACGGCTTCCCGCTGCGCGACACCCTCGTACGGCACCTCGACGGCCTGCCCGTCGTCGTCGACAAGGACACCAACGCCGCCGCCCTGGGCCTCGCCGTGGCCGGCCCCGGGGGCGGTGCCGAGTCCTTCGCGTACCTGCACTTCGGGGCCGGGCTCGGCGGCGGGCTGGTGATCGGGGGCGCCGTGCACCGGGGGACGCGGACCGGGGCGGGGGAGTTCGGGCACCAGGTCGTCCAGCTGGACGGGCCGCCCTGCGGCTGCGGCGACCGGGGGTGCGTGGAGGCGCTCTGTCTGGCGGCCGTGGCGCGCGGCGACATCGAGGAGGCGGCCCGGGTGCTCGGCACCGGCACCGGCAACCTCGTCGCCCTGCTCGACATCGACCTGATCCTGCTCGGCGGACGGGTCGTCGCCGCCGCGCCCGACCGCTTCGTCGGCGGGGTCGCCGCCGCCCTGACCGCCCGCGCCCGGCGCACCGGCGGGACGGCGGTGCCGGTACGGCTCGTCCCCGGCGGGGGGCGCGAGGTCGCGGAGGGGGCCGCGCAGTTGCTGCTGGCGCCGCTGTTCGGACGGGGGGACGGAGGCTGAGCGTCGTCCACTGATCGGGCGGTCCTCTTGGGGCAGTCGGACGGATTCCGGTGGCCCGCGCCCCGGGGGTTGGCGGTGATGGGTACATGCGCCGAAGCAAGCCCCCCGCCGTCGTCCTCCTCGCGCCCTGGGCCGTCCTCGCCCCCCTCGCCATAGCCGCCCCCGCGCACGCCGCCGCCACCTGCGCCCCCGCCCCCGGCAGCCGGGACTTCCCGGTCACCGCCCGCGTGCACGGGGGCCCCGTCGCCTACCAGGCCGGGGGCGGCTACGGCACCTGGTCGATCGACCTGACCAACACCACCGCCCGCCCCTGCACCGGCGTGCACCCCGTCGTCGTACTCGTCGACGAGCGGCGGCGGTTGCGGGCGTCCCAGCCCCAGCTGGACTTCTACGCCGGGAACCGGCCGCACCCCGTGCGCTTCGAGGCGACCGACCAGGACGAGCTGGTCGGCGCCTTCGACGACGGCTTCCCGGGGTTCACGGTGGCGCCCGGCCGTACCGTCACCGTGCGGGTGCGGTTGGCGATCACCTCCGACGCGGTGGCGAACGAGGTCACCGCCAACGCGGCGGTCGTCCACCGGCACGGCGACGACGGCGACTGGGTCGGCCAGTCGAACGACTACCGCTTCGCCATCCGACCCGACCCGGCGGCCCCCACCCCCGACGACCAGGACCAGGACCAGGACCGGGACCAGGACCGGGACCCGCGCCCCGACCCCGACCGTGACCGCGACCGCGACCCCGATCGCGACCCTGGGACTGGAACGGCCACCCCCGCCACCCCCGCCACCCCCGCCACCCCCACCACCCCCACCACCCCCACCACCCCCCGTGAGAACCGCCTCCCCACCGCCGAGGAACTCGCCAGCACCGGCCGCCGCGCCCTCCTCACCCCCGCCGCCCTCTCCGCCGCCCTCACTCTCACGGGCGCCGCCCTCCTGCTGCTCACCCGCCGACGCCGCTGAACGCCGCCGCCAGGGCGGGTGCCCGACGGCCACCAGGTGAGCGACGGGTTCCGTCTCACCGCGTCCTGACTACGCTGGGGGCGTCGGTACGCCGTGGTTCCGGCACCCCGCTCATCCGTACGCAGGCCAGGAGTGATCGAGAGACATGGCAGACCGCAGACCCATCGAGTCATGGCTCACCGACATGGACGGTGTGCTGATCCACGAGGGCGTTCCGATCCCCGGCGCCGACGCCTTCCTCAAGAAGCTGCGGGATTCGGAGCGGCCCTTCCTGGTCCTCACCAACAACTCCATGTACACCCCGCGGGACCTGCACGCCCGGCTGCGCCGCATGGGCCTGGACGTGCCGATCGAGAACATCTGGACGTCCGCGCTGGCCACGGCCAAGTTCCTGGACGACCAGCGGCCCGGCGGCTCGGCCTACGTCATCGGCGAGGCGGGTCTGACGACGGCCCTGCACGACATCGGCTACATCCTCACCGACCACGAGCCGGACTACGTCGTCCTCGGCGAGACCCGCACCTACTCGTTCGAGGCGATGACCAAGGCGGTACGCCTGATCAACGGCGGCGCCCGCTTCATCTGCACCAACCCCGACGAGACCGGCCCCTCCACCGAGGGCCCGCTCCCGGCGACCGGCGCGGTGGCCGCGCTGATCACCAAGGCCACCGGCCGCAAGCCGTACTTCGCGGGCAAGCCCAACCCGCTGATGATGCGCACCGGACTGAACGCCATCGGCGCCCACTCCGAGACCAGCGCCATGATCGGCGACCGGATGGACACCGACGTGCTGGCCGGCATCGAGGCCGGGATGCAGACGTTCCTGGTGCTCACCGGGCTCACCCGGCCGGAGCAGGTGGAGGACTTCCCGTACCGCCCCTCGAAGATCGTCGACTCGATCGCGGACCTGGTGGAACGCATCTAGCCGCAGCCAGCGGGGGAATCTAAACCGCTCATCGGTCCAAACTCACCCGTACGGAGCATTTTCGCCCCCGCTGAGGATGCGGGGGCGTTCCGTGCGGGGGAGTCTCCAGGTGTCTGGAGGTTCACGATGAGTTCACTGCGACTCACACTCTGTACCGGCGCCCTGCTGGCCGTCGCGCTCACGCCCGCGGCGTACGCGGCGGACGGCGGCGTCGCGGTCACCCCCGCGGCACCGGCGCCCGGTGGTGACATCGCGCTGCGGGTGACCGACTGCCCCGGCCGGACGGCCGTCGCGGCCTCGGCGGCGTTCGTCGCCGACGCGCGGCTGACCGGCGCGGACGGGACCCTGACCGGCGAGACCCGGATCCGCACCACGCTCGACACCGGCGTCTACGGCGTCCGGGTCACCTGCGGCGGCACCGCCCGCCAGGCCCGGCTCACCGTGGGCGGGGGCGGCGCGGCGGCACCGACCGGACACGCCTCGCCGGTCGCTCCCGTCCGCGCGGGCGGCGGCGGCACCGCCGACCTCGCCACCGCCGAACGCTCCGCCGGTCCCGGCACCGCCGACGCGGTCACCGGGCTGGTCCTCGCGGGCGTCGCCGCCGTGGCCGTAGCGCTGCGGAGCGTCTGCCGGAGCCGCGGAACGGACTGAACGATGTCCCGTCACCACCCCCGAGGCGGACGCGTCGTCACCGGCGTGGTCTGGGTCCTGCTGCTGCTCGGCCTGTGGCTCTGGGGCCGCGACGTCACCGACGTACGGCACGGCATCTCCGCGCCGACCACCGGCGACATGGCGGCGGCCGGACGCCCCCCGACCGCACCGCTGCCGCCCGCCGCCGAACCCCTGGAGGCGGCGCTGCCCCAGCGCCTGGACATCCCCTACCTGAACGTGCGCGCCCCCGTCGTGGCCCGCGGCCTCGACGCGCGGGGCGGGATCGACCCGCCGCCCTACGACCAGCCCGGCGCCGTCGGCTGGTACGCGGCGGGCGTGCGGCCGGGCGCCGCCGGGACCGCGCTGATGGTGGGGCACGTCGACACCGAGACCCGTCCGGCCGTCTTCTACAAGCTGAGCGCCCTGGAACCCGGAGAGCGGGTCCGGGTCGTCCGCGACGACGGCAAGGTGGCCGAGTTCACCGTCGAGGACGTCCAGGTCCTCACCCGCGACCGCTTCGACGCCCGACAGGCGTACGGGCCACGGGAGTCCGGCCGCGCCGAACTCCGGCTCGTCACCTGCGGCGGCACCTTCGACCGGGCGAGCCGCACCTACACGGCGAACGTGGTCGTGTCGGCGTACCTGACGGGCACGGGGCTGTGACGGGCGGGCGCGGTGGCCGCGCGGGGAGGAGACCTGGCCCGGTCAACGGCCCGGCTCCCGCGAGGGCCGCCGACCGGGCTGGCACGGCCGCCTCCAGGGTCTGGCCACCCTCTCCGGCGGCTCCTCGCCGGGCACGGAGGAGGTAGGGGAGCGGTACCGGGCCTCGTACGGCCTGTTCGCGAAAAGGCCCCCCGCTGCTGCGAGGGGCCTTGCTGTCGGTGCGCCGCCAGGGACTCGAACCCCGGACCCGCTGATTAAGAGTCAGCTGCTCTAACCAACTGAGCTAGCGGCGCCTGCTGACGGCGTTAACTCTACATGACCTCCGGGGGTGCGCCGGACCGCGGGGGTGGGGCCCTCGAACGCGGCCCGCGATTGGTATGGACATGTTCAAGGGTCAGCCATAATCTGGGACTTGGTCTAGACCTGCACAGCTCACTGATCTTCCCCCACGTCCCAGGAGCGGCAGTATGCACAGAAAGACCAAGTTGTCCGCCGCGATGGTGGGTCTCGCCACCACCGGCGCCCTGGTGCTCTCCTCCGGTGGAGCCAGCGGTCACGGCTACACCGATCTCCCCGTCAGCAGGCAGAAGCTCTGCCAGAACGGCACGGTCGCCAACTGCGGCGCCATCCAGTGGGAGCCGCAGAGCGTCGAGGGCCCCAAGGGGTTCCCGGCCTCCGGACCGGCCGACGGCCGGATCTGCTCCGCGGGCAACTCCCGGTTCGCCGCGCTCGACAGCCCGCGCACGCCCTCGGGCGGCGCCTGGCCGACGACGCGGGTGAACGGCGGGCAGAGCTACACCTTCCGCTGGCAGTTCACGGCGATGCACGCCACGACCGACTTCAAGTACTACGTCACCAGGCCGGGCTGGAACCAGAACCACAACCTGGCCCGCTCCGACCTCAACCTCACCCCGTTCCTGACCGTCCCCTACGGCGGTCAGCGCCCGCCGTCGACGCTCTCGCACAGCGGCACCCTGCCGTCCGGGCTGAGCGGACACCACGTGATCCTCGCGGTGTGGACGGTCCATGACACCGGCAACGCGTTCTACGCCTGTTCGGACGTCACCTTCTGACGGGCGGCCCGCACGGGGCGCACGACGAGGGGCCCCCGCCTGAAGCGAGGGCCCCTCATATCCGTGCGCCGCCAGGGACTCGAACCCCGGACCCGCTGATTAAGAGTCAGCTGCTCTAACCAACTGAGCTAGCGGCGCATGACTCCCGCCGTCCGCTTGACCTGCGTCTCACGGGGGCGACGGAGAAAATAGTACCCGGTCCGCGAGGGTGCTCCCGACCACGCGCACGAGGGCTCAGATCGCCAGCGACAGCAGCACCGGCGCCGCGTTCCGGTTCAGGGCGTCGGCGGCGCGGCGCAGCCGGTGGGCGTGCTCCACCGGCAGGGACAGCGCCAGACAGCCCGCCGTGGCCCCCGCGGTGATCGGTACGGCCGCGCAGACCGTGCCGATCGCGTACTCCTGGAGGTCCAGGACGGGCACCGTCGGCGGCTGCGACTCCAGCCGGGACAGCAGCAGCCTGTCACTGGTGATCGTGCGCGAGGTCAGCCGGGCCATCCTGTGCCGGCGCAGATGGTCCCGGCGGCCGTTGTGGTCGAGCTGGCCCAGCAGGCTCTTGCCGATCGCGGTGGCGTGCGCGCAGGAGCGGAAGTCGACCCACTCGTTCACCTTCGGGGTGGCCGGGCCGTCCGCGTACTGGTCGATGCTGATCTCGCCGTCGACGTAACGGCTGATGTAGACGGCCGCGCCCACCGAGTCACGCAGCCGGTCCAGCGCGCCCTGGAGCTGCTCGCGCAGGGCCCGGTCACGGCCCTGGGCGGAGCTGAGGCGGGTCAGTGCCGCGCCGGTGGCGTACGCGCCCTCGGCGATCTGCTCGACGTACCCCTCACGGCGCAGCATCCGCAGGAGCGTGGTCAGGCGCTCCGTGCCGAGGCCGGTGTGACGGGCGATCTCGGTGTCGGTGACTCCGGTGGAGTGCCGTGCCACCGTCTCCAGGACGCGCAGGGCGTCCTGGGCCGAGTGGTACGGCGCGGTCGGCTCGTGCTGAAGCGCCACGGTGTTCCCCCTGCGCGCTCGCGGTGCGGGCCTCGGTCCGGTCGGTGGTGTCGGGGCTGGGGTCGGGCCGGCAACGGGGCCGGGTCGGCGGCGGGCCGCTGATCCGGCGGCCGGATCCTTTCCACGATAACCGCCCGGAAGCGCTCGGTGAGCGGATGTTCACAACATTGCGGGGACACGCGGACGGCGCCGGTCCCGCTGGCATATGCCCAGCAAGACCGGCGCCGCCGGTGGCCTCACAGCACCGCGCTGAGGAACGCGCGGGTGCGCTCGTGCTCCGGCTCGCCGAAGATCTTCTCCGGCGGTCCGGACTCGATGATCTTGCCCGAGTCGAACATCATCACCCGGTCGGAGATGTCCCGGGCGAAGTTCATCTCGTGGGTGACGCAGAGCATGGTGATGTCCGTGGTGTGCGCGATGTCCCGCAGCACGTCGAGCACCCCGGCCACCAGCTCCGGGTCGAGGGCCGAGGTCACCTCGTCCAGAAGGAGGATCTCCGGCCGCATGGCCAGCGCCCGCGCGATCGCCACCCGCTGCTGCTGGCCGCCCGACAGCTGGGTGGGGTGCGCGGTCGTCTTCTCCTCCAGGCCCACCAGCCGGAGCAGGTCCCGGGCCCGCTCCTCGGCCTCCGCGCGCTCCATGCCGAGCACGTTGACGGGGGCCTCGGTGATGTTCTGGAGCACGTTCATGTTCGGGAACAGGTTGAACTGCTGGAAGACCATGCCGATCCGCTTGCGGATCTCCCGCTGGTGCTTCTCGTTGGCGGGCTTCAGCGTCCCGTCCGGGCCCGGCATGTGGCTCAGCGGCTGCCCGTCGACGTAGATCGTGCCGCCGCTGACCTTCTCCAGGGTCATCAGCAGCCGCAGGATCGTGGTCTTGCCCGACCCGCTCGGCCCGATCAGGGTGACGTGCTGGCCGCGCTCGACGGTCAGGTCCAGGTGGTCCAGGACCACGTGGGCGCCGTAGCGCTTGACCACCTGGTCGAACGCCACCAGGTGCCCGGGGGCCGCCGCGCCGGTGGGGGCGCTGTCCTCGGGGGTCGTCTTCTGCAGGGGGTCGTCAGTGGCCAAGGCGCTTCTCCAGCTTTCTCATCAGCAGCGAGGTCGGATAGCTCGCCGCCAGGAAGATCAGGCCCGCGAGGGTGAACGCCTCGGCGTACACGAAGTGGGTCGCGCCGTACTCGCGGGCTTCGGAGACCATCTCCTGGACCGTGATCACGGCCAGGAACGGGGTCTCCTTGAACATGGCGATCGCGTAGTTGCCGAGCGCGGGCAGTACGTTGCGGACCGCCTGCGGCAGGATCACGACCTGCCAGGTGCGGCGCCGCGACATCGACAGCGCCCGGCACGCCTCCCACTGCCCCTTCGGCACGGCGTCGATGCCCGCCCGGTACACCTCCGACAGGTAGGCGGCGTAGTGGATGCCGAGCACCGTGATGCCGATGGTCAGCGGCTCGACGGTGTTGAAGACCGCGTACGCGCCCACCAGCTGCACCAGCAGCGGCGTGGACCGCACGAACTCGGTCAGCGCCCGCACCGGCACCGTCACCAGCCTGGACGGCGCCCGCCCCGCCATCGCGACGACGAGGCCCAGCACGGCGGCGACGGCGGTGCCGAGGACGGTGGCGAGCAGGGTGGTCTGGAATCCCTCCCAGAGCAGCGGCCACGCGTCGGCGACCGCGCCCCAGTCCCAGTCGTAGTTCACAGCGAGCCTCCCGCCGTCATCGAGGGCCGCTCGGCCGCCTCCGCGGTGCGGGAGCGCGGCAGGCCCTTGGCCGGGGTGCCCTGGCCGAGGCGGGACTTGGCGTGCCGCTCCAGCAGGTTCATCAGCAGCGTCAGCGCGTAGGCGAGGACGAAGTAGACCACCAGCAGCGTCACGTAGGCCCAGGTGGTCTCGCCGGTGCGGTCGCGCATCTGCTGCACCACCTTCGTCAGGTCGGCCGCCGAGATCAGCCACAGCAGCGGCGTCGCCTTCAGCAGCTGGATCAGCAGGTTGGTGAACGGCGGGATCATCTGCACCCACGCCTGCGGCAGGATGACCCGCCGCATCCGCTGGAACGGCGTCATGTTCAGCGCGACGGCCGCCTCCCACTGCGCCTTCGGTACGGCGTTCAGGCCGCCGCGCACCACCTCGGAGCCGTACGCCCCGTAGTTCATGCCGAACGCCAGCACCCCGCAGAACAGCGGCGTCAGCTCGTAGCCGAACAGCAGCGGGAACGCGTAGTACAGCCAGAACAGCTGGACGTACAGCGAGGTGCCGCGGAAGAACTCCACGACCACCCGGGAGACGCCCCGCACGAGCACGGGGCGGGAGTTCGCCATGAAGCCGAAGACGAAGGACAGGGCGAGGGCGACGACGGCGCCGAACACCGTCGCCGAGACCGTCACCCAGAGCCCCGACCACACGTCGGGCATGTGGTCGAAGAAGTACGTGTAGAAGTCACCCATGCGAGCGAGGTCCCGTCAGGCCTTGCACAGCTCGGCGGTCTTGAGGTCGGCCGGCGGGATGGTGTCCTTGCCGAAGCCGTACTCGCCGATCAGCTGCACATAGCGGTCCGCGTCCGAGGTGATCTTCTTCAGCTCGCGGTTGAAGGCGTCCCGCAGGTCCTCGCTGCCCTTGCGGAACACGGCGCCGCCGGGGCTGTACTGCTTGACCCCGTCGACCTCCGGCACGAAGGACTCGGTGACCTCCAGGCCGGAGTTGTTCTTGGCGAGCCAGTTCAGGGAGATGCCGGTGAGCAGGAAGGCGTCGATCCGGCCGCCCTTGACGGCGTCGGCGCCGTCCTGCGGCTTCTGGAGCGTCTTGATGTCGCCCTCGGATATCCCGGCGGCGGTGGCGTAGCCCTTCTCGACGGCGCCCGACATCACACCGATGGTCGCCCCGGCCGCCTTCGCCGACGCGAGGTCGGTGATGCCCTTGGGGTTGCCCTTCTTCACCATCATCGCGGTCGGCGAGATGAACTCGGGCTCGGAGAACAGGGCCTTCTCGCAGCGCTCCGGGATGATCGCCATCCCCGCGCTGATCACGTCGTACTTGCCCGCCTGGAGCCCCGGGATCAGCCCGTCCCACTCGGAGAACGTGGGCCGCAGCTCCTCGACGCCGAGCGCCTTGAAGATCTCCGCGTGCAGGGTCGGGGCCTCACCCTTCAGGTCCCCGTTCTCCTCGTACCCGTATGGCGCCTCGTTGGCGTAGGCGACCTTCACATAGCCCTGCTCCTTGAGCTGGTCCAGCCGCGAGCCCTCGCCGTCGCCTCCGGTGTCGGTCTTGCTGCAAGCCGTGATCAGGCCGGGGACGGCGACGGCGCCACCGACGGCCGCGGTTCTGGTGAGGAAACCCCTGCGGGACAGGTTCGGGAACTGGGTCATGGACGTGCAACCTCCAGAGTCTTGCCTGCGTGCGGACGGCCAGTGGGGGCGCCTGCCCGATGGCCGGGGGGTATGCCCCGCGGCCGCCTGATGTGACGCAAAGGTGACCTGGACGAGACCGGTCCGTGTCGCGCGGCGGAGGGTGTGAGACCCCTGTGGCCGGGGAGGGTCACGGCATGGCCGAACGCTTCCTGGAACTCTCCCTCGCCAAGCGCGGCGTCCGCTGCACCGCCCGGCTCCTCGACGACCGCGCGCCGGTCACCTGCGCCGCGGTCTGGGACGCCCTGCCGCTCAGCGGTGACGTCTACCACGCCAAGTACGCCCGCAACGAGATCTACGCCCTCTTCCCGCCGTTCGCCCCCGCGGAGCCCCCGCTGGAGAACCCGACGGTGACGCCCATCCCCGGCGACCTGTGCTACTTCACCTTCGCGGGCGCCGAACTCGGCACCCGCGCCTACGGCTACGACCGCGAGGTCACCCCCGGCGCCACCCTCGTCGACCTCGCCCTCTTCTACGAGCGCAACAACCTCCTGATCAACGGGGACGTCGGCTGGGTGCCGGGGATCGTCTGGGGGCAGGTCGTCGACGGGCTGGACGCGATGGCGGAGGCCTGCAACGACCTGTGGCGCTCGGGCGCGGCCGGGGAGACGCTCAGCTTCCGCCGGGCCTGACCGCCGCCGCGCCCGACCCGTACAGCGCGTGCGCCGCGCGCAGGACCAGGTCGTCGCGGTGCCGGGCGGCCACCAGCTGGAGGCCGACGGGCAGCCCGTCCCCGTCCGTGCCGACCGGGACGCTCGCGGCGGGCTGCTGGGTGAGGTTGAAGGGGTAGGTGAACGGCGTCCAGGAGGTCCAGCGGCGCCGCCCCCACCCCTTCGGCACCTCCACGCCCGCCTCGAACGCCGTGATCGGCAGGGTCGGCGTGACCAGCAGGTCGTACGACTCGTGGAAGCGGCCCATCCGGCGCCCCAGGTCCATCCGGACGTCCACCGCGGCGAGGTAGTCCAGCGCGGAGTACCGGGCGCCCTCCGCGCAGATCTCCCGCAGGCCCGGGTCGAGGAGCGCCCGCCGCCGCGCGTCCAGGTGCTGCGTCACCCGCGCCGCCCCGCTGAACCACAGGGTGTGGAAGGCGTCCACCGGGTCGGCGAGGTCGGGGTCGGTCTCGGTGACGTGCGCGCCCAGCTCCGCCAGCCGCTCCACCGCCGCCCGCACCGCCGCCGCCACCGCCGGGGCGACGGCCACCTGCCCGCCCAGCGACGCCGAGTACGCCACCCGCAGCCCGCGCACCCCGCCCGACAACGCGCTCTCGTACGACCCGGACGGCGGGCCCAGCGCCGACCAGTCCCGGGCGTCCGGCACCCCGATCACGTCGAGGAGCAGCGCCGCGTCGGCCGCGTCCCGGGTCATCGGGCCCACGTGCGCCAGCGTGCCGAACGCGCTCGCCGGGTAGAGCGGCACCCTGCCGTACGTCGGCTTCAGCGCGAAGATCCCGCAGAACGCGGCCGGGATGCGGACGCTCCCGCCGCCGTCCGTCCCGAGCGCCAGCGGCCCCGCGCCCAGCGCCACGGCCGCCGCCGCGCCCCCGCTGGACCCGCCCGCGGTACGGGAGTGGTCGTGCGGGTTGCGGGTGACCCCGCTCAGCGGCGAGTCGGTCACCCCCTTCCAGCCGTACTCGGGTGTCGTGGTCTTGCCGAGGAAGACGGCGCCGTGCTCGCGCAGCCGGGCCACGGACGGCGCGTCCTCCTCCCACGGGCCGTCGGCGGACACGGCGCGCGACCCGCGCAGCGTGGGCTGGCCGCGGGTCAGCAGGATGTCCTTCACCGTGACCGGCACCCCGTCCAGCCGCCCGCACGGCTCGCCGCGCCGCCACCGCGCCTCCGACTCCCGGGCCCGCGCGAGCGCGTCGTCGCCGGTCAGCCGGACGAAGGCGTTCACCTCCGGCTGGATCCGCTCCGCCCGTTCCAGCGCCGCCCGGGCCACGTCGACCGGGCTGAACTCGCCCGCGCGGTAGCCGCGCAGCAGCCGTACGGCGGTCAGTGCGGTGAGGTCGAGGTCGGTCATCCACCCTCCAGGGAGCGTCAGTGGCCGGGGACGTATCCCCGGCGCTTGTCCACGACGTTCGGCAGCGGCCTGCCCCTCTCCCACCGCTCGTACATCTCCACGAACTGGGTGCCGAGTTCGTCCCGCCAGCCGACCGTGTCCCCGCTCATGTGCGGGGAGACGATCAGCTCCGGCACGTCCCACAGCGGGCTGTCGGGCGGCAGCGGCTCCCGCTCGAACACGTCCAGCGCGGCCCCCGCGATCCACCGCTTGGCCAGCGCCTCCGCGAGCGCCTCCGCGTCGACGAGTCCCCCGCGGCCGATGTTGACGAACCGCGCGGACGGCTGCATCACCCCGAACCGCCGGGCGTCGAACATGCCGCGCGTGTCGTCGGTCAGCGGTGCCGCCGCGACCACCCAGTCCGCGCGGGCCAGCAGCCGGTCCAGGTCCTGCGGCCCGTGGACGCCGGTACGCGGGGTACGGCCGACCAGGGCCGTGGTGACGCCGAGCGCCTTGAGCACGGCCACGATCGCCCGCCCGATCGGCCCCGAGCCGACCACCACCGCGCGTGTCCCGGCGACCTTCCGGCTCTCCCGGTGGCGCCAGGTCCGCGCCCGCTGGAGTTCCCAGGTGCGCGGCAGGTCCTTCGCCATGGCGAGGACGAGCGCGGCGACGTACTCGGCGATGGGCTGGTCGAAGACGCCGCGGGCGTTGGTCACCACGGTGTCCGACGCGGCCAGTTCCGGGCACATCAGATGGTCCACGCCCGCGCTCGCCGTGTGCACCCAGCGCGGCCTGGGTCCGTCGCCGGGCCATGCCTCGCGCACGGCGTGCGAGGTGAAGTCCCACACCAGCAGCACGTCGGCCGACGGCAGCCGGTCGGCGAGCGTGGCCTCGTCCGCGTGCTCGACCCGGACCCGGCCGGTGAGCCGTCCGAGGCGGGGAGGCGGTTCGGCGTCCAGGACGAGGAGGGTGGGGAGGGGCATCGGCAGCAGTGTCTCCGCGCTAGTCGGGCAGCGGCTTGCGACGACGTTAACCAGGTGTTGACCGGGTGGTGACGCGAGCGGATTGACCACGCTCGCACCGGCACCTAGCTTCGTCAACACGGCCGTCGCGCACGGTCCGTCGCGGTCCCACTTCGCAGTGTAAAGGCCGGTGCGTGGCTATGGACCTTACATTTCTCGGCGGGCCCGGTCCCCAGCGGGGAGTCGGCGTCGTGGCCCCTTTCGACTTCGCGCTCGACCGCGAGCTGTGGCGCTGGGTGCCGGACGAGGTCTCCCTGCACGTCACCCGCACCCCGTACGTCCCGGTGGAGGTGAGCCTGGACCTGGCCCGGCTGGTCAGCGAGCACGAGACGCTGGGCGAGGCGGTGCGCACCCTGATCACCGTCAGCCCCGAGGTCGTCGCCTACGCCTGCACCTCCGGCAGCTTCGTCGGCGGGCTCGCGGGCGAGCGCGCGATGTGCGAGGCGATGGTGCGGGCGGGCACGGTGCCCGCGGTGACCACCTCCGGCGCCCTCCTGGAGGCGCTGGCCGAGCTGGGCGTACGCCGGATCGCGCTGGTCACGCCGTACACCGTCTCCGTGACCCGGTCCCTGGAGGCGTACGTGGCGCAGGCCGGGGTCACGGTCTCGGGGTGCGCGTTCATGGGCCTGACCCGGCACATCTGGAAGGTCCCGTACCGGGAGGTCGCCGGCATGGCCCGGCGGGCGGTGCGCGGCCCCGGCGCCGCGCAGGCCCTGTTCATCTCGTGCACCAACCTGCCCACGTACGACGTGATCCCGCAGTTGGAGGCGGAGCTGCGGATACCGGTGATCTCGGCCAACCAAGTGACGATGTGGGCGGCGCTGCGCCGACTGGGTACCCGTGCCGTGGGGCCGTACCAGGCGCTGACGGACCCGGCGGCGCGCGGCGGCTCCGCCCTGCCGGAGGTACCGGACGTACCGACGGCGCCGGAGGTACCCGAAGCGCCGGACTGACGACGTAGGGAAGGCTGGACATGACAGCACTGGGATTCCTCTACCCGGGCCACTCCGCCGAGGACGACTATCCGCGCATCGAACAGCTGCTGGGCAGCGACATCCGGGTGGACCTGGTGCACACCGACATCGGCGAGGACGCGCACCGGGTGGACGCCCTGCGCGAGATGGGCTCCCCCGAGCGCCTCGCGGCCGGGGTCGAGGAGCTCCGGCTCACCGGGGCGGAGGCCGTGGTGTGGGCCTGCACCAGCGGCAGCTTCGTGCACGGCTGGGAGGGCGCCCACGAACAGGTCCGCGCGCTGGCCCGGACGGCGGGCATGGCGGCGTCCTCGACGTCCTTCGCCTTCGTGCACGCGGTACGGGAACTGGGTGTGCGGCGGGTCGCGGTCGGCGCGACCTACCCGGAGGACGTGGCCCTGCTGTTCGCCGACTTCCTGCGCACCGGCGGCCTGGAGGTCGTCGCCGTGCACAGCTCCGGCGTCATCACCGCGGCGGAGGTCGGCACCTGGGGCGAGGCGGAGGTGCTGGCGCTGGCCCGCGCGGCGGACCACCCGGAGGCGGAGGCGCTGCTGCTGCCCGACACGGCCCTGCACACGGCGGCGCACGTCCCGGCCGTCGAGAAGGAACTGGGCAAGCCGGTCCTGACGGCCAACCAGGTGACGGTCTGGGAGGCCCTGCGCCTGGCGGACCGCCGGGTGAACGCGCCCCGCCTGGGCGCCCTGTTCACCCGCGAGCCCCTGGTCCAGGTGGTCTGACCCCCGCGAACACGAAACGAACCCCGGTTCCGTACCCGGAACCGGGGTTCGTCCTGTTCGTCCAGAGCGCCGGGCAGGGCTTGCACCTGCATCTCCCCACAGGAAGTGGGGCGTCTTGACTTGGACCACCAACGCACCACCGGCCTGGAGGACTTCCGCCCCGCCGACCGGCGTGTCCTCACCGTACCCCAGCCGGGGCGGAGACGCACATCCGGACCGCGCCGCCCAGCAGGCGCGGCTTGGTCGGCTGCTGGAGTCCTCGGAAGGGGAGGAGGTGACCCTGCGGGTCATCCCCTCCGACCTGGACGAGTCCTCGGACGTGACGGCCGCGATGGTGTAGCCGTCCGGGACTCGAAGGCCCCCGCTCGCGCGGTCCTCGCCTTCCCGGCGCCCGCCTTCGCCGCCCTCCTGCGTTCCCTCCGCCAGGAATAACGACTCCCCACCCCCTGTTGGCACCGGGGCCGAACACCCCATCCGACGCAGCAGGAGGCACCCCACCGTGGAAGAGATCCGGGGCACCGCGCGGGGGGACGCCCCCGTACCCCTCTCCGTACTGGACCTGGTCACCGTGGGGGCCGGGCGGACCGCGAGCGACGCGCTGCGGACCAGCGTGGAGCTGTCCCGGCTCGCGGAGGGGCGCGGCTTCCACCGGTACTGGGTCGCCGAACACCACTCCATGCCCGGCGTCGCCTCGTCCTCGCCCGCCGTCATCCTCGCCCACCTCGCCGCCCACACCGACCGCATCCGGCTCGGTTCGGGCGGGGTCATGCTGCCCAACCACGCGCCCCTGGTGATCGCGGAGCAGTTCGGGACGCTGGAGGCCATGGCGCCGGGGCGGATCGACCTGGGGCTCGGGCGGGCGCCCGGCACCGACGGGGCCACCGCCGCCGCGCTGCGGCGCACCGACCGGCTGAACGAGGGCGCCGACGACTTCCCGGAGCAGCTCGCCGAGCTGACCCGGTTCCTCGACGACGACTTCCCGGACGGGCACCCGTACCGGCGCGTCCACGCCGTTCCCGGTCCGGTGCAGGCCACCTCCCCGGGCGGGGTGCAGTCCCCGCACCGGCCGCCGGTCTGGCTGCTCGGGTCCTCCGGGTTCAGCGCCCGGCTCGCGGGGCTGCTGGGGCTGCCGTTCGCCTTCGCCCACCACTTCTCCGCGCAGAACACCATCCCGGCGCTCGACCTCTACCGCGAGACGTTCCGCCCGTCCGCCGTGCTCGACGAGCCGTACGCCCTCATCGGCGTCTCCGCGCTCGCCGCCGAGGACGAGGCCGAGGCCCGGCGCCAGGTGCTCGCCGCCGCGCTGAGCATGGTGCGGCTGCGCACCGGCCGACCGGGGCTCGTGCCGACGCCGGAGGAGGCGGAGGCGTACGCGTTCACGCCCATGGAGCGGGAGTTCGTCAGCTCCTGGAACGCCAACGTCGTGCACGGCACCCCGGACCAGGTCCGCGCCGGGCTCGACGACCTGCAGAAGCGCACCGGCGCCGACGAGCTGATGATCACCGCCAACGCGCACAGCGGCGACGTACGCCTGCGGTCCTACGCGCTCGTCGCCGACGCCTACGGGCTGCCCACCGCGGGCTGACCGACCGGCGGGCGCAGCAGTTCGGAGATGCGCTCCGGTGACACCGGGCGGGAGTACAGCCAGCCCTGCCCGGTGTCGCAGCCGATGTGCCGCAGCCGGGTCGCCTGGGACGACGTCTCCACGCACTCCGCGGTCACGGTCAGCCCCAGCCGGTGGGCCAGCTGGATCATCGCCTCGACGATGACCTCGTCCGCGCCAGCGCCGTCACCGGCGGCCCCGTCACCCTCGTACTGGAAGCCCTTCACGAACGAGCCGTCCAGTTTGAGGACGTTCACGGGGAGGCGGCTGAGGTAGGCCAGGTTCGAGTAGCCGGTGCCGAAGTCGTCGATGGCGATGCGCACGCCCATCTCGCTGAGCGCCTTGAGGACCTGGAGGGGGCGGCCCGCGGAGCCCATGACCGCCGACTCCGTCAGCTCCAGTTGCAGCAGGTGCGGGGCGAGGCCGGTCTCGGCGAGGATCTCCGCCACGTCCGCCACCAGGTCGGAGTCCCACACCTGGCGGACCGCCACGTTGACGCTGACGAACAGTGGAGGCTCGTCGGGGCGGTCGACCTGCCAGCGGCGGGCCTGCCGGCAGGCGGTGGCCAGTACCCAGCGGCCGAGCGGCACGATCGCGCCGTCCTCCTCGGCCAGGGCGATGAACCGGTTCGGGGTCAGGACGCCGAACTGCGGGTGGTCCCAGCGGACCAGCGCCTCGACACCGCTCAGCCGCCCGTCGGCCATCCCGACCAGCGGCTGGTACTCCAGCACGAACTCGCCCCGGTCGATCGCCGGGCGGAGCGTGGAGGCGAGGGCCTGGCGGGTCATGCGGTGCGCGTTGCGTTCGGGGTCGAAGAGCGTCCAGCGGGCCTTGCCGTCGGCCTTCGCCCAGTACAGCGTCGTGTCCGCGGCCTGCATCAGCCCCGTCGCCGTGGAGCCCGCGGCCCGGCGTTCCACCACGCCGATCGACGCCGACACGGACAGCCGCTGGCCCACCAGGTCGAAGGGCCGCTGGAGCGCCGTGAGCGCCGACTCGGCCAGGTCCGCCAGCTGTTCGGTGCCGGTGGAGCCCTCCACCAGGAGCGCGAACTCGTCCCCGCCGAGCCGTGCCACCAGCGGAGCGCTGGCGCGGGGGTGCGCGGCCTGTCCGGCGCAGCGGGTGAGGCGTTCGGCCACGGCGGCCAGCAGCCGGTCGCCGACGCGGTGGCCGTGGGTGTCGTTGACCGCCTGGAAGCCGTCGAGGTCCAGGTAGCACAGGCCGATCCGGCCGGTGCCGCCGCGCTCGTAGGCGCCCGACTCGACGGCGGCCGACAGCCGCTCGAAGAACAGGGCGCGGTTGGGCAGTCGGGTCACCGGGTCGTGCATCTGCAAGTGCCGGAGTCTGGCCTGGAGATCCCGGTGGGCGCTGATGTCGGCGACGGACAGCAGCACGCCCTCGGGCAGCGGCGAGACCGTCACCCGCACCCAGACCGCGTGGCCGTCGGGGAGGGTGATCCGCCGCGAGCAGCGCAGCCTGGCCTGCCGCCCGCGGAGCACCTCGCGGTACGCGTGCCAGGCGCGCGGGTCGGCGGAGAGGTCGACCAGGTCGGCGGCGATCCGCCCGGCCAGCGGCTCCCGGCCGGTGCCGAGCAGTTCCCCGAAGGCGTCGTTGGCGCTGACCACCAGGCCCTCGCGGTCGACGACGGCCATCGCCAGCGGCGCGGTCGCGAACGCCGACCGGAACGGCGGCGCCGCTGCGGCCCCGGAGCCGGTACCAGGAGGCGCCTTGTCGTTACTTTCTGTCACGGCTGGCCCGATGAGGTCTGCCGCGGGCGTCGGCCCTTCGGACGTTCCGCTCACCGCTCGCTCCCGCAGTGCACTTGTTCCGGTCGGTCGCTGGTCGACCTCTGTCCGGCAGGAAATCCCCGAGGAAATCCGGCAGGAAACGGTCAGGAAAGTGTGCCGATCATAGGGGTTGGGGCCCTGGCCGTGCAGCCACTGTCCCGTGCCCGTCCAGTGTCGCGGACGACACCGTACTTCTGACAGATCGTTTCTGCCCACGCCGGGACGGCTTCGATCCTGCCGTGCCGGATTGTGACGTTCCGTGAGCGGCCGGGGGTGTTGGCGTCGGACATACCCTCCCTCACTCATCTGATGCAGGCAAACAGGGCGTACAACCATAAAGTCACACAGGGTGGATGCGGAGTCCCCTGAACCGCATCCGGAGGTCCCCGTGCAGGTGCCCGTACCGCCGCCACCTCAGCTTCCCCACGGGGAACGCACCGGGCCCGACGGACGGACGGGACCGCACGGGCGCACGTGGTTCACCGCGCGCCCGGGACCGCGTGGGCGCGCCGGGTTCACCGCGCGCACGCGGGCCGTGCTCAAGGGGCTCGGGCGTGCGGCGCTGCGGCCCCGACTGCGCAGTACCGCCGCCGTGTTCACCACTCTGTCCGCGCTCGCCGCCACCTCCGTCGCCACCGATCCGTCCGTGGCCGAGCCTCTGGAGGCCGCCCCCTGCGCGCTGCCCCGCACCGACGCCCACCACTCCGAGGGCCTCGACACCTGGAACGCCGCCTATCCGCGCCCGAGCCGGGTGGCGGACGCGGTGATGGTCTTCCTCTCCTTCCCGGACTCCCGGCCCCGGTTGACGCCCCGGCAACTGGCCGCCGACCACTTCCCCGCCACCAGCCGCTTCTTCGCCCACGCCTCCTACGGCAGGTTCACCCTGCGCCCCCACCCGCTGCGGCGGTGGATCCGGATGCCGCGCCCGTCCACCGCGTACGCCATACAGCGCGACTGGAGCCCCGAGCACCGGGCCGCCTACCTGCGCGACGCCCTCGCCGCCGCCGACGACCGGGTGGACTTCTCCCGCTACGACGTCGTGTACTTCGTCGCCGACCCGGACGCGCCCGGCGTCGACTCCGACGCCACGAAGGTCGTCAACCTGGACATGCCGCTGCGCGCGGACGGCGCCGCGATCCGGCGGGTCGTCACCGTGTTCGAGAACCATCCGCCGGACCGGCTGGTCCTCGCCCACGAGACCGGGCACGTCTTCGACCTCCCCGACCTCTACCACCGGCCGGTCGACGGCACCGGCGACTGGGACACCTACGTCGGCGACTGGGACCTGATGGGCAGCCAGTTCGGACTCGCCCCGGACCTGTTCGCCTGGCACAAGTGGAAGCTGGGGTGGCTGGAACCATGGCAGGTGGTGTGCCTGCCGCTCGGCCGCGGGAGCGGGAAGGGTGTCTCGCGGCTGACGCTGGAGCCGCTCGGGGCGGGGCCCGGCGTGCCGGTCGCCGGTGCCGCGGGGGCGCCCGCCTTCGGGCTGGGCCGGGGGACGAAGCTCGCGGTGGTGCGTACGGGGCCGGACCGCGCCCTCGCCTTCGAGGCCCGCGCCCCGCTGGGCAACGACCGGTCGGGCTGCCGGGCGGGCGTCCTGGTGTACCGCGTGCACAGCGGCGCCGAGTCCGGCGACGGGCCGGTCCAGGTGGTCGACGCCCACCCGCGCACCGAGGCGTGCTGGGAGAACTCCGTCTACCCGCCCCTCGCGGACGCCCCGGTCGCCCTCGGGGAGACCTTCACCGTGCCCGGGGAGGGCGTGCGGGTGGCGGTGGAGGGGCGGACGGCGACGGGGGCGTGGACGGTGAGGATCAGCGCGGCGTGAGGGGCGTGGGCCACGGCTACGGCGAAAGGCCCCTCGCTCTCGCGAGGGGCCTTTCGTTGTCGTGCGCCGCCAGGGACTCGAACCCCGGACCCGCTGATTAAGAGTCAGCTGCTCTAACCAACTGAGCTAGCGGCGCCTGCTGACGTCGTAGACCTTAGCACCCTGGTCGGCGGGGTGCGAAATCGATAAACGCGCGGTCGCGCGGGCCGCCCTGACCGCCGACCAGAGCAGGATCTCCGGGCCGGGCAGCCAGGGCTCCCGGGTGTCGGGGGCGACCACCCAGCGCGCCCCGGAGCCGTCGGGCGCGGGCGCCGGGGCCGGGACGGTCACCGAGTCGCCGGTGCCGTGGCACAGCAGCGGCGGTACGGCCGCCGTACGGCCGCCCCACTCCTCCCAGGCGAGCAGCGCGGGCAGCCGCTGGGCCGTGCCGGGCGCGGCGAACAGCAGCATCCGGCCGCGGAACGCCGCGACCGGCCCCGAGCCCGGGCCCTCCTGCCACAGCCGGTCCAGCATCCGGCGCCCGAACAGGGCGGGCGCGCTCACCACGTCGAAGGCGGCACCGCAGGGCAGCACGGCGCTGCCGCGCGGATACGTTCCTGCGGAGGCGAGCCAGGCGGTTCCGTCCGGGGTGATCAGAGTGCTGCTCATGGTGGATACATCTACCGGCTGTGAACAGCCGGCTCCGCGGAGTCATCGGAAGCCGGGACAGTGGCGGGGGCGGACGGGTAGAGTGCGCGCCTCCCGCTCAGACCGTGTCGGGACTCTGGCCCTCACCGCCGCCGCGGAGCAGGTCCCGGCCGAACTCGACCATCTTCTTCGCGTAGTCCTCGGTCCAGTCGGCCCGCTCGGCGATGTCCGCCGCGGTCAGCCGGTCGAACCGGCGCGGGTCGGCGAGCTGGGCCGCCGCCATCGCCTGGAACTCCACCGCGCGGTCGGCCGCCGCCCGGAACGCCTGCGTCAGCTCCGTCGCCCGCGTCAGCAGCGCGCGCGGATCGTCGATCGACTCCAGGTCGAAGAAGTGCTCCGGGTCGGAGGCCGCCTGCGCGGGCTCGAAGAGCAGGGGCGCGGGGCGTAGCCGCGGTTCGTTCCGACGCGGCGTGGGCTCCGCCATGTCTACTCCTCCTCGTACGGTTCCGACGGCACCGCCTGCCGACGGGCCACCGTCCATTGTCCCGCGCCCGCGCAAGAGGGCCGCCGGATCGTCATGGCCGCCGGACGTTCTGATCACGGCCGCCACACCACCCGGTGTTGGGCCAGGTGTGCCAGGACCGCGTGGTTGGCCTCCCAGCCGTCCGGGCTGTTTCCTTTGGCCGCCTCCGGCGGCGTTTGCCGGACTCCTTCCGGCGAGGGGCCGCGCTCGGTCCGGCGTCCGCCGCGTCGGTCACGGCCGCCACACCACCCGGTGTTGGGCCAGGTGTGCCAGGACCGCGTGGTTGGCCTCCCAGCCGTCCGGGAACTTCACGAGCGTGCCCAGTTGGACCGGTTCCGTCGACGGGTAGTCGTCGAGGAGGTCGGTGACGCCCGCGCGGCAGACGACGACGCAGGCGTGGCGGTGGCGGGAGGCCAGGACGCACAGGCGGCCGGTCTCCAGGTGGAACGCGGTCGCGTCGGGGCGGCCGGACAGGGGGTGCAGGACCACCGTGACGTCGAACTCGCGGCCCTGGAGCCGGTTCGCCGTGTCGACGGTCACGTCGGGCACGCCCAGGTCGGCCAGGGCCGCGCGGACCGCCGCCGCCTGGTCGCGGTGTGCCGTGCCGACGGCGACCCGGTCGGCGGTGAGCGGGGTCGCGGCGGGGGCGCGCTCGGAGTGCGCCGCGCCCTCCCGGTCCAGGAGCCGCCGGACCACCGTCGCCACCGCGCGCACCGCCTCCGGGTCCGTGCGGGGCGTGTGCCGGGCGGGCAGCTCCAGCAGGCCCCAGCCCGACGCCGCGGCCTCGTCGATGACCCGGTCGGGGGCGGAGCCGTCCGACGGGGCGGCGAAGGTGAGGCGCCGGTCGCCGTGGTCGGTGCCGCTGCGGAACGGCGTGTACGGGTAGAACGCGTCCGACACCAGCCGCGCCGCCGACGCCGGGAGCCGCCAGGACACCGGGAGACGGTGCTGGCGCAGGCCCGGGTTGTGCGCCAGCAGGGTGGTCACCGCGGACGCCGACGGGTCGTACGAGAGGCCCGCCCACTGCTCGCCGCCGACGATGGAGAACGGGTCGAGCTGGCCGGGGTCGCCCACGAACAGCGCCTGCTCGAAGAGACCGGCCACGGCCAGCAGGGCGTCCGAACGCATCTGGTACGCCTCGTCGACGATCGCGTGCCGCCACGGCTCGTCGGTCTTCACGTGCGCCCACTTCGCCGCCGTGGAGATCACCACCGGCAGCCCCGTGAGGTCGCCCGCCTTCGCCGACTTGCGGACCTGCGGCAGGTCGTCGAGGGCCTTGTCGTACGGGTCGGCGTCGCTGCTGTGCAGTCGGCCCACCGGCAGGTCGGGGTTCTTCTCCGCCAGCCGCACCACCAGGTCGTCGACCTGCGCGTTGGTCTGCGCGACCACCATCAGCGGGCGCCCGGCGTCGGCCAGCTCCAACGCCGCGCGGACGACGAGCGTGGACTTGCCCGCGCCCGGCGGGGAGTCGACGACCACGCCGCGGTCGGGGCCGTGCAGGGTGTCCGCGAGGATCGCGGCGGTGGCGCGGGCGGCCTCGGCGCCCGGGTCGAAGGCCGTCGTCGTCACAGCACGTCCTCCTCGGTCGTCGGGTCCGCGGGTTCCGACGCCGCCTCGCCGGGCGGGCCGCCGTGGGTCCACGGGGTGTCCTCCGGGTCGGGCAGCTTCGGGCCGCCGCGCTGCTCGTGCTCGAAGAGGGTGAAGCAGATCCGGTCGCCCTTCTCCGGTACCGACCCGGGCTCCGGCTCCTTGCCGCGGCCCATCTTGTCCAGCACGCGCAGCACGAGCGCCCCGTCCCCGGTGTGGCCGACGAACTCCGCCGCCTGCGGCCGGCCGCCCAGCGAGCGGTACGCCTTCAGCCGCTCGGCCAGCTGCGGCCGGTCGTCGGTGCGGACCGTCACCAGGGGGCGCGGGGCGGGGCGCTTGCCCTCGCTGTAGGCCATGACGACGTCCACGACCTCCCCCGCGAACGCCTCCCCGGACAGCCGCCGCCCGGCCATCACCAGCGGGTCGTCCAACGCCTCCTGTGCCTCCAGACGGGCCTGCTCGCGCTCGCGCGTGGCGAGCTTGTTCGCCGCGGTCACCGCGTCGTCGCGGCGCGGCTGCGGGGGCTCGCCCGCCAGGACCCGGTCGCGGTGGCCGGTGAACGACCAGCGGTCGCGGGTCCACCGCTCCTCGACCCGCGCCCCCTCGGGCAGCTCCCGCAGCAGGTCGAGGCCGCGCCACACCGCGTCCCACGTCGGACGCGTGACCCTGGCGACCAGGGCGCGGACCTCCTGCTCGGCGGCGGTGACCGCGCCCAGCCGGTCGTCGGCCTCCAGGCCGTCCTCGGCGGCGGCGAAGGCGGTGCGCGCGCGGTCGTAGCGCTCGATGGCGGGGGCGAGCAGCCGGTTGTCGAACGCCGGGTCGGTGGCGGGGCCCGCGGGCGGGCACACCAGCTGGCCGTCGGCGTCCCGGCCGAGTTCGGCGCGCAGCGCCGCCTCGGCGCCGGATCCGCCCGGCGGCGGGTCGATCCAGGCGAGCAGGGCGCCCAGGTGCTGGTCCTCCAGGGTGGACTGGCCGGTCGCCCAGTGCCGGGACAGCACGTCGGTGAGGGCGAGCAGCAGCGAGGAGCCGGGGACGCGGGCCCGCTCGCCGTAGTGGGTCAGCCAGCGGCCCAGCAGCGGCACCCGCGGGGGCGCCGGGTGCGGGTTCTCGGGGTCCTGCTCGGCGGTGCGGCGGAAGCGCATGGAGCGGCCGAGGAGCCGTACGAAGTCCAGGCCCGCGCGGCTCGGCACGACCAGCTGCGGGGCGTCCGCGCACAGCTCCACCTCGACCTTGACCCGCTTGCCGGTCTCCGGGTCGGTCTCCGTGCGCTCGGCGGCCTCCACCACGTCGGCGAACCCGTCGACGTAGGGCAGCACGACGTCGGCGAGCTCGGCGAGGAACGCGAAGCGCAGGTCGCGGTCGCGGGGCTGCGGGACGGCCAGGAGGCGGGGCGCGTCGCGGTCGGTGCCGACCAGCGCGCCGAGCGGCGCCCCGGCCTCACCGGCGGTGGTGAGCGGCACGAACACCAGGGGCCGCTCCGACAGGTGCCGGTGCCGGACGGTGGCGGCGGGCTGCGCGCGGCCGGTGTCGACGGCCTCCAGCCGGGCCAGGGTGGTGATCAGCGACATACGGCCGCCCCTCCGACGGCGTCGGCACGCCCGTCGAGGGCCTCGGCGCGCAGCCGTGCCGCGCGGCGCAGCGCCGCCACCGCCGGGTCGTCGGGGTCGCCGCGCTCGCCGCGGGCCGCCGCCAGCACGTCCCCGACCGTGGTCAGGCCGCCCAGCTCGGCGCGGACCGGGCGGCCCAGGGTGGTCACCGCGCCGTCCGCGCGGGACCGGTCACGGCAGTGGAACGCCAGCTCACAGGCGGACAGGCACTCCGGGGTGTACGTCGCCGGGACCGACTCCACCGCGTGGGTGAGCCGCTCCGCGGGCAGGTCGGGGGAGAAGCAGACGCCCTCGGGCAGGCCGTCCGCGATCTCCTCGATGCGGGTCAGCCGGTCCAGCTGGCGGCGGGTGACCGCGCGCTGCTTGCGGACGTCGACGGCGGAGGCGGCGGGCAGGTTGGAGAAGTCCTTCGGGCAGACCAGCAGGACGCGGTGGCCCACGCGCGCGGGCGGGTCGAGACGGGCGGCGACCTCCTCAAGCGCCAGCACGTACACCGCCGCCTGCCGGGCCGCGGCGCCCACCTTCGCCGGGTCCGCCGAACCGTCCAGCATCGGGAACGACTTGATCTCCACGACCGTCCACCGGCCGTCCGGGTGCACCACCACCGCGTCCGGCTCCAGGAACGCCGGGGACCCGGCGACCTCCAGGGCCAGCATCGGGTGGTCGAGGAGCGTCCAGCCGCCCGCCACGGTGGCCTCGCGCAGCGCCAGCGCCGTCCGCGCGGCACGCCCCTGCGGGCCGGACGCCGACAGGTCGGGCACGCTCGCGGCGGCGGACGGCTCGGCGCCCGGGTCGAGCCGCTCCCGGGCGAGCCGCAGCAGCTCCGCGCCGCCGTCGGCCTTGACCCGCGCCTCGAACGCGTTGCCCCGCATGAAGGCGAACTGGGACTGTCCGAAACCGGACGGCGAGCCCAGCGCGCCCGCCAGCCGTGCCTTGTCCACCCCGGCGCCGTCGAGGATCGCGCGCCGTCTGCACCCGGGGTTGGCGGCCAGCGCCGCGAGGGCGCGTGCGTCCAGTGCCTTCGCCGGTACGTCCGGACCGCGCAGCTCAGCGAGCCGGTGCCGGAGCCCCGTCCCCCGCGTCCGCGGGGGCGGCACCAGGCTCGGCTCCGGCTGTGAGCCGCGACTCGCGCTGCCGTGGAATTCGTTCACCCGCCGAAGTCTGGCATCCGCCACTGACAACGGAGGCGGGAGCGCCGCCGGAGCCCTGGGCGGCCGGTGCGATCCGCGCCACCAGCCAGCCCCGCACCCGCTGCGCGGTCCGCGTCACCAGCGGGGTCAGCAGCAGCCCGACGCCCATCACGGCGGCGCCCGCCGCCGCGTCGAGGAAGTAGTGGTTGGCGGTGCCCATCACCACGATCGTGGTCACCAGCGGGTAGACCACGCCCGCGATCCGCCCGAGCCGGTTGCCGCTGTACCGCCACAGCATCACGCCGCACCACAGCGCCCAGCCCACGTGCAGGCTCGGCATCGCCGCGTACTGGTTCGTCAGCCCGCCCAGCCCGCGCGGCGCGCTGGCCTCACCGCCCCACCAGCCGTACGAGCTGTACTGGGCCATCGTGTCCACGAAGCCGTGCCCGGCGTCGAGCAGCCGGGGCGGGCAGGTCGGCAGCAGGGTGAAGCCGATCAGGCCGATGAACGTCGACGTCATCAGCCAGGTGCGGGCCGCCCGGTACCGGACGGTCCGGGAGTGGAAGAGCCACACCAGCACCAGGGGCGTGACGACGTAGTGCAGCGAGGCGTACCAGAAGTCCGCCGGTACGCCGAGCCACGCCTCCCGCGTGAAGAGCCGGTTCAGCGGGTGCTCCGCGTTGATGCGCAGCACCTTCTCGACCTTCAGGATCGTCAGCCCGTGGTCCACCGCGGAGGAGACGTCGCCGCGGGCCAGGAGTCGGCCAGCCGAGTAGCAGGCGTAGACCAGGAGGATGAGCGGCAGCTCGGTCCACCAGCGCAGCCGGAGCCGACCGGTCGCCTCGGTGCCCGGTGTCTCGGCGTGCGGCATCCGATCGCCCTCCCCCTTCTCGTCGCGCGGCGCCAAACGGCCGGTCGCCCACTTTACGGTGTACGTGCACGCCCGGCGGGGGTGCCTCGGCCCTGAGAGACGCAGAGATCGCCCTGCGGGTTGCCCCAGCACAGCGTGCGCGATGATGGAGGGGTTACGCCTCCCGTTTACCCGAGAAGGTCGCTCATGGCACCGCGCATCCTGTTGGCCAGGCACGGACAGACCGCGTGGTCGCTCTCCGGCAAGCACACCGGCAGGACCGATGTCCCCCTCCTGGAGGAGGGGCGAAGGGGCGCGAAGCTCCTCGGTGAGCGGCTGCACCGGGCGCCGCACGACGGACTGCCCGGCGTCGAGGTGCGCACCAGCCCGCTGTCCCGCGCGCGCGAGACGTGCGAGCTGGCCGGGTTCGGTGACCGCGCGACCTGCTGGGACGCCCTGATGGAGTGGGATTACGGCGCCTACGAGGGGCTGACGCCCGACGACATCCAGGCGGTCCGGCCGGGGTGGCTGATATGGCGGGACGGGGTCCCCGAGGGGGAGGGCCTCGCCGAGGTGACCGCCCGCGCGGACGCCGTGGTCTCCTGGGCGCGGGGGCTGGAGGGCGACGCGCTGGTCTTCGCCCACGGGCACATCCTGCGGTCGATCGCGGCGCGGTGGCTGGGGCTCCCGCTCGGCTTCGCCGCCCGGATCCGGCTGAACCCCACCAGCCTGTCGGTGCTGGGGTGGGCCTACGGGGAGCCCGCTCTCGAAACGTGGAACGACGTCGGTCACATGGTCGCGTGACCTGGCCCGACGTGAGGTGCCTCACGTGACGTGGGGCGGCCCCGGACTCACCCCTGGCGCGGCACCTGGCGCGGCACCCCGTGGCGTGCCAGGAACTCCGACACCTCCGAGGTCCCCCGGTGCGGCAGCAGCACCCGGGCCGTGCCCGCCAGCATCGCCTGCACCCGGGACGACTGCACCTGGTCCAGGAGGTCCAGCACCCGCATCCCCGCCTCCGCCGCCTCGTCCGGGCGTCCACCGCGCGCCAGGTCGTCCGCCAGTTCGGCGGTGTAGAGGGCGATGTTGCGGGTGAAGTGCGGGTCCTGGAGCCGCGCCGCCCGCCGCGCGTGCCGGGCCGCGCGCGGCCAGTCGCCCAGCACGGACCAGCACTGCGCCTCCAGGCCCTCCAGCTCGGCCTCGCCGTAGAAGGTCATCCACTCGGGGTCGGCGTCCGAGCGGCCCCGCGCGAAGAGGGCCTGCGCCCGCACGAGCGCCTGCTCGCATCCGGCGCGGTCGGCGAGCCCCGCCCAGCCGCCCGCCTCACGCAGCGCCAGCAGGGACATCAGCCGGTCCGAGCCCAGCGGGCGCGCGATGCGCTGGGCGGCCTGCGCCGCGCGGACCGCCTCCCGGGGGCGGCCGGTGTCCCGCGCGAGGAACGCCGTGTTGCAGAAGGCGTGCGCCTCAAGCCCCGCGTCCCCGGTCATCCGGGCGGTCGCGAGGGCCTCGGCGTAGTGCGAGCGGGCGTCGTCGAAGCGGCCGGAGTCATGGGCGAGCCAGCCCACCGAGATGGCCAGTTCACCGGCGCCGGAGTGCAGCCGGTCGGCGGTCGTCTGCCGGGTCGTACCGGCGTCCAGGAGCGCGAAGGCGGCGCGGAGCGGGGCCGCCGCGCGCCGGTAGAGGCCGTCCGCGCCGTGTCGGTCGTCGAGCAGCCGGATCCGGCGCACGGTCTCCTCCAGCGCGCTCGCCTCGCTCGCCCCGGCGCGCCCCGCGGGACGTTCCACGGCGGCGGCGTCGAAGGTGAGCCCGAACGGGCCCAGCGAGGCGGCGGCCACCGTGGCGCCACCGCCGGTCATGAATGCGCGACGCAGCACGTCGCTCTCCTCGTGGTCGTCGTGCGTGTCGTACGGGCCCCGCGGCGCGCCCCCGCCCGGCGGGCGGTGCGGGTCTGCGGTGCCGTACGGGTCCTGTGGGCCGTACAGGTCCTGTCTGTCATACGGCTCACAGTCCTCATGCGTCTCACTGATGACGTCCGGCGGGCTCGTGGGGTGCACGGGGGGCGCCTCCGGAGCGGTGCGCGCGCCGCGTCCGCGTACGGACGAGCGGGGCGCGAAGCCCAGGTCGGTGAGCGTACGGCCGGGGAACATGTGCAGGAATACCCGTTCGTACGCGTAGTTCGGGCACCGGATCTCGCCCGACTCCACCCGGCCGATGTAACGCGCGTCACAGCTCACGCGTTCACCGATCTCACGCGCCGCCCGGCGGACCGCCGCCGCGAACTCGGCGGGCGAGCGCCCGCCGCGCAGGCCGCGGAAGACGAGGTTGGGCCGGACTGGCCGGTCGGGCTGAGACGAGGTCACCGTTGACGACGCCATGGCCGGGTCCTCTCGTGCGAACCGTCGAACCATGCCGGACCATGGACGAGTCGCCCCGATGCTGGCATGACCTCCCTGTTTCCGGCGAGCAAGAACGTACCTGCTGTGCCGGACCCGCCACGCGGTGTTTGGCTACAAATCGGATATCTCATCCACGATCTGCCATGAAGTGCCATCCTTTGCGGCGGACTTCCGCCGTAGCCGTTGACGCGGTGGGGCGTTGAACCCGGTGGACCGGGAGCCGCCCGACTCCCGGCCCGCTCGCCCAAGGAGGGTTTCGTGGTGGAGGCCGGGATGGAGAGATCGACCCCGACGGTGACGGCCGCGGCGACAGCGACGGTCACGGTCACGGCTGCCGAGGCGTCCGGCTGTGACCTCGTGACCGTACCGGCCCGGCAGGGCCTGGAAGCGGTCGACATCCTCCGGCGGGGCGCCGTGGACGCCGTGGGCCCCGTCCTGCACGACGACGACCGCGGCACCCTCGGCTTCGTGGTCCCGCCCGGTACGGCGGACGCCTGGGACGTCCCGGGCAGCGTCTGCACCCAGACCGACGGCCACGGCCTGAGCCTCGTCCCCGAACCGCCCGTGGCGGGCGCCGACTGGCTGCTGCCGCCCGACGAGGCCGACAGCGCCACCGACCCGGCCATACTCCGCCACGCCCTGGGTGAGGCGGCCCGCCTGATCGAGGCAGCGGACAACTGCCGCTGACGCCTCCGGCGGGCCGGGGGCGGCCCTCCTCGCGCCGCTCCGCGCGCAAGCCCGGGCGACCCGCCGACCGGCGTCGGGAGTCGCCCGCCCCCGCTCCTCCCTCCTCCGGAGGAGGCCGGAGGGCAGGCCCCCGGGGCCGACCCGCGCTGGCACGTCCCGCCCCCTGCGACAATGACCCGATGGGAAGGTCCAGGAACGCCCGGCGCGCGCGGGCGGTCGGCGCCGCGGTCGTCGAGCCCGTCGACGGGGGGCTCGCCGAGCTGGTCCCCGACCGGGACCGGGCGCGGGCCTGGACGCTGTTCATCGACGGCGCCCCGCAGTCCCACGTCGACCTGGACGACCCGGCGTACCTGGACTTCGAGTACCAGCGCCGCCTCGGTCACGTCGTCGACCTCGCCGCCCCGCCCGGCAGACCCGTGCACGCCGTGCACCTCGGCGGCGGCGCGTTCACGCTGGCCCGCTACGTCGCCGCCACCCGGCCCCGCTCCACCCAGCAGGTCGTCGAACGCGACGCCGCCCTCGTCCAACTGGTCCGCCGGGAACTGCCGCTCGCCGCCAACGCCCGCGTCCGGGTGCGGTCGGCGGACGCCCGCGCGGGGCTCGCCAAGGTGCCGGACGGCTGGGCCGACCTCGTCGTCGCCGACGTGTTCAGCGGGGCCCGCACCCCCGCCCACCTCACCTCCACGGAGTTCCTCGACGAGGTCCGCCGCGCCCTGCGCCCGGACGGCGTGTACGCCGCCAACCTCGCCGACGGACCACCGCTCGCGCACCTGCGCGGCCAGATCGCCACCGCCGCCGCCCGTTTCGGGGAACTCGCCCTGATCGCCGACCCGGCGGTGCTGCGCGGCAGACGCTTCGGCAACGCCGTCCTGGTCGCCGCCGACCAGCCGCTGCCCGTCGCGGAACTCACCCGCCGCGCCGCGTCCGACCCGCACCCCGCGCGCGTGGAACACGGCAGGACGCTCACCGACTTCACGGGCGGCGCCCCGGCCGTCACGGACGCCGCCGCGGTCGCCTCACCGGCACCGCCCCCCTCGGTGTTCCGCTGACACGGCCGCCCGAAGACCGGTCAGTACGACCCGATCTCCACCCGCGGCGGGCCGTCGTGCCAGGTGCAGAACACCGACACCCGGTCGGCGCCCGAGGTGAACTCCACCCGGATCCAGGACTCCGTCTTCCACACCTGCATCGACCAGCCCGCTCCCGGCGTCGCCGAGACCAGGGTCGCGTAGTCGTCCCGCAGGTCGAACACCGCCCGGCCGCCGTCGGTGTCGTAGCTCTTGACCTGGCCGGAGGCGCTCGGGGAGGCGGCGGGCGCGGAGGACGACGGCCGGGGCGAGGCGGACGGGGGCGGCGCGGTCCCCGGCGCGGAGGAGGTCGACCCGTCAGATGAACCGGACGCACCGGACGAGCCGGATGAACCCGAGGCGTCGGCCGGGCTCTTCGACGCCCCCGGGCGGCGCGTGCTCGCCGACGTCGCCAGCGCCTCGGACTCCCGCACGGTCGCGTCGGCCGCCGTGACCGGCAGCGCGCGGGGCGGGTCGTACACCGTGCCCGCGAGCATCGTGTGCACGCCCCACCAGGACAGCGCGGCGGCGGCACTGGTGGCGAGCGACCAGGCGAGTACGTGTACGAGTCCTCTGAACATCGCGGCCATACTGCCGCACCCGTCAGGCCGCGCACACCCGGGGTGAGTTATCCACAGGCGGTTATCCACAGGCCCCGACCGGTGTCGCCCGGATGGCGTACGGTGCGGCGCATGGCAAGTGTGCTCGTGGTCGAGGACGACCAGTTCGTACGCTCGGCGCTGATCAGGCACCTGACCGACGCCGCGCACACCGTGCGCAGCGTGGGTACGGCGCTGGAGGCGCTGCGCGAGGTCGCCCACCTCCGTTTCGACGTGGTCATCCTGGACCTCGGACTGCCCGATCTCGACGGGTCCGAGGCCCTGAAGATGCTGCGCGGCATCACCGACGTCCCCGTCATCATCGCCACCGCGAGGGACGACGAGGCGGAGATCGTCCGGCTGCTCAACGCGGGCGCG
The DNA here is from genome assembly GCF_040635175.1 of Streptomyces sp. NPDC006997. NCBI lineage: Bacteria > Bacillati > Actinomycetota > Actinomycetes > Kitasatosporales > Streptomycetaceae > Streptomyces > Streptomyces sp. NPDC006997. Next base: position 110,660 of record NZ_JBEYHH010000003.1, read on the forward strand.
GACGACTACCTGACCAAGCCGTTCTCCGTCGAGCACCTGTCGGCGCGGATCGCCGCGGTGCTGCGCCGGGCCCGCTCCGCCAGCGCCGACGCCGCGCCGGACAGCGTGCTGCGGGTCGGCGGGCTGACGGTCGACCCGCTGCGCCGCCAGGCCGAACTGGACGGCGCGCGCCTCGACCTGACCCGCCGCGAGTTCGACCTGCTCGCCTTCCTCGCGGGCCGTCCCGGGGTGGTCGTGGCGCGCCGGGAGCTGCTCGCCGAGGTGTGGCAGCAGTCGTACGGCGACGACCAGACCATCGACGTCCATCTGTCGTGGCTGCGGCGGAAGCTGGGGGAGACGGCCGCCCGGCCGCGCTATCTGCACACCCTGCGCGGGGTCGGCGTGAAGCTGGAGCCGCCGGTCGGGGAAGCGGGGCCGACCCGATGAGGTGGGCGCTGGTCAAGGTCTCGCTCGCGGTCACCGCCATGGTCGTGGTGGCCTTCGCGGTACCGCTCGGGCTGGTCATCAAGGAGATGGCCCGCGACCGCGCCTTCGCCAACGCCGAGCGGGAGGCCGCGGCGATCGCGCCGGCGCTGTCCATCACCACCGACCGGGACCAGCTGGAGCGCGTCGTCGCCTCCGCGGGCTCGGACGACGGGATGGCCGTGCACCTACCGGCCGCGGAAGGCGCCGCCGCGCTGGACATCGGGCGGCGGCGCGCCGCCGACGAGGACATCGAGGCCACTCGGAAGGTGGGCCGCGCCTCCACCGCGCGCGTGCCCGGCGGTTCGGCGCTGCTCCAGCCGGTCGCGCTCAGCTCCACGCAGATCGCGGTCGTCGAGGTGTACGTCCCCGACGCCGAGGTCAGCAACGGCGTCGGCACGGCGTGGGCGGTGCTCGCCGGGGTGGGCCTGGCACTGATCGTCGGCTCGGTCGCGGTCGCCGACCGGCTGGGCGTCCGGATGGTGCGGCCCGCGCAGCGCCTGGCCGACGGCGCGAGCGACCTGGGGGAGGGGAAGCTGGGGGCGCGGGTGCCGGAGGAGGGGCCGACCGAACTGCGGCTCGCGGCGGTCGCGTTCAACTCGATGGCCGACCAGGTCGTCCAGCTCCTCGCCAACGAGCGGGAGCTGGCGGCCGACCTCTCGCACCGGCTGCGCACCCCGCTCACCGTGCTCCGGCTGAACGCCGCCTCGCTCGGGGAGGGACCGGCCGCGGACCAGACCCGGGCCGCGGTCGCCCAGTTGGAGCGGGAGGTCGACACCATCATCCGCACCGCCCGCGAGGCCAAGCCGCAGACCGCGGCGGCCGGCCCCGGCGCCGGGTGCGACGCGGCGGAGGTGGTGCGGGAGCGGATGGGGTTCTGGTCGGCGCTCGCGGAGGACGAGGGCCGCAAGTGGCGGGTGGCCGGGGTGGACCGCCCGGTGCGCATACCCGTGACCCGCGCCGACCTGGCCGCCGCCCTCGACGCGCTGCTCGGCAACGTGTTCCGGCACACCCGGGAGGGCACGGCGTTCGCGGTCGACGTCCACAACGGCGAGGACGCGGTGATCGTCCTGGTCTCCGACGCGGGCCCCGGCATCCCCGACCCCCGGGCGGCGATGTCCCGGGGCCGGGGGTCCGGCGCCGACGGCTCGACCGGCCTCGGACTGGACATCGTCCGCAGACTCGCCGAGTCCACCGGCGGTGACGTGCGCATCGGCTCGTCCGTCCTCGGCGGCACGGAGGTCCGGATCTGGATCCAGCTCGACGCCAGGGAGCGCTCACCCCGGCGCCGTGGACACCGGGGCGCCGTACGGCGCCGCGGGGCGGGCAAGGCGCTCGCCGCGATGTCGGGACACGCCGGGCACGGCGGACAGGCGGGACACGCCGGGCGCGGCTGAGAAGCGGCCCCCGGACCGCCCCGGGGACTGCCCCCCCGGGCCGCCCTCGGGACTGCCACCGGGCCGCCCCGGACCCGCCCCCCGGGCCCCCGGGCCGCCCCGGAGACTGCCCCCGGGCCGCCCCCCGGGCCGCCCTCGGGACTGCACCGGGCCGCCCCCGGACCGCCCCCCGGGACTGCCACCGGGCCGCCCCGGACCCGCCCCCCGGGCCCCCCGTGCCGCCCCAGACCGCCCCCGCCCCTCCTCGATTAACCCGTCCCGATGGCTCCCTTAAGGCCGCCCTAAGACCGGCAACCACCGACCGGAACAGGCGTTTTGGGAGTTTCGAGATCGCTAACGTGCTGCCACAGCCACCCCCCACCCCGAACCACAGAGGCAGGCACGATGAGCACGCACCGGCGCGGACTGAGCGGCAGGAACAAGGCGATCGGCGGGGCGGTCGCCGTGGCCGTGATCGGCGGCGGTGCCATCGTGTTCTCCGGCACCGCGCAGGCCGCCGGTGTCGGCGCGGCCTACACCAGGACCAGCGACTGGTCGACCGGCTACACCGCGCAGTACGTCGTCACCAACGACAGCGGCGCCCGGAAGACCGACTGGACGCTGGAGTTCGACCTGCCGTCCGGCGCGAAGCTCAGCTCGTTGTGGAACGCCGAGTCCAGCGCCAGCGGGCAGCACATCACCGTCCGGCCCCCGAAGTGGGACACCGACGGGCTGGCCGTCGGCGAGTCCGTCACCGTCGGCTTCGTCGTCAACGGCTCCGGCGACCCCACGGGCTGCCTCATCGACGACACCAAGTGCTCCACGGACGACACCGCCACCCCCGAACCCACCGGCCGCCCGACCCACACCCCCACCCAGACGGCCACCCCGACCCCGACCTCCACCCCCACCAAGACGGCGACCCAGAGCCCCACCCCCACCCAGACGCCCGGCACCCCCACCACCGCCGCCTTCGCCCCGTACGTCGACACCTCCCTCTACCCGGCCTTCGACCTGCTCGCCAGCGCCGAGGCGACCGGGGTGAAGGACTACAACCTCGCCTTCATCACCTCCGGCGGCGGCTGCACCCCGAAGTGGGGCGGCGTCACCGACCTGGCGAGCGACGCGGTCGCCGGGCAGATCGGCGCCCTGCGAGCCCAGGGCGGCGACGTGCGGGTCTCCTTCGGTGGCGCGTCCGGCACCGAGCTGGCCACCGCCTGCTCCTCGGCCGACGCGCTGGCGGCGGCGTACGGCCAGGCCGTGGACGCCTACGGCCTCACCAAGGTCGACTTCGACGTGGAGGGCGGCGCGCTGCCCGACACCGCGGCCAACACCCGCCGCGCCCAGGCCATCGCGCGGCTCCAGCAGGCCCACCCCGGCCTGGACGTCTCCTTCACCCTGCCGGTGATGCCGGAGGGCCTGACCCAGCCCGGCGTCGACCTCCTCGCCGACGCCCGGCGCAACGGCGTGCGGATCAGCGCCGTCAACATCATGGCGATGGACTACGGGGCGTCGTACAGCGGCGACATGGGCACCTACGCCGAGCAGGCCGCCACCGCCACCCAGGCGCAGATCAAGAGCGTCCTCGGGCTCAGCGACAGCGCCGCCTGGAAGACCGTCGCGGTCACCCCGATGATCGGCGTCAACGACGTCGCGTCCGAGGTCTTCGAAGTCGAGGACGCCACGCAGCTGGTGGAGTTCGCGCGGGCCAGGGGGATCGGCTGGCTGTCGATGTGGTCCGCGACCCGTGACAAGCAGTGCCCCGGCGGCGCGAAGAACTCCGCCGACGCCACGTGCAGCTCGGTCCTCCAGGACGCCCACGCCTTCACCAAGGCGTTCGCCGCCTACAAGTAGGCCCGCCAGGAGGCGAAACGGGGCGCGGCACCCCCACAGTGCCGCGCCCCGCCCCCCGTCGCTCCCCCCGGTTCAGGTCCGTTCAGTCCTGAACGGCCGGGGGGAGCGCACCCGTGCGCGCCGCCTGGCCGTACCAGAGGGCGCTCGACTTCGGCGTACGGGCGAGGGTCGTGTAGTCGACGTAGACCGCGCCGAAGCGCTTGCCGTAGCCGTACGCCCACTCGAAGTTGTCCATCAGGGACCACAGGTAGTAGCCGCGCACGTCGGCGCCGTCCGTGATCGCCTTGCGCACGGCGGAGAGGTGGCCGTGCAGGTAGGCGACGCGCTCGGGGTCGTGGACCCGGCCGTCGGCGTCCATCTTGTCGTCGTAGGCGGCGCCGTTCTCGGTGACGTAGATCGGCACGCCCGGGGCCTCGCGGCTGTAGCGCATGATCAGGTCGTGCAGACCGGTCGGGTCGATCGTCCAGCCCATCTCGGTCTGCTCACCCGGCGTCTGGTGGAACGCCACGTCGTCCGCGGCGGGCCACGGCGAGTGGTCGCTGGAGCCGTGGCCGTCGGCGCGCGGACCGGTGGGGGCGTTGGCGGCGGACGAGACCAGCGCGGGCGTGTAGTAGTTCAGGCCCAGCGCGTCCAGCGGCTGCCTGATGGTGGCGAGGTCGCCGTCCTGCACGAAGGACCAGTCGGTGAGCGACGACGTCGCCTCCAGCAGGGTCGCCGGGTAGGCGCCGTGCAGCATCGGGCCGTGGAAGACGCCGTTGGCGAGGTCGTCGATCTTCTGCGCGGCGGCCAGGTCGCCCGGGTCCTGGGAGAGCGGGCGGACCACGGAGGAGTTCAGGGAGACGGCGACCGAGTTGCGGGCGGGCATCACCGAGCGCAGCGCGACGGTGCCGAGCCCGTGCGCGAGGTTCAGGTGGTGCGCGGCCTTCAGGGAGGCGGCCGGTTCGGTGCGGCCGGGGGCGTGCACCCCGGAGCTGTAGCCGAGGAAGGCGCTGCACCAGGGCTCGTTGAGGGTGATCCACTGCTCCACGCGGTCGCCGAGCGCCTCGCCGACGATCTGCGCGTACTCCGCGAACCGGTACGCCGTGTCCCGCTCCGGCCAGCCGCCCGCGTCCTCCAGCTCCTGCGGCAGGTCCCAGTGGTAGAGGGTGACGGCGGGCTTGATGCCCTTGTCCAGCAGCTCGTCCACCAGCCGCCGGTAGAAGTCCAGACCGACCTGGACGGCGGGCCCGCGGCCGGTGGGCTGCACCCGGGACCAGGAGATGGAGAAGCGGTACGCCGTCAGGCCCAGCTCCGCCATCAGCGCCACGTCATCGCGGTAGCGGTGGTAGTGGTCGACAGCGATGTCACCGTGGTCGCCGCCCGCCGTCTTCCCGGGCGTGTGGCTGAAGGTGTCCCAGATCGACGGGGTGCGACCGCCCTCCCGCACCGCCCCTTCGATCTGGTACGCGGAGGTCGCCGCGCCCCAGAGGAAGGTGGAGGGGAAGGACACCGGCGTTTCGGGCTCAGGCATGGAAGCGCTCCCATCGCAGGTCGCGCGGACCCACGGGTAGACGGAAGGAAGGAATCAGGAGAGGGGGTGGGGGGAGGAGGGGCCGAGGCGGCGGTGACCCGGCCCCCTGGTACACGGGCGTCAGCCCTTGACCGCGCCCTGCATGATGCCGCCGACGATCTGCTTGCCGAAGATCGCGAAGACCAGCAGCAGCGGCAGCGTGCCGAGCAGCGCGCCCGCCATGATCAGGGACTGGTCGGGCGTGTAACCGCGGCCCAGGCCCGCCACCGCGACCTGCACGGTCGGGTTGCCGGTCTGGGTCAGCACCAGGAACGGCCACAGGAAGTCGTTCCAGGTCTGCACGAACATCAACATGCCGAGTACGGCCATCGCGGGCCGCGCGGCCGGGAACACCACGTGCCACACCACGCGCCAGCTGCTGGCGCCGTCCACCCGGGCGGCCTCGATGATCTCGTCCGGCAGGGCCTGGATCAGGTACTGCCGCATGAAGAACACACCGAACGCGCTCACCAGCGACGGGAAGATCACGGCCTGGAGCTGGTCGGTCCAGTCCAGCTTGGCGACCATCATGTACAGCGGGATCACACTCAGCTGCGGCGGCACCATCATGGTGCCGATGACGATCAGCATCATCGCGTTACGGCCCTTGAACCGCAGCTTGGCGAAGGCGAACCCGGCGATCGTCGACAGCACCACGATGGTGACCGCCGAGATCCCGGCCACGATGGTGGTGTTGAGGAACGCCTCACCCAGGTTGGCGTCGGTCCACGCCACCTCCAGCTTGTCGAACAGGTTGCCGCCGAACCACAGTGGCGGCGGGTTCTCCGCGAGGCGCTGGTTGTCACGGGAGGCGGCGATCGCGGTCCACACCAGCGGGAACAGCGAGCCGATCGTGAACAGGGCGAGGATGACGTAGGCGAGGGGCCCGGCGTGCATGGTCCCGCCCGCGCGTGCGGACTTGGGACGGCGTGCGCGCCGGTGCTCGCCCCGCTTGGTGTCCTCGGGGCTCAGGGTCGTCGTCACGGCCGGTTCTCCTAACTACTGGCGCGCAGCCGGCGCGAGATGACGTAGTTGACGATGCCGATCACGATGAGGATCAGGAACATCGTCCAGGCGATGGCGGAGGACCGGCCCAGGTGCTGGTTGACCCAGCCCTGCTCGTACAGGTACAGGCCCAGCGTCTGGAACTGGTGCTCGGAGCCGCCGGAGGCGCCCTTGTTCGCGTCGAACAGCAGCGGCTCGCCGAACACCTGCGAGGCGCCGATCGTCGACACGACCACGGTGAACAGGATCGTCGGCCGCAGCGACGGCAGGGTGACGTGCAGGAACTGCTGCCAGCGGCTGGCCCCGTCCAGGGCCGCCGACTCGTACAGGTCCTGCGGGATCGCCTGCATCGCGGCCAGGTAGATCAGCGCGTTGTAGCCGGTCCACCGCCAGATGATGATCGTGGACACCGCGATCTTCGAGGCCCACGAACCGTTCTGCCAGTCGATGTTGTCGATGCCGACCGCGTTCAGCGCCCAGTTGATCATGCCGTAGTCGCGGCCGAAGAGCAGCACGAAGACCAGCGACGCGGCGGCGATCGAGGTGGCGTACGGGGCGAGCATGACGACCCGGTAGAAGGTCGATCCCCGCAGCTTGTAGTTGAGGATGTGCGCGATGCCCATCGCCATCAGGAGCTGCGGAACGGTGGAGATGACGCCGATCCACAGCGTGTTGCGCGCCGCGTTCCAGAAGAAGTCGTCGTCGAAGATCCGGGTGTAGTTGCGCAGGCCCACCCACTCCATGTCGGTGGGGGCGGTCAGCTCCACCTGGTGCAGCGAGGCCCAGCCCGTGTAGATCAGCGGGAACAGGCCGAAGGCGAGGAAGAGCAGGAAGAACGGCGAGACGAACGCGTACGGGCTCCATCGCATGTCGCGTTGCCAGCGCCGGGACAGCCGCTTCCGCTTCCGCTCCTCCTGGTCGGTGAGCGGGGCGGCGGGCGGGCGCGGGGCCGCGCCCCCCTTGACGGGGGACGCGGCGGCCGTGTCGTGCCGGGTGGTCATGCCGGTCACTGGTCCAGGTTGTTGTCGATGGTCTTCACGGCGTTGTCCCAGGCGGCCTTGGCCGACTTGCCCTGGGTGACGAGGATGACGCCGTTGTCGGTCAGGCCCTGCTGGATGATCTGGTCCTTCGGGCCGATCACCTGCACGGGGGCGGCCTTGGCGGCCTCGGCGAAGATCTCACCGATCGGGGCGTCACCGGTCATGTCGTTCTTGCCGTCCACGACCTGCGGCATGGTGTACGCGGCCGGGGTGCTCGGGAAGCTGCCCTGCTTGCCGAAGAGCTTGGCCTGCTGCTCGGGCGCGGTCAGCCAGGCGGCCAGCTTGGCGGCCTCCTCGGTGTTCTTGCCGGCCTTCGGCACGGAGAGGAAGGAACCGCCCCAGTTGCCGGACTTGGGCGACTGGGCGACGTCCCACTTGCCCGCGGCCTCCGGCTTCGACTTGCCCTTGATGTAGCCGAGCATCCACGGCGGGCAGGACATCGCCGCGAACTTGGTGTTGGCGATGGTGGTGTCCCAGGCGGGCTGGAACTGCGTCTGGTTGCCGACCAGCCCGTCCTCGGCCGCGGCGGCGGTGAGGTCGAAGGCCGCCTTGACCGCCGGGTTGGTCTTGTAGATGACCTCGCCGGAGGAGTCGTAGAACTTCTCCGTCTCCGAGCTGAGGATCGCGTTGATCAGACCGCCGGGCGAGTCCATGAAGGTGGTGCCCTCGGGGGCGTTCTTCTGGTAGTCGCGGCCGACGTCGACGAACTTCTCCCAGTCACCCGCCCACAGCTTGCCGACCTCCTCGCGGTCGGTCGGCAGACCGGCCTCCTTGAACAGGTCGGTGCGGTAGCAGATGGCCATCGGGCCGATGTCGGTGCCCAGGCCGACGGTCTGGCCCTCCTTGGTGGTGGCCTGCTGCCACTTCCAGTCGAGGTAGTCGCTCTCCTTGCCGTACTTCGACAGGTCGAGCAGCTTGTCGGACTGCGTCTGGACGACCTCGGCGATGTTGCCGACCTCGACGCCCTGGATGTCCATCAGACCGCTGTTGGTCGTCAGGTGGTTGACGAGCGCCGGGTAGTAGTTCTCGTTGCGCTCGACGACGTTCTCTTCGATCTTGATGTCGGGGTTCAGCTTCATGTACTCGTCGTAGAGCCCGGCCTCCTTGAAGCCGAACGTACCGAAGAGCCCCAACGTGATGGTGGTCTTGCCACCGCCGCCGCCGTCAGACGAGTTCGACTCGCTGTCGTCGCCGTCGTCGGCACAACCGGCCAGCAGCCCAGCCCCCAGCGACGCGATGGCCGCGAGAACCACCGCCTTACGGCGGATTCGGGTAGGTGCTCGCATTGCAGTCCTCCTGTTGCCCTGACGTGCCGACCCCCCGGCCAAAATACTTGCTTGGGCCCGTTGTTCTTCTCGCTGCGGCTCGGGCGGGGAACGTGCGGGTTGTGTAAGTGCCAGGTACCGTGGGAGCGCTCCCATCGGTGATGTGTTGAAGGTTCGTAGCTTCGGGACGGGGTGTCAAGGGAGTGAGCGCGGAGAGATGCGTTCAGTTATCGGCCTGTTAACTGGAGCGGCGTCGTCGGCCTTCTGGCGCCCGCCCGTCACGGCGGTGCCTCCGCACTGTTACATTCCAGGCCAGGCGTGGTGTCGACGGGAGGGTGGAGCCAGTGGCAAGCCACGGAGCACGGGGCCGGAGCGGCGGCCGGCCCACCCTGGAAGAGGTGGCGGCCCGCGCGGGCGTCGGCCGTGGCACGGTCTCCCGCGTCATCAACGGCTCCCCTCGTGTGAGCGACGCCACTCGCGCGGCCGTCGAGGCCGCGGTCGCCGAATTGGGTTACGTTCCGAACACGGCCGCCCGCGCGCTTGCCGCCAACCGTACCGACGCGATCGCCCTCGTCGTCCCCGAACCGGAGACCCGGTTCTTCGCCGAGCCGTACTTCTCGGACATGCTCAAGGGCGTCGGCGCCGAGCTGTCCGACACCGAGATGCAGCTGCTGCTGATCTTCGCGGGCAGTGACCGGGAGCGGCAGCGCCTGGCCCAGTACCTCGCCGCGCACCGGGTCGACGGCGTCCTGCTGGTCTCGGTGCACGCCGGCGACCCGCTGCCCGACCTCCTCTCCCAGCTGGAGATCCCGGCGGTGATCAGCGGCCCCCGCTCCGCCGCGGAGACGCTGCCGTCGGTCGACTCCGACAACTACGGCGGTGGCCGGCAGGCCGTGGAGCACCTGCTGTCCCGGGGCCGCCAGCGCATCGCCCACATCACCGGCCGCCTCGACGTCTACGGCGCCCAGCGGCGCACCGACGGCTACCGGGACGCCCTGCGGGACGCCGGTCTGGAGGCGGACGAGCAGCTCATCGCGTCCGGCGACTTCACCGAGGACGGCGGACGGCAGGCGATGACCGAGCTGCTCGCCCGCCGCCCCGACCTCGACGCCGTCTTCGCCGCCTCCGACGTGACGGCGGCGGGCGCCCGCCAGGTCCTGCGCGAGTCCGGCCGCCGGGTACCGGAGGACGTCGCCCTCGTCGGCTACGACGACTCCGCGATCGCCCGCCACATGCACCCGCCGCTGACGAGCGTGCGCCAGCCCATAGAGGAGATGGGCCGCGCGATGATCGACCTCCTCCTCGGCGAGATAGCGGACCGCCGCCCGGCGGTCTCCCGGGGCCTGGAGCCGCGCCAGATGGTGCTGCTGACGGAACTGGTGGAACGGGCGTCGTCGTAGCGCCCGGTCTCCGGGAACACCCGCCCCGGCGGGTGTTCCCGCCGTTTTCCCGCGAGGGGAGAAACACCGAGGCCCGACCTGCTCTCGCAGGTCGGGCCTCGGTCATACAGGGTGAGTGACGGGACTCGAACCCGCGGCATCCTGGACCACAACCAGGTGCTCTACCAGCTGAGCTACACCCACCATGACCGGCGGTTCTACCGTGGTGTCTCCGACCGGCCGAGAAAAAGTGTACAGGGTCCGAAGGGGTGCTCGCGCCCGCCTTTTCCCGAGGCCCCCGCACGGGCCCCGGGACGGCTACCGAGCGGGCAGGACGTGCCGGGCGGCGATCGTCTTCGCGGTCTCGGAGTCGGGGCCGGGCTGGGGGACGAAGACGGCCTCGCGGTAGTAGCGCAGCTCGGCGATGGACTCGCGGATGTCGGCGAGGGCGCGGTGGTTGCCGTTCTTCTCGGGGCTGTTGAAGTACGCCCGCGGGTACCAGCGGCGGGCCAGCTCCTTGATCGAGGAGACGTCGACGATGCGGTAGTGGAGGTAGTCCTCCAGCGTGGGCATGTCGCGCAGCAGGAAGCCGCGGTCGGTGCCGACGGAGTTGCCGCACAGCGGGGCCTTGCCGGGCTCCTTGACGTGCTCGCGGACGTAGGCGAGGACCTGCTCCTCGGCGTCCGCGAGCGTCGTGCCGCCGGGCAGTTCGGCGAGCAGGCCGGACGCGGTGTGCATCTGGCGCACCACCTCCGGCATCGTCTCCAGCGCCGAGTCCGGCGGACGGATGACGATGTCGACGCCGTCGCCGAGCACGTTCAGCTCGGAGTCGGTGACGAGGGCGGCCACCTCGATGAGCGCGTCGTCGGACAGCGAGAGGCCGGTCATCTCGCAGTCGATCCACACCATGCGATCGTTCATGTGTCTAACCCTACGGCCCCGTCGTTCGAACCAGACCCCGGCGGTGACGGGCCGTCCGGCGGCTCACCCGGGCCCTGCCCGGGGAAGCCGCCGGAACGCGCTCAGGCCCCGCTGCGCTGCCCCGGCACCCCGGCCAGGGACGCCGCGGGGCGGCGGCTCTGGTGGGGCACCGGTGAGTCCGGGTGGAGGCTGCCCGGGGGCGGCCCGACCGGTGGGGGCGGCGGGGAGACGTTCGGGACGGTGCTCGGCGGGCCGTCGCCGTCCGGCACCCGGTCACCGTGCGGACGCCGGGCCCGGTAGGCGGCCCGGTACGCGGCCGGGGACGAGCCCAGCTGGCGGCGGAAGTGCCCGCGCAGCGCCACCGGCGAACGGAAGCCGCAGCGGCCCGCGACCTCGTCCACCGAGTAGTCGGACGTCTCCAGGAGGCGCTGCGCCTGGAGGACCCGCTGGGTGATCAGCCACTGGAGCGGGGCGGAACCCGTCAGCGAGCGGAACCGGCGGTCGAAGGTGCGGCGGGACATGTAGGCGCGTGCCGCGAGCGTCTCCACGTCGAACTGCTCGTGGAGGTGTTCCAGCGCCCAGGCGACGACCTCGGCCAGCGGGTCGGCGCCGATCTCCTCCGGTAAAGAACGGTCGAGGTAGCGCTCCTGCCCGCCGGTCCGGCGCGGCGGGACCACCAGGCGCCGGGCGAGCGCGCCCGCCGCCTCGTTGCCGTGGTCCGTGCGCACGATGTGGAGGCAGAGGTCGATCCCCGCCGCCGTACCGGCGGAGGTGAGGACGTCCCCGTCGTCGACGAAGAGTTCCCTCGGGTCGACGTGCACCGACGGGTAGCGCTTGGCCAGCGTCGGCGCGTACATCCAGTGGGTGGTGGCCGGGCGGCCGTCCAGCAGGCCCGCCGCGGCGAGGACGAAGGCGCCGGTGCACAGCCCGACGATGCGGGCGCCCTCCTCGTGTGCCCGGCGCAGCGCGTCGAGTGCCTCCACCGGTGGCGGCGAGGTGATCGACCGCCAGGCGGGCACGACGACGGTCCCGGCCCGGGAGATCGCCTCCAGGCCGTGCGGCGCGGTGAGTTCGAGGCCCCCCGTGGTCCGCAGCGGGCCTTCCTCGCCCGCGCACACCAGCAGGCGGTAGCGCGGCACCCCGGCGTCCTGGCGGTCGATGCCGAACACCGACAGTGGTATGGAACTCTCGAAGATGGGGCCGCCGCTGAACAGCAGCACCGCGACGATCTCCTTGCGCCGCCGCCCGGACAGTTTCCGGGTCGCGGCTTCCGGCGCGGCAGTGGAGTCGTGGCTCATACTGCTAAGCCCCCCTCGGTGGTCGCGGCGCCCTGATCCTTTCGGGTCTGTCGCTCCAACACGTTTCCCCTCGGTCCTCCACGAGTCCCCCGCCGTACGACAGTCAAGATCGAATCTACTGCGTTCCGCCTTACCCGGGTGGCCAGTTCGCACCCAGGCTCATTGTCGACATGGCAACTTGGCGTGAAGCATTCGATCACGAAGCGTTGCACTCACGGGCCGCGTAGGGAAGTGCGCCTTGTCGCGGTGGCCAATCAGCATAGGGTGCGTGATCCCCGCAGGACCCTTTCCATGCAGGTCGAACGGGGGTTGGGGGGTGGTCCGGCGGAGGGATGCACGGGTTCTGGAAGTTGGCTGAAAAGCTACGGGCGCGTGCGCGAAAACCGGTCAGCCGACCGGTGTGTTTCCGCCTGAGTGGCGCCCGCCCCGGCGCACACCCGTTCCACCCCGTTTCGCCCCCGTCCGGCCCCTGTTGGCGCCCGCGACCGCCCGGTGGTGCCGCCCGCGCGGCCCCGCCCCGGGCGCCTCGGCGGGCTGCCGCGCCGCGCACCGCTCGGACCGGCGCAGCAGCAGGCGGCATACGGCGGTGACGGCGGCGAGCCCGAGCGCCGTCCCGGCGGCACCGGCCAGGGAGGTGCCGTAGGCCAGCAGGACCACCGGGACGAGGACGCAGGCGAACGCCGCCCAGCCGATGACTCCGGAGGTGGGGTCGGGCGTGGGGCGGGGTGCGGGCATCGCGGGGCTCCCTCGGGCGGCGGGTCACCGGGTTCAACGGCTGTTCGAGGGGTCGGTCACCGCCTCGCGCCTATGGTGACTTTCCGTTCCGGTGTCGACGCCCTCGGTGACGGGGTGGCCGACCCGCAACCGCCGTGGGTCAATCCCGCGCAAACCGCCTGTACGGGGCAGCGACCATTGCGTTACGGGCGCCCCCTCGTGCATCCTCCGGTGAACCCGTCGCGGACGGCGTGCGGGATCTGGGCTAAGGAGGCGTGCCGCCGTACCCTTGGGGGTATGGGGTTGGGAAGATGATTCCCGGACACAGCTCCGCCGCACACTGTCGTCCCACCCACACAAGGATCACAACGCCGAGACAGCCATGGCCGGTCACGAATTCTTCGAACCCGCGGACCGCAAGCGACCGCTCGCCGAACCCACGGCGGCCGATCCCCAGGCGGCGGACGAGCCGCGCCAGTCCTGCGATCCCGCCTTCAAGCACGGGGTGGTCGTCGGCTTCGACGGCTCGACCTCCAGTGAGCGTGCCCTCGCCTACGCGATCGGCATGGCCCGGCGCTCCGGCTCCGGCCTGATCATCGTGCACGTGGCCAACCGGCTGCCCACCACGGTGTGGGCGGGCTGTGAGCCCCCGGTCTTCGTGGACGTCCCGGACCACCGCACCGAGGTGCTCGGTCTGGAGCTGGCCTGCGCGGACTACCTCGCCGAGGTGCCGTGGATCCTGGTCGAGCGCGGCGGTGACATCTGCCACGAACTCGAAGAGGTGGGGCGGGAGTACGAGGCCGACGCGATCGTCGTCGGCTCCACGCACGGCATCGTGGGCCGCATCTTCGGCTCGGTGGCCGGACGGCTCGCCAAGCGGGCGCAGCGGCCCGTCGTCGTGATCCCGTAGCCCTCCACCGTCAACTCCCTCCAGCGCACGGCGTCGGCGGACTCGCCGAGGGTGAACCTCCTCACACGCGGAGGTGTTTGTGAGCTTGTGAAGGGCATATAACGCTCACCGCGCCACGACGGAGTCCCCGCGGGAAGCACCACCGACGCGCGGCCGGCCGGGGAGTGACGGCCACGGGCCGACCGCGCGGGCCGGGTGGTTGTTCCGTCCCGGCCGCGTGGAGCGGGCCCCCCGTGCCCGGTGGCAGCACGCGGGGGTCCGTTCCGTCGTACGGGCGGGCTACTCCACCGTCACCGACTTCGCGAGGTTCCTCGGCTTGTCGATGTCCCGGCCCAGGGCCAGGGCCGTGTGGTAGGCCAGGAGTTGGAGGGGGATGCCCATCAGGATGGGGTCCAGTTCGTCCTCGTTCTTGGGGACGACGAGGGTCTGGTCGGCCTTCTCCTGCGGCTGGTGGGCCACCGCGAGGATCCTGCCGCTGCGGGCCTTGATCTCCTCCATCGCGGCGCGGTTCTTCTCCAGCAGGTCGTCGTCGGGCACGATCGCGACCGTCGGCAGGGCGGGCTCGATCAGGGCCAGCGGGCCGTGCTTCAGCTCGGAGGCCGGGTACGCCTCGGCGTGGATGTAGGAGACCTCCTTGAGCTTCAGGGAGGCCTCGCGGGCGACCGGGTAGCCGCGGACGCGGCCGATGAAGAGCATCGAGCGGGCCTCGGCGTAGTTCCTGGCCAGCTTCTCGATCTCCGCCTCCTGCTCCATGATCTCGGCGATCTGGGCGGGCAGCCTGCGCAGCCCCTCGATGATCCGCTTGCCGTCGCGCACCGACAGGTCACGGGTGCGGCCGAGGTGCAGGGCGAGCAGGGCGAAGGCGACCGTGGTGTTGGTGAAGCACTTCGTCGAGACCACGCAGACCTCGGGGCCCGCGTGCACGTAGATGCCGCCGTCCGCCTCGCGGGCGATCGCCGAGCCGACCACGTTCACGATGCCGAGCACCCGCGCGCCCTTGCGCTTCAGCTCCTGGACGGCCGCGAGGACGTCGTACGTCTCACCGGACTGCGAGACGGCGATGTAGAGGGTGTCGGGGTCGACGACCGCGTTGCGGTAGCGGAACTCGGAGGCGGGCTCGGCGTCGGCGGGGATGCGGGCCAGCTCCTCGATCATCTGGGCGCCGATCATGCCCGCGTGGTACGAGGTGCCGCAGCCGAGGATCTTGACGCGGCGGATCCGGCGCGCCTCGCGGGCGTCCAGGTTGAGGCCGCCGAGGTGCACGGTGGAGAAGCGGTCGTCGATCCGGCCGCGCAGCACGCGGTCCACGGCCTCGGCCTGCTCGTGGATCTCCTTGTGCATGTAGGTGTCGTGGCCGCCCATGTCGTACGAGGCGGCCTCCCACTCCACGGTGGTGGGCTCGGCGGTGGTGCGGGTGCCCTCGGTGGTGTAGGTGCGGAAGTCGTCGGCCTTGAGGGTGGCCATCTCGCCGTCGTCGAGGGTCACTATCTGGCGGGTGTGGGCGACCAGCGCGGCGATGTCCGAGGCGACGAACATCTCCTTCTCGCCGATGCCGAGGACGACCGGGGAGCCGTTGCGGGCCACGACGATGCGGTCCGGGAAGTCCGCGTGCATCACCGCGATGCCGTACGTGCCCTCGATGAGGCGCAGCGTCTCGCGGACCTTGTCCTCCAGCTTCTCCGCCTGGGACCGGGCGATCAGGTGGACCAGGACCTCGGTGTCGGTCTCGGAGAGGAACTCGACACCGTCCGCCTCCAGCTTGCGCCGCAGGTCGGAGGCGTTGTCGATGATGCCGTTGTGGACGACGGCGACCTTGCCCTCCGCGTCCAGGTGCGGGTGGGCGTTGACGTCGGAGGGGGCGCCGTGGGTGGCCCAGCGGGTGTGGGCGATGCCGGTGGTGCCCTTGAAGCGCGCCGGGACCCTGGCCTCCAGGTCGCGCACCCGGCCCTTGGCCTTGACCATCCGCAGTCCGCTGGCCCTGGGGGAGGTGACGACGATGCCCGCCGAGTCGTACCCCCGGTACTCCAGCCGCTGGAGGCCCTCCAGGAGCAGCGGGGCGACGTCACGCTTGCCGATGTATCCGACGATTCCGCACATAGATGGGTGTTCCTAGCCGTAGACGATGCGCCGCAGTTGCCTGAGGGTCAGCTCCGGTGGAGCCACGGCGCGGTAGGTGAGGTCCGCCTCGATCCGTTCGAAGATCTCCGCGTTGACCAGGCCCCGGGCCTGCAACTCGCGGTGGCGGCGACGGACGTAGTCCTCGGTCGTCTCGTCGAAGTAGGCGAGCACGTCCTGGACCACCCGCAGTGCCTCGCCCCGGCTGAGGGGCGTGGAGCGTGTCAGGTGATCTACGAGTTCGTCGTGCACCCGGTAGATCCTGGGCTATGCGCGACGGATTCGCAAGAATCCTGCCCGGTTCCGGGCAGGAACCCAGAGTCATCCCCTACATGCGCTTCAGAATCGCCTGCTTGGCGAGGCCGAACTCCTCGTCCGTCAGCACCCCCGTGCGGTGCAGCTCGCCCAGCTCGCGCAGCCGTCGCAGCAGGGCGTCGTGGTCGTCCTCGGCGGTGGGCGCCGGGGCGGCGGGGTTCTCCCGGGGCTCCGGCTGCCGCGCCTCCGGGACCGGGGCGGGGGCGGGGGCCGCCGGGTGCGGGAGCCGGGCCTGGACGGCGGCGGCGACCAGTGCCATCAGGGGGTCCTTCTTGAAGCCCCACAGGTCGACGGCGTGGGGGTCGTACTTCGGTGGGGCGGCGGTGGGGGAGTCGCGGACGGTGAAGCGGAGGTAGCCGTTCTCCAGGCCGACCGCGGGCTGCCACTCCACCGCCGTGATGTCGGCGACGGCGAGGGTGCGCGGACCCCGGGCGGACTTGGCGTCCTCGGTCTTCCAGTTCCACTCCAGCCGCACCTGCTCGCCGTCGAAGCTCGCCGTGCCGTCCCCCGCGGACGCCGTCAGCGGCACGGCCGGGCCCGGCAGCAGGTACGCGGTGACCGGGTCGGTCGGCACCTGGTCGAGGAGCAGCGCGTTGCGGACCTCGTCCACGACGTACTCGGCGACGCCGTACCGGTCCGACTCGACGGTGAGCTGGTACGGGTCGTGGGGCTCGGTGAGACGGCCCCCGGTGGCGAGCAGCAGCGGGTCGGCGCCGTCGCGCAGCCGCAGTCGCAGCCGTCCGGACCTCCGGCCCTGCTCGAACGATATGCCCGCCAACGCCCCCAGCGGGACGACGAGTTCGCCCAGCGTCCTGCGGAACAGGCTGACGCCCTTGTCGCGTCCCGGGGTCAGGCGCAGGGCGTCGCCGTCGAAGGTCCAGGAGCCGTCCTTCTGGAAGATTTCCGCCATGAGGGCGATTCTTCCACCGGTTCGACGGGAGGCTGGTCCAGACCTTTTGGGTGCTCAGAAGGGATCGCTCGTGAGCTTACTGAGACCGTTCCGACCGCACCGCCGCACCCTGCGCCTCCTCGTCTCCCCGCTGCTCGTCACCGCCGCCGGAGCCGCCGTCACGGGTGCCGGGCCCGCGCGGGACGCCCGTGCCGCCGTCTCCCCGTTCGGCCAGGCGGTCCCGGCGCCCGTCGCCGCGACGGCGGGCGGATCGCCGTACCGCGTCTCCGAGGAATGACCAGCGTGATCCGCACCCCCGTCCGGCGAGTGCGCCGGACAAGACGGACGGCGGCCGTCATGCCCGTGTAACCGGCACCCAGAACGACGATCCGGTGCTTCGCGTTCATCTCGCTCACTCCCGGCACTCGCCCTGCTCTCACGACTGAGGACGCCCATGGGACAGACGGCGCACCGCACACGTGACAGCCGACCCGAGTGATCCACGCCACACGGCGCGGACCCGTCGGTCAGAACCCGGCGATCGGGTTCTCCAGGGTGCCGACGAGCTGGAGCGCGCCCGAGGGGTCCGCGAGGTCCACCATCTGCTGGTTGTCGCGGAGCTGGAGCCGGTTGAGGCAGGACAGGGCGAACTCGGGGGCGAACAAGTCGTACTGGGCGAACCTGTCGGCGAGTTCCGGGACCGACGCCTGGTACTCCCGGGTGACCTCGGCGACGGTGCGCCAGAAGTCGTCCTCCGTGAGGACGCCCTCGGTGGCGAGGTTCGCGGCGAGGAAGCGGAAGAAGCAGTCGAAGACGTCCGTGAAGACCGACAGCAGCTTCATGTCGTCCGGGACCTCGGCGCGGACGCGCCGCACCTCGGGCGGCAGTACCGCGTCCGGGTCCATGACGACGATCTCCTCGGCGATGTCCTTGTAGATCGCGCGCTCGACCACGCCGTCCCGCAGGGCGAGGATGACGTTCTCGCCGTGCGGCATGTAGGCGAGGTCGTAGGCGTAGAAGCTGTGCAGGAGCGGGGTGTAGTAGGCGCGGAGGTAGCGGCGGAGCCACTCCACCGGGGTCAGGCCCGAGCGGGCGATCAGGGCGCCCGCGACGGTCGCGCCCTCGTGGTCGACGTGGAGGAGGGACGCCATGGTGGCGAGGGACTCGCCGTCCCGCAGCGACGCGACCGGGCTCTCCCGCCACAGCGCCGCCAGCATCTTGCGGTACGGAGAGTAGCGGTCGGTCGCCCGCTCGTACTCCAGGTGCCGGTAGCCGACCGCCGCCCGCTCCCGGATGATCGTCAGGCCCGTGGCCTTGAGCACCGGGTCGTGGTCGACGAGCTGGGCGAGCCAGTCGTTGATGGCCGGGGTGGCCTCCATGTAGGCGGCCGACAGCCCGCGCATGAAGCCCATGTTGAGGACGGACAGGGCCGTCTTGACGTAGTGCTTCTCAGGACTGGTGGTGTTGAAGAAGGTGCGGATCGACTGCTGGGCCAGGTACGCGTCGTCGCCCTCGCCGAGGCAGACCAGGTGCTGGCGGGCGACCTCGGCGGCGAAGGTGACGGTGAGCTTGTTCCACCACTGCCAGGGGTGGACCGGGATCAGCAGGTAGTCGGCGGGGTCGAGGCCCTGGTCGCGCAGGGTGGCGTGGAAGCGGTCGACGGTCGCCCCGCCCAGCTCCTCGCGGAAGAACGCCTCGTACTCGACGCCGGCCCCGGCCGTGAACGCGGCGCGGGAGCGGTGGGCGGCCAGCCAGAGCAGGCGGACGGGGCTCGCGGTCTCGGGGGCGTACGACAGGTACTCGTGGACGCCGAAGCCGAGCCGTCCGTTGTTGGCGACGAAGCAGGGGTGGCCCTCGGTCATGCCGGTCTCGATGGCCTGGAACCCGGACGCCGCCAGCTCCGCGGCCGTGACCTGCGGCTTGGCGAGCTTGTAGCAGGTGCCGGAGAGGGTGGAGGAGATCTCCTCCAGGTAGACCGGGAGGACCGTGTCGCTCAGGCCGAGGGCGTCCTTCAGCTCGATGAGGAAGTCCAGGGCGGCGAGCGGGAGTTCGGTGCCGTCCGGGCCGTGGCGGGTGATCGAGTCGGCGTCCACCTGCCAGTGGTCCAGGGCGCGGCGGGTGGCGGTGAAGCGGTAGCGGGTCCGGCCGTCGTCGCTCCGGACCACCCAGCGGCCCTCCTCGCGCTCCGGTGTGATCAGACGCTCGTGGGCGAACTCCGCGAGCGCCTTGCGGACCAGCAGGCGGTTGGCCCGCTCCCAGCGCTCGGGGGTGAGGTGGCTGACGGCGTCGGCGAGGTGCGTCATGCGCGCTCCACCGCCTTCTCGAACCGCTCGCGCGTGCAGAAGCTGAGCAGTGCCCGCTTCTCCGGCTTGTCGATCTCCCGCTCGGGCACGAAGCCGACCGCCGCGTTCAGCGCGTGGACGGCCGTGTTGGAGACGTCCGGTTCGACGACGACCCGCGCGGTCGCCGGGTCCTCGAAGAGGAAGGCCATGACGGCGGTGATGACGGACCTGGTGAAGCCGTGCACCGGTGTGTCGGTCGGCGGGGTGAGGAAGTGCATCCCGACGTCCCCGGGGAGCGGCTCGTACAGGCCGACCAGCTCGCGGTGGGCGGGGTCGTACTTCTCCATGAGGAAGACGGGCTCGCCGTCGCGCAGGCCGAGGTAGGCGTGGTGGTGCTCGTCGGCGGCTATCTCCATGTAGGCGCGCTCGACGTCCTCCAGCTTGGCGTCCTGCATCATCCAGAACGCCGCCTTGGCGTGGGTGACCCAGGCGTGCAGGAGTTCGGCGTCCTTCAGCGGGTCGAGGGGGCGGAACGTGAAGGTCATACGGAGAACTCCTGGAACGCGATCGACTTCTCGACCGGGTAGTACTCGCTGCCGAGCAGCTCACGGATGATGCAGCTGTTGCGGTAGGGGCCCATGCCCAGGTCGGGTGAGGTGACGCTGTGGGTGTGGACCCCGGCGTTCTGGAGGAAGACGCCTCTGCCGGTGACGTCGATGGCGTAGTCCCGGGTGACGTCGAAGCGGCCGTGGGAGTCGAACCGGAGGCGGTCGTGGATCGGGGCGAGGAAGGCGGGCGGGGCGTAGTGGTAGCCGGTGGCCAGGACCAGGCCCTCGGTCGCGATCTCGAAGTCCCTGCCCTGCTCGTCCTGGCGGAAGCCCAGGGTGTACGTGCCGTCCCCGTACCGGGCGGTGTGCAGGGTGGAGTTGGTGAGCAGCCGGGTGGGGACCGGGCGGTCGCCGCTCTCGACGTTCTTCTGGTAGAGCAGGTCGAAGATCGCGTCGATGAGGTCGGAGTTGATGCCCTTGAACAGGCCCTTCTGCTGCTTCTCCAGCCGGTAGCGGGTCTCCTCGGGCAGCGCGTGGAAGTAGTCGACGTAGTCCGGGGACGTCATCTCCAGCGTCAGCTTGGTGTATTCGAGGGGGAAGAAGCGCGGGGAGCGGGTGACCCAGTTGAGCTGGTAGCCGTGGGCGTCGATCTCCGTCAGCAGCTCGTGGTAGATCTCGGCGGCGCTCTGACCGCTGCCGACGATCGTGATCGACCGGTTCTTCCGGAGTTCCGCCTTGCGGTGCGCGTACTCGGCGGTGTGCAGCACGCCGTCGCCGCCCAGGCCGCGGCAGGGCTCGGGCACGTAGGGGACCGTGCCGGTGCCGAGGACGAGGTGGCGGGCGCGGTAGGTGTCACCGGCGGCGGTCGTGACGACGTACACCTCGTCCTCGTACGTCACCTCCGTGACCGTCGTGTCGAAGCGGACGCTGCTCAGCTGTGCGGCGGCCCAGCGGCAGTAGTCGTCGTACTCGACGCGCAGGGGGTAGAAGTTCTCCCGGATGTAGAACGGGTACAGCCTGCCCTTCTCCTTGAGGTAGTTGAGGAAGGAGTACGGCGACGTCGGGTCGGCGAGGGTGACCAGGTCCGACATGAACGGGGTCTGGAGGTGGGCGCCTTCCAGGAACATCCCGGCGTGCCACTCGAAGTCGGGCTTCGACTCCAGGAAGACGCCGTCGAGCGCGTCGATGGGCTCGGTGAGGCAGGCCAGGCCGAGGTTGAAGGGGCCGAGTCCGATGCCTACGAAGTCGTGGACGCGGTCCGTGGGGTCAGCAAGCGCGGTCAAGGGACGCTCCCAGGTACTGCTCGGCGTGGCCGGCGATCAGGTCGAGGACGGCGGCGATGTCGGACGCCGTCGTCTCGGGGTTGAGGAGGGTGAACTTCAGGTAGTGGCGGCCGTTGACCTTGGTGCCCGCGACGACGGCGGCACCGGAGGCGAACAGCGCCTTGCGGGCGTGCAGGTTGGCGCGGTCGATCTCGGCGGGGTCGGTGACGGCCGCCGGGACGTAGCGGAAGACCAGGGTGGAGAGGGTGGGCTCGACGACCACGTCGTAGCGCGGGTCGGCGGCGAGCAGGCCGAAGCCCTCGGCGGCCAGGTCGCAGACCTCGTCGAAGAGCTGGCCGATACCGTCGGCGCCCATCACGCGCAGGGTCATCCAGAGCTTGAGCGCGTCGAAGCGGCGGGTGGTCTGGAGGGACTTGTCCACCTGGTTGGGGACGCGTTCCCGCGCCATCCGGCGCGGGTTGAGGTACTCCGCGTGGTAGGTGGCGTGCCGCAGCGTGGCGGCGTCGCGGACCAGTACGGCGGAGGAACTCACCGGCTGGAAGAACGACTTGTGGTAGTCGACGGTGACGGAGTCGGCGCGTTCGACGCCGTCGAGCAGGGCGCGGCGGGTGCGGGAGGCGAGCAGTCCGCAGCCGTAGGCGGCGTCGACGTGCAGCCACGCGCCGGACCGGGCGCACAGCTCGGCGATCTCCGGCAGCGGGTCGATGGAGCCGAAGTCGGTGGTGCCCGCGGTGGCGACGACGGCCATGGGGACGAGGCCGTCGCGCGCGCAGCGCTCCAGCTCGTGGGCGAGCGCCACGGTCCGCATCCGCTGGTCGTGGTCGACGGGGATGACGACGACGGCGTCCTGGCCGAGGCCGAGCAGTTTCGCGGACTTCTGCACGCTGAAGTGGCTGGCCTCGGAGGCGAAGACGCGCAGTCGCGCGAGGTCGCCGGTCTTGGCCTCCTCGCGGGCCAGCAGCAGTGCCTGGAGGTTGGACTGGGTGCCGCCGGAGGTGAAGACGCCGTCGGCGGCGGGGCCGAGGCCGACGCGGTCCGCGGTCCAGTCGATCAGCTTGCGCTCGATGAGGGTGCCGCCCGCCGACTGGTCCCAGGTGTCCAGCGAGGAGTTGACGGCGGAGAGGATCGCCTCCCCGAGCACGGCCGGGATGACGACCGGGCAGTTGAGGTGGGCGAGGTAGCGGGGGTGGTGGAAGTAGACGGCGTCCCGGAGGTAGACCTCCTCCAGCTCGTCGAGGGCCGCGGCGGTGTCGTGGAGGGGGCGGTCGAGGTCGATCTGCTCGACGCGGGGGGTGAGGTCGTCGACCGTCGCTCCGGTGAACGGCCGGTCGGTGGTGGCGAGTCTGGCCGCCACCCGCTCCACTCCCTCGGTCACGGAGCGGCGGTAGTGCTCCGTGGTCGTGTCATTGAGCAGGTGCGCACGCATGTGGGGGTCCTCCGGTGGGGACAGTCCGGGTCACTCGATCTAAATTTAGGTAAGGCTAACCTAATTAATGCGCGGGGAACGCAGCCTTACGCGTGACCGCTGTCACGTCGAACAGCGGCCGCATTGCGCGGAGTTGGGTGGCGGTCTACTCGCCCTGCTCGCGGAGCTGCTCCTCCGTCAGCCCCTGCCGCCAGTAGCCCACGAAGGCGATCCGGCGGCGGTCGAGGCCGCGCTCTTTGACGAGGTGGCGGCGCAGCTCCTTCATCCGACCGGCCTCGCCCGCGATCCAGGCGTACGGGTGCCCGGCGTCGGGCAGCCGGGCCGCGCGGATGGCGTCGACGGCCGCGGGGGACGCCTCGTCGCCGGTGACGAGCCAGGTGACGTCGGCGTCCGCCGCCACCGTCAGCTCCTGCACGTCGTCGGCGTGCCGCGCCTCCAGCCAGGCGACGGCGCGGGTGCCGGGCGGCAGGGACTCCAGGATCGCGGAGGCGGCGGGTACGGCGGTCTCGTCGGCCCAGAGGACGACCAGGTCGGTGTCCTCCGGCGGGCGGAAGCGGATCGCCCGGTTGTCGGCGACCGCCGGGCCGATCAGCAGGACCCGGTCGCCCGGGGCCGCCTGGGCCGCCCAGCGGGACGCGGGGCCCGCAGGGGCGGTCGCGTCCGGCTCTACGCCGTGCAGCACGAAGTCGACGTCGATCTCGCTGGTGACCCCGTCGGCGCCCCGGCGCAGCTCACGCAGGGTGTACGAGCGCATCACCGCCCGGACGTCCGCCGGGAGGGCCATCCAGGACCGCCACCAGTCGTCGCCCTCCGTCACCGGCACCACCGGCTCGTCCTGGTGCGGGTGCGGCAGGAACAGCGACAGCGACTGGTCGAGGCCGTCGGAGTGGAAGTCCCGCAGCCCCGGTCCGGCGAAGGCGATCCGGACCAGGGACGGGCCGAGCCGCCTCGTCCGTACGACCTGGAGGGAGAAGAAGCGGAACGGGGCGGCGGTGGACATGCGAGGACTCCTGATGGGGCGTCAGGGGGCTGTGTCGGCGGGGGCGCCGGGGGTCAGCTGACCTTCTTGGCGTTCTCCAGCGCCTCGGCCAGGTTCTCCACCAGCGGAGTGCACTTGTCGTACGACAGGATCGGCTCCGCCGAGCGGGCGATGACCTGGCCGGCCTTGACCGCGGGCAGCTTCTTCCAGGTGCCCTCGGTGATGTCGGCGGGCTGGATGGCCGAGGTGCGGTCGTCCATCATGATGATGTCCGCGTCGTACTTGTCGACGTTCTCCCAGCTCAGCGACTCGAACCAGCCGCCGCCCTCCGCCTTGGCGTCCTCCGGCGGCTCGACGAAGTTCACGCCGAGGGCCTTGAAGTACTCCAGGTCGACGGAGAGGTTGGTGCCGGAGACGTAGAAGATGTCCTGGCTCGCGGAGCCCGCCATCACCGTGAGGTCCGGCTTGGCCTTGGCGGCGGCGCGCAGCCGGGCCGAGGCGTCCTCGAAGCGCTTCTTCGCCTCGGTGATCTCCGCCGAGGTGACGTCGGCGCCCAGCGACCCGGCCAGCTCCAGCGTGCGCTGGAGGGGCTCGGTCAGCTGGCGGTCGTACACGGAGATGCCGACACTCTGGGCGCCGACCGCGAGGATCTTGTCCTTGGACTCGTCCGGGACGTACCAGAGGGTGCCCTGGTCGTCGAACATCGTGGAGACCAGCAGGTCGGGGCTGAGGGAGACGTACTTCTCGATGTTGAACTGGCCCCACTCGTTGCCGAGGACCTCGACCTTGCTGATGTCCATGTCACCGGCCTGGACGTCGGCCTTGCCGTCGGCGGTCTTGGTCGGGCCGAAGACGCCCTTGACCTGGATGCCGTAGTCGTACAGCGCGGCGCCGACGCCGACGAAGGCGACGATGTTCGCGGGGATCCTGTCGGCCTTGGCCGTCTCGCCGCGGTCGTCCTGGTAGGACCAGGGGCCGGACTCCTGGGCGGAGGCCGTCGCGTCCGCGCCACCGCTGTTCTTGTCTTCGTCGCCGCAGGCCGCGAGGACGGCGCCGAGGCCGAGGGCGCCACCGGCGGCGAGGATGCCGCGGCGGGTGAGGTGGGTGGCACGGGCGTGGGACATGGGCGACTGCTTTCGAACGGGGCGGAGCGCCCGCCGGACAATTCGAAGGTAGGTTAGCCTAACCTCAGATGTTGTCCAGGGTCCGGGGGCCCTGACGGGGCGTGGTGTGGATCACTGCCGCCCCGCCGGGCGCTCCGGCCGCGCTCAGCCCGTGAGGCCCAACTCCCGGGCGATCAGCATCCGTTGGACCTCGCTGGTGCCCTCGCCGATCTCCAAGATCTTGGAGTCGCGCCACATCCTGGCCACCGGGTACTCGTTCATGAAGCCGTAGCCGCCGTGGATCTGGGTGGCGTCGCGGGCGTTGTCCACCGCGATCGTCGAGGAGTGCAGCTTGGCGAGGGCCGCCTCCTTCTTGAAGGGCTCACCGGCCACCAGCCGGGACGCCGCGTCCCGCCAGGCGAGGCGGGCGGTGTGGGCGCGCATCTCCATGTCGGCCAGCTTGAACTGGATCGCCTGGTTGGCGCCGATCGGACGGCCGAAGGCGTGACGTTCCTTCGCGTAGCGGACCGACTCGTCCACGCACCCCTGCGCCAGCCCCGTCGCCAGTGCCGCGATCGCGACCCGGCCCTCGTCGAGGATGCGCAGGAACTGCGCGTACCCGCGGCCCGGTTCGCCGAGGAGGTTGGCGGCCGGGACCCGGACGTCGGTGAAGGACAGCTCACGCGTGTCGGAGGCGTTCCAGCCGACCTTGGAGTAGGCGGGCGCCACCGTGAAGCCCGGGGTGCCGGAGGGGACGATGATCGAGGAGATCCGCGGCTTGCCCTCCGGGGTGCGGTCGGTGACCGCGGTGACCGTGACCAGGCCGGTGATGTCCGTACCGGAGTTGGTGATGAAGCACTTGGTGCCGTTGATGACCCATTCGTCGGTCTCCGGGTCCAGGCGGGCCGTCGTGCGCGTCGCGCCCGCGTCCGAGCCGCCGTCCGGCTCGGTCAGGCCGAACGCGCCGAGGACCTCGCCGGAGCAGAGGCGGGGCAGCCACCGCTCCTTCTGCTCCCGGGTGCCGAACAGGTGGATCGGCATCGCGCCCAGCGAGACGCCCGCCTCCAGGGTGATGGCGATCGAGGAGTCCACCCGGGCCAGCTCCTCCAGCGCGATGCCCAGGGCGAGGTAGTCGCCGCCCATCCCGCCGTACTCCTCGGGGAAGGGCAGCCCGAACAGGCCCATACGGCCCATCTCCCGGACGATCTCGTACGGGAACTCGTGCCGCTCGTAGTAGTCGCCGATCTTGGGGGCGACCACGTCGTGCGCGAACTCCTCGACGGTGCGGCGGAGTTCTTCCAGCTCGGGGGAGAGACGGTGGTCCATGGCTCTGATCACGACTCCTGGTGGGAGAGGGCTCGTACGGTGCGGGACGGGCTGGGTCGGCCCAGTTGTCCGGCCATCCACACGCTGGTGGCGGTGAGACGGCCGAGGTCTACGCCGGTGCCGACGCCGAGGCCCCGCAGCATCCACACCAGGTCCTCGGTGGCGAGGTTGCCGGTCGCCGACCTGGCGTACGGGCAGCCGCCGAGGCCGCCCGCGGAGGCGTCGACGGTCGTCACGCCGTGCCGCAGGGCGGTGAGGGTGTTGGCGAGGGCCTGGCCGTAGGTGTCGTGGAAGTGCACGCCGAGGGCGGACACCGGCACCCCCGCCCCGTCGAGCGCCGTGAGCAGCGCGCTGACATGGCCCGGGGTGCCGACGCCGATGGTGTCGCCCAGGCTCAGTTCGTCGCACCCCATGCCCAGCAGCGCCCGGCAGACGTGCACCACCTGCGCGACCGGGACCTCGCCCTCCCAGGGGTCGCCGAAGCACATCGACAGGTACCCGCGTACGTGCACCCCCGCCCCCTTCGCCCGGGTGACGACCGGCTCGAACATGGCCAGCGCCTCGTCCATCGAGCGGTTGAGGTTGGCCCGGGCGAAGGACTCGCTGGCGCTGGCGAACACCGCCACCCGGTCGGCGCCGAGGGCGAGCGCCCGGTCGAGACCGCGCTCGTTCGGCACCAGCACGGGCAGCGCCACCGGCAGCTGAGCCACCCGCGGGTACAGCTGCTCGGCGTCCGCGAGCTGGGGCACCCACCGCGGGTGCACGAAGCTGGTCGCCTCGACCGTCGTCAGCCCGGCGTCGGCCAGGCGCCGGATGAACTCCGCCTTGACCTCGGTCGGGACGGTCGCCTTCTCGTTCTGGAGGCCGTCGCGGGGGCCCACCTCGTGGATGCGGACCCGGGTGGGGAGGCTGTCGTCCGGGACCACCATGGGCAGCGGGGAACTGGTCATGACCCGGCCTCCTCGTCGTACGGGACGACCACCGCGAGCACCTGGTCCATGGCGACCGTGGCGCCGGGCCGGACGTCCAGCCCGGTGACCTTCCCCGCGTGCGGCGCGGAGATGACGTGCTCCATCTTCATCGCCTCCACCACCAGCAGGCTCTGCCCGGCCGCCACCTCGTCGCCCACGGCGACCTTGACGACCGTGACCGTGCCGGGCATCGGCGCGGTGAGGGAGTCCGCGCCCGCGTGCGCCGACCGGGTGAGGCTCGCGGCGACCGGGTCGTGGTCGCGCACGTGCCAGGCGTCGCCCGCACGGCCCAGCCAGACGCCGTCCGGCGCGGGCGCGAGGTCGAAGGTGTGCCGGACGCCGTCGAGGGTGACGGACACCTGGTCGCCGGTGACGGTGTGCGTCCCGCGCGGGACGTACTCGACCGGGTCCCCGACCCGCAGCGGGAAGCGCGCCGGGCGCGGGGTGCCGCCGAGCCGCCACCCGTCGGGCACGGAGAACGGATCGGTCCAGCCCCGCTCCCGGGGCCGCAGGGCGTCCAGCCGGACGGCCGCCGCCGCCTCGTACACCTCCTCGGGTACGCCGGTGTCGACCAGCCCGTCCACCTCGCGCTCCACCAGCCCGGTGTCCAGGTCGCCCGCGACGACCGCCGGGTGCGCGAGGAGCCGCCGCAGGAACCCGGCGTTGGTGGGCACGCCGAGCGTGACCGTCCCGGCGAGGGCGGCGCGCAGCTTGCGCAGCGCGGTCGCGCGGTCGGGGCCGTACGCGATCACCTTGGACAGCATCGGGTCGTACAGGCTGCCGACCTCGGTGCCCTCGCTGAGCCCCGAGTCGGTGCGCACTCCGTCCCCCCGCGGCTCGCGCAGCCGCAGCACCGTGCCGCCGGACGGCAGGAACCCGCGCGCGGGGTCCTCGGCGCAGATCCGCGCCTCGACGGCGTGCCCGGTGAGCGTGACGTCGTCCTGCGCGAACCCGAGCGGCTCACCCGCCGCCACCCGCAGCTGCCACTCCACCAGGTCCACCCCGGTGACCAGCTCCGTGACCGGGTGCTCCACCTGGAGGCGGGTGTTCATCTCCATGAAGTAGTACGACGTCGGGTCGCCGCCGGGCACGATGAACTCCACCGTCCCCGCGCCCCGGTACCCGCACGACCGCGCCGCCTGCACGGCCGCCTCGCCCATCGCCGCGCGGGTGGCCTCGTCGAGGAGCACGCTGGGCGCCTCCTCGATGACCTTCTGGTGCCGCCGCTGGAGGGAGCACTCGCGCTCACCCAGGTGGACGACGTTGCCGTGGCCGTCGGCCAGGACCTGGATCTCGATGTGCCGGGGCCGGTCGACCCACCGCTCCACCAGCAGCGTGTCGTCCCCGAAGGACGTCCGGGCCTCGCGCCGCGCGGCGGCGATCTCCTCCTCCAGGAGGGTCAGGTCGCGCACCAGACGCATCCCCTTGCCGCCGCCGCCCGCGCTGGGCTTCAGCAGCACCGGCGCGCCCAGCTCCCGGGCGGCCTCGACGAGGTCGGGGTCCCGCCCGCCGGGCACCACCGGCACCCCCGCCGCCCGCACGGTCTCCTTCGCCCGGATCTTGTCGCCCATCAGGGCGATGGCGTCGGCGGGCGGCCCGATGAACACCAGCCCGGCGTCGGCGCAGGCCCGCGCGAAGGCGGCGTTCTCCGCGAGGAAGCCGTAGCCGGGGTGGACGGCCCGGGCGCCGGTCCGCGCGGCGGCCTCAAGCAGCCGCTCCACGGACAGGTAGCTCTCGGACGCCGGGGCGGGCCCGATCCGTACCGCGGTGTCGGCCTCCCTGACGTGCCGGGCGTCGGCGTCGGCGTCGGAGAAGACGGCCACCGAGCGCACCCCGAGGGCGCGCAGGGTGCGGATGACGCGCACGGCGATCTCGCCGCGGTTGGCGACCAGGACGGTGTCGAACATGGCCATCTCGTAGCTCACCCTCACATCCGGAAGACGCCGAACTGGGGGTCACCCAGGGGCGCGTTGCCGCAGGCCGTCAGTGCCAGGCCCAGCACCTGCCGGGTCTCCAGCGGGTCGATGACGCCGTCGTCCCAGAGCCGGGCGGTGGCGTAGTAGGCGTTGCCCTGACGCTCGTACTGCTCCCGCACGGGCGCCTTGAAGGACTCCTCGTCCTCCGGGGACCACTCCTCGCCCCGGGCCTCGATCTGGTCCCGCTTGACGGTGGCGAGGACGGAGGCGGCCTGCTCGCCGCCCATGACGGAGATCTTGGCGTTGGGCCACATCCACAGGAAGCGCGGCGAATACGCCCGCCCGCACATGGAGTAGTTCCCCGCGCCGTACGACCCGCCCACGACGACGGTCAGCTTCGGCACGCGCGCGCAGGCGACGGCGGTGACCATCTTGGCGCCGTGCTTGGCGATGCCGCCGGCCTCGTAGTCCTTGCCGACCATGAAGCCGGAGATGTTCTGGAGGAACACCAGCGGGATGCCGCGCTGGTCGCACAGCTCGATGAAGTGGGCGCCCTTCTGGGCGGACTCGGAGAACAGGATGCCGTTGTTGGCGACGATCCCGACCGGGTGGCCGTGGATCCGGGCGAAGCCGGTGACGAGGGTCTGCCCGAACTCGGACTTGAACTCCGCGAACCGCGAACCGTCGACGACCCGGGCGATGATCTCGCGCACGTCGTAGGGGGTGCGGGAGTCGACCGGCACGGCGCCGTACAGCCCGTAGGGGTCGACCTTGGGCTCGACGACGGGCTCCGTGTGCCAGGGCAGGGCCCCGCGCGCGGGGAGGGTGGCGACGATGTTCCGCACGATCCGCAGCGCGTGCGCGTCGTCCTCCGCGAGGTGGTCGGTGACGCCGGACACGCGCGCGTGCACGTCCCCGCCGCCCAGCTCCTCCGCGGTGACGACCTCCCCGGTGGCGGCCTTCACGAGCGGCGGCCCGCCGAGGAAGATCGTCCCCTGCTCCCGCACGATGACGGCCTCGTCGCTCATGGCGGGCACATACGCGCCCCCGGCCGTACACGACCCGAGCACGGCGGCGATCTGCGGAATCCCGGCGCCGGACATCCGGGCCTGGTTGTAGAAGATCCGCCCGAAGTGCTCACGGTCCGGGAACACCTCGTCCTGCATGGGCAGGAAGGCCCCACCGGAGTCGACGAGGTAGAGACAGGGCAGCCGGTTCTCCAGGGCCACTTCCTGCGCCCGCAGGTGCTTCTTCACGGTCATCGGGTAGTACGTCCCGCCCTTGACGGTGGCGTCGTTGGCGACGACGACGCACTCCCGCCCGCTGACCCGACCGATCCCGGCGATGACCCCGGCGGCCGGGGCCTGTCCGTCGTACAGCCCGTCGGCGGCGAGGGGCGCCAGCTCCAGGAAGGGCGAGCCGGGGTCGAGCAGGGTGTCCACCCGCTCCCTCGGCAGCAGCTTGCCGCGCGCGGTGTGCCGGGCGCGGGCCTTCTCACCGCCGCCCAGCCGGGCCGCGGCGAGCTTGCCGCGCAGCTCCTCGACGAGAGCGCGGTGCGCCTCCTCGTTGGCCCGCCAGGCCGCCGACGCGGGGTCGGCCGCGGTCGCCAGCTCGGGTGCCTCGTGCATCGTGCGATCCCCTCACCCGTACGGCCGACCGGTGGGCCGGCCGTGTTAATGAGCGTTAACGTATGTCCGTCATGTTAACGACCGCTAACCACCCTGTCTACAATTGCCTCCATGAGCATCAGGACCGACGCCCCCACGCGGCGCGAGCAGATCCTCAAGGAGGCCGCCCGGCTCTTCGCCGAGCGCGGCTTCCACGGCGTCGGGGTCGACGAGATAGGCGCCGCCGTCGGCATCTCCGGTCCCGGCCTCTACCGCCACTTCCCCGGCAAGGACGCGATGCTCGCCGAGCTGCTGGTCGGCATCAGCGGCCAGCTCCTCGCCGGCGCGAAGCGCCGCCTCGCGGACGCGGACGGCGGCACGCCCTCGGCCGCCCTCGACTCCCTCATCGAGGGCCACATCGACTTCGCCCTGGACGACCGTCCCCTGATCACCCTGCACGACCGCGAGCTGGACCGCCTCCGCGACAGCGACCGCAAACTGGTCCGCCAGCTCCAGCGGCAGTACGTCGAACTGTGGGTGTCGGTGGTCCGGGAGACGTACCCGACCCTCACGGAACCCACGGCCCGCTCGGCCGTCCACTCGGTCTTCGGCCTCCTGAACTCCACCCCCCACCTGGGCCGCCGCGGCTCCCTGCCGGGGCGCGGGGCCACGGCGGAGCTACTGCACCGGATGGCGCGGGGGGCGTTCGGGGCGGCGGCGGGGCAGAGCTGACCCTCTTTCCGGCACGCGGGAGAAGGGGAACGCGCTGACTGGCCCCTTCGGCCCACGACGTCGCCCGACCACGAGGCGGCGGGGCAACTTCCCCTGAGCTGAGGCGAACGGGCTGTGAGTCAGAAGGGCCAATCGACCTCCCGCGCGGGTTGCCCCTGGGGTGGAGTGGGCCTTCAGTCCGTAAGGCAAGAGCTCCCGTGAGGCGTGTCCCAGCGGGCGGGACAGGCAGGACGGAGGGAGGTCGCTGCCTCACAATGGGGACATGCCGATATCCGGGACACCCAGCCGCGCCGAACTCGTCGACCACCTCGTCAGGACCCGTATCGCGGGTGAGGTGGCGACGCCGCGTGAGAACAACCTCTCCCACTACCGTCAGTTGTCCAACGGGGTGCGCAACTTCTGGCTCGGGTTGGAGTTGGGTGACCGCTGGAGCGACGAGCAGGACGTGCTCGCGGTGATGGCGGAGCGGGTGGGGGTGAACGACGACCACGAGTACCGGTACGGGCAGGACACCATCGACCCGGAGCTGACCGTCGCCGCGTTGGAGCGGATGGCAGGGCGGTTGCGGAAGGCCGTGGACGGGCGGCAGCGGGTGCTGTTCGCCACCGGGCACCCGGGCGGGCTGCTGGACGTCCACCGGGCCACCGCCGCCGCGGTGCGTGCGGCCGGGTGCGAGGTCGTCGTCATCCCCGACGGGTTGCAGACCGACGAGGGGTACGTCATGCAGTTCGCCGACGTCGCGGTGCTGGAGCACGGGGCGACCCTGTGGCACACGCACTCGGGTGAGCCGATGAAGGCCATCCTCACCGCGCTGGAGCGCGAGGGGCGTCCGCTGCCCGACCTCGTCGTCGCCGACCACGGCTGGGCCGGTTACGCCGCCCAGCACGGCGTCGACTCCGTCGGCTACGCCGACTGCAACGACCCCGCCCTCTTCCTCGCGGAGTCGGAGGGCACGCTCCAGGTGGCCGTACCGCTGGACGACCACGTCGTCAGTCCCCGGTACTACGACCCCATGACCGCGTATCTGCTGGCGGAGGCGGGGCTCGCCTAGCCGTGAGGTGAGGGGGCCGGACGGCGGCTGTCGGTGGGGCGCTCCGCCGACAGCCGTTGGGATGCTGCCGCCCCCGGCGAGCCGAGGCGGAAGGGAGTGCGCGCGACGCGGGTCAGGCTGGCGGCCGCCGTGGACACCGAGGCCGCGAACGGGGTCCGCCCCGTTCAGTCCCGTCCCCGTGGCACGCGTACCACGCCCTCCTGGATCACCGTGATCGCCAGGCGGCCGTCGCGCGTGTAGATGCGGGCCTGGCCCAGGCCCCGGCCGCCGTGGGCCGACGGGGACTCCTGGTCGTAGAGCAGCCACTCGTCGGCGCGGAACGGGCGGTGGAACCACATCGCGTGGTCCAGGGACGCCCCGACCACGTCACCCACGGCCCAGCCGCCGCGGCCGTGCGCCAGCAGGACCGAGTCCAGCAGGGTCATGTCGGAGACGTAGGTGGCCAGGACGACATGGAGCAGCGGGGTGTCGATGTCGCCGTCGAGCTTGCCGTGGGTGCGGAACCAGACCTGGGAGTGCGGGTCGCGGGGGGCGCCGTACTCGCCGTAGGGGGGTTCCTCGACGTAGCGGAGGTCCACCGCGGCGCGGGTCTCCAGGAAGCGCTCGACGACCCTCGGGTCCAGGTGGGCGTAGCCGCGCAGCCGGTCCTCCGAGGTGGGGAGGGTGGCCGGGTCGGGGGCGGGCGGCATGGGGTACTGGTGGTCCAGGCCCTCCTCCGCCGTCTGGAAGGACGCCGAGAGGTGGAAGACCGGGTGGCCGTGCTGGACGGCGACCACGCGGCGGGTGGTGAAGGAGCGGCCGTCGCGGATGCGGTCCACCGTGTAGATGATCGGCGCCCCCGGGTCCCCCGGGCGCAGGAAGTACGCGTGCAGGGAGTGCGCCGGGCGGTCGGCGGGGACCGTGCGGCCCGCCGCCACCAGCGCCTGGGCCGCCACCTGGCCGCCGAAGACCCGGGGGACCACGGCGGACCGGGAGCGGCCGCGGAACATGTCCCGCTCGATCTGCTCCAGGTCGAGCAGATCGAGCAGGGACGACAGTGCCTGACTCATGGGGTCAGTTGTACCTGTATCGGGCAACCTTTTCGTGGGCCTACAGACCCATGTTCTTGGCGATGATCATCTTCATGACCTCGCTGGTGCCGCCGTAGATGCGGTTGACCCGGTTGTCCGCGTACAGGCGGGCGATCGGGTACTCGTTCATGTAGCCGTAGCCGCCGTGCAGTTGCAGGCAGCGGTCGATGACGCGGTGCGCGACCTCGGTGCAGAACAGCTTGGCGCTCGCGGCCTCGGCGGCCGTCAGCTCACCGGCGTCCAGGGCCTCCAGGGCGCGGTCCGCGACCGCCTCGGCGGCGTCCACCTCGGCCTGGCAGGCGGCCAGTTCGAACTTGGTGTTCTGGAACGCGGCGACCGGCTTGCCGAAGACGGTGCGCTCCTGCACGTACTGCTGGGCGAACCGGACGGCGGCCTTGGCCTGCGCGTACGCGCCGAAGGCGATGCCCCAGCGCTCGGAGGGCAGGTTGGCGCCGAGGTAGGAGAAGCCCTTGTTCTCCTCGCCGAGGAGGTCCTCCACCGGGACCTTGACGTCGACGAAGGCCAGCTCGGCGGTGTCGGACGTCCTCAGGCCCAGCTTGTCCAGCTTGCGGCCGACGCTGTAGCCCTCGGACCTGGTGTCGACGGCGAAGAGGGAGATGCCGAAGCGGCGGTCCTCGGCGGTCGGCGCGGCGGTGCGGGCGCAGACGATGACCTTGTCCGCGTGGACGCCGCCGGTGATGAAGGTCTTGGCGCCGTTGAGGACGTAGTGCGTGCCGTCCTCACTGAGCTTGGCGGTGGACTTCATGCCCGCGAGGTCGGAGCCGGTGCCCGGCTCGGTCATCGCGATCGCCCACATCTCCTCGCCGGAGACGAACTTCGGCAGGAAGCGCTTCTTCTGCTCGTCGGTGGCGAGCATCTTGATGTAGGGCAGGGCGAGCAGGACGTGCACGCCCGAGCCGCCGAAGGTGACGCCCGCGCGGGCCGTCTCCTCGTACTGGATCGCCTCGAACTTGTGCGTCTCCAGGCCCGCGCCGCCGAACTCCTCCGGCACGTTGATGCCGAAGACGCCCAGCTCACCGAGCTTGTAGTAGAAGTCGCGCGGCGCCTGGCCCGCGGCGAACCACTCGTCGTACACGGGTACGACCTCGGCCTCGATGAAGGCGCGCAAGGTCTCCCGGAACGCCTCGTGATCCTCGTTGAACACCGTACGGCGCACGCCGTCACCTCCACGGGTACATGTCTAAGCGCTTGCTCAGAGGGCTACCGTACCGGTCAGTACGGATCGTCGTCCAGAGCGGTCCGCGTGGGCCTCGTCACGCCCCTCGGAACCCGCGGAGGGCGAACCACAGCTCCATCCGGACGTCCGGGTCGTCCAGGTCCGTGTCCAGCAGCGCGGCGCAGCGGGCGACGCGCTGGCGGACGGTGTTGCGGTGCACGCCCAGCGCCACGGCGGTGCGGTCCCAGCCACCGTGCAGGGAGAGCCAGGCGCGCAGGGTCTCGGCGAGGGCGGGGGTGAGCGGCGCGAGGAGCGCGCGGGCGTGCGCGTCGGCCTCCGCGGGCGGGACGAGCTCCGCGAGCCGGGGCGTGTGGTGGCGGAGAAGGGGCGTGCGCGTGGCGAGCGCGCGGGCCAGTGCGCGGGCCGCCTGGGCGTCGGCGGTGGGCCAGTCGGCGGGGCGGGCGGGGGCGCTCACGCCCAGGGTCCAGCCGGGCTGCGGGGCCGGTGCGCGGTCGGCGGGGACGAGGACCCGTACGACGTCCCCGGCCAGGTCGACCAGGGGCGAGCCCAGCGCCGTACCCAGGGCGGAGGCCGCCAGCGCGTCGGCGGGCGGGGTGCGCGGCCGGGCGCGCACCACCAGCCACCCCTCCTCGCCCCCGCCCAGCAGCGGCGCCACCGCCTCCGGCGCGGCCCCCAGCAGCAGCCGCACCAGCGCCGACGAGCGCGCCGACGCCGCGCCGCCCTGGTGCTCGCCGGTGAGCAGGGAGAGCAGGACGGCGGCCACGGAGGCGAGGGTGTGGTCGCCGGGCGCGCGGTGGGGGGCGGCCACGCCGAGGACGTGGCCCCGGGCGGCCCCGAGGGCGTAGGCGGTCAGCTCCGTGCCCTCCGCGGTGTCCGTGGCCGTCGTCGTCGACCGCGCCGTCAGCAGGCGCGCCAGCTCCCGCAGCCCCGTCCGCGCCCCGGCCGCCTCCGGCGTGCGCCCCGCCTCCGCGACCGGCTCCCCCTCCGGGTCGTACAGCACCGCCCACCCCGCCACCGCCCGCGCCAGCTGCCGCAGCACCGACGGCACCGGGTCGGGGCGGGCCGCCGCCGCGGCGAGGCCCTGCTGCGCCTGGGTGACGCGGCGGAGTTCGGTGTGCCGGGCGTCCGCCATGAGCTGCCAGACGGCACGGGCGACCGCCGCGAAGGTGGTCCGCGGCGGCACCTCCAGCAGCGGGAGCCCCCGCGCCTCGCAGGCCGCGACCAGCCCCGGGGGCACGGTGTCGTGCACGGGGGCGAGCCCGAAGCCCAGCGCCGCGCCGCCCGCCGCGACGATCCGGGAGACGTAGTCGTCGAAGTACGCCGCGCCCGGCGCCTCCGGCAGCTGCGCGCCCGCCGTCAGCAGCAGCTCCCCGCCCAGCAGGTACGGGTACGGGTCGGGCATCTCCGAGGCGTGCGCCCCGTGGATGACGACGCCGGACACGTCGGCGGGCCCGGCGATCCGCCGCAGGGCCAGGTCCTCGCGGGCCAGCAGCTCCGCCAGCGGCACCGGCGGGGTGGGTGGGACGGTCATGGTGTGCGGTTCCTCCATTCAGAGACCGACATATGGAGGATACGTACACTTCGCGGCGGCTCGGCGGCGGTCCTAGGGTCGGAACCATGACCAGTAACGAGACCCCCCGAGGCCCTGTCGACTCCTCCCGCGTCCCCCGGTACGCCGGTCCCGCGACCTTCGCCCGGCTGCCCCGCCTGGACGAGGTCGGCACCGCCGACGTCGCCGTGGTCGGGGTGCCGTTCGACTCGGGTGTCTCGTACCGTCCCGGCGCCCGCTTCGGCGGCAACGCGATCCGTGAGGCGTCCCGGCTGCTGCGGCCGTACAACCCGGCGCAGGACGCCGCCCCCTTCGCGCTGGCGCAGGTCGCCGACGGCGGGGACATCGCCGTGAACCCCTTCGACATCAACGAGGCCGTCGAGACGATCGAGGCCGCCGCCGACGACCTGCTCGGCACCGGTGCCCGGCTGATGACCCTCGGCGGGGACCACACCATCGCGCTGCCCCTGCTCCGGAGCGTCGCCAGGAAGCACGGGCCGGTCGCGCTGCTCCACTTCGACGCCCACCTCGACACCTGGGACACCTACTTCGGCGCCGAGTACACCCACGGCACCCCCTTCCGCCGCGCGGTCGAGGAGGGCGTCCTCGACACCTCCGCCCTCTCCCACGTCGGCACGCGCGGTCCGCTGTACGGCAGGCAGGACCTCACCGACGACGAGAAGATGGGCTTCGGCATCGTCACCTCCGCCGACGTCATGCGGCGCGGGGTGGACGAGATCGCCGACCAGCTCCGCCAGCGCGTCGGCGACCGGCCGCTCTACGTCTCCATCGACATCGACTGCCTCGACCCGGCGCACGCCCCCGGCACCGGCACCCCCGAGGCGGGCGGCATGACCTCCCGCGAGCTGCTGGAGATCCTGCGCGGTCTGGCCTCCTGCCACCTGGTCTCGGCGGACGTCGTCGAGGTGGCGCCCGCGTACGATCACGCGGAGATCACGTCGGTGGCCGCGTCCCACACGGCGTACGAGCTGATCACGATCATGTCCCGCCAGATTGCCGAGGCCCGCGCGCAGTGACCCACGACCACGACCTGGTGCTCCGCCCCACCGCCTCCCAGACGGAGGCCGCGCTGAACCCGCCCCCCGGCCGCACCGGCGGGGACCTGGTCGTGGAGACGCTCGCCGGGCTCGGCGCGACCACCGTCTTCGGGCTGCCCGGCCAGCACGCCCTCGCCGTGTTCGACGCCCTGCGCCGCTCCGACCTGCGGTACGTCGGGCTCCGGGTGGAGAACAACGCCGGGTTCGCGGCGGACGCGTACGGCCGGACCACCGGCGAGGCCGCGCCGCTGCTGCTGTCGACCGGGCCGGGTGCGCTGACCGCGCTGCCCGCGCTCCAGGAAGCGGCGGCGGCGAGCGCGCCCGTGGTGGCGATCAGCAGCCAGGTCCCGGCCCGGGGGCTGGGCGGCGGGCGCCACGGCTACCTGCACGAACTGCCCGACCAGGCCGCCTCGTTCCGGGGCGTGGTGAAGTCGGTGCACACCGTCCGTACGGCGTCACAGATCCCGTCCGCGGTCGCCGCCGCCTGGCAGTCGGCGCTGACGGCCCCGCACGGGCCGGTGTGGGTGGAGATCCCGCGGGACGTGCTCGCCGCCGAGACGGCGGTCCCGGTGGTGACCGGCGTCAACGCCACGCCGGAGGAGCTGGTGCCGAGGCCGGAACTGACCGCCGTGGCGGCCGACTTGCTGGCGCGTGCCGAGCGTCCGGTGATCGTCGCGGGCGGGGGAGTGGTGCGGGCGGACGCGGCGCGGAAGCTGCGGCAGCTCGCCGAGCGGGTCCAGGCGCCGGTCGTCACCACCTTCGGCGGCAAGGGCGCCTTCCCGTGGACGCATCCGCTGTCCCTCCAGTCCTGGCTGGAGGACCGGCACACCACCGACTTCCTGGAGGACGCCGACGTCCTCCTCGTGGTCGGCTCCGGGCTCGGGGAACTCTCCTCGAACTACCTCACGTTCCGGCCGCGCGGCCGGGTCGTCCAGATCGAGGCCGACCTCGGCAAGCTGGAGTCCAACCACCCGGCGCTCGGCATCCACGCCGACGCCCGGCTCGCCCTCCAGGCGCTGCTGGAGACGGTCGGGGAGCGCACCGACCCGACGGCGCCGGAGCGGGTGCGGGCGCTGCTGGAGCGGGTGCGGGCGCTGCTGGAGCGGGTGCGGGAGCGGATCGCCGGGCAGGACCTCGGCCTGGAGCGGGAGGTGCTGGGCGCCGTGCGGCGGGCGCTGCCCGCGCGGTCGCCGTCGTTCTGGGACATGACGATCCTCGCCTACTGGGCCTGGTCGGCCTTCGACGCCAAGGCGCCCAACCTCATGCACTCCGCGCAGGGCGCGGGCGGCCTCGGCTACGGCTTCCCGGCCGCCCTCGGCGCCGCCGTCGCCGACCCGACCCGCCCGGTCCTCGCAGTCTCGGGGGACGGCGGAGCGCTGTACTCCGTCGCCGAGCTGGCGACCGCCCGGCAGCACGACCTCGACGTCACGTGGCTGATCGTCGACGACGGCGGCTACGGCATCCTGCGCGAGTACCAGACCGACGC
Source organism: Streptomyces sp. NPDC006997 (assembly GCF_040635175.1). Lineage (NCBI taxonomy): Bacteria > Bacillati > Actinomycetota > Actinomycetes > Kitasatosporales > Streptomycetaceae > Streptomyces > Streptomyces sp. NPDC006997. The sequence goes on from NZ_JBEYHH010000003.1 coordinate 149,337, forward strand.
CTTCGGCCGGACGACGGCGACCGAGCTGACCCGCCCGGACTTCGTCGCCCTCGCCGAGTCCTTCGGCGTCCCGGGGGTCCGCACCACCCCCGGGACCCTGGAAGCGGACCTCACCGAGGCCCTGGCGTCACCCGGGCCCTCGGTGGTGGTGCTCCCGGCGGTGCTGCGGATGTTCGCGCCCACCCATACGGGATGACGGGACGTCAGCAGCCGCCAGGGCCCACCCCGTCGATGCGCCCGCCGAAGTCACCGAGGTAGCGCGAGCGCCAGTCGCCGTTGAAGACGTTGCGCTTCTCCTCGGGGCCCCAGTTGACGAAGCAGGCGCGGGTGCTCGCGACGAACGAGCCGACGTGGTCGTGCAGGAAGGGCGGCATGTCGCGGTAGCCGCTGCGGGCCGTCCACTCCCAGGTGTCGCCGCCGAAGCCCTCCCCGCTCCAGAAGCAGACCGACCCGTCGGCGCACGGGGGCGGGGCGGCGGCCTCCTGCTGCGCGGCGGCGGCGGACGGGGCGGGCAGCACCAGCGCCGTGAGGGCGAGTGCGGCGGCGGCGGACCAGGTACGAGGCTTCACGGGTCTCTCCACGGGTTCTCAGGGGGTCCTGGGCGGACCACTGCGGACGCCCCGGTCGGCTGTCCGACGGGACTTCGCCATGGTCGCGGGCCCGGGGGCCGTCTTCCCGTGAACGGGCGTTCACACCACCTGTTGGAGCGAACCGGTGGCTTGGCGCGGTGCGTCCGGTGCGGTGCCGGGCGCCGGCGCGCGGGGCGTACGGGCCCCTGAGCACCGGCGCCGGAGGCGGGCGCCTACCAGATCGCCTCGACCCACTCCGGGTGGTCGACGAACGGGTTCCGGTTGTGCTGGTAGGTGGTGTAGATGATCTCGTTGCGGCGCTCCTCGAAGGCGTCCGGCGGGTCCTGCTCGTTCCACTGCTTCAGCACCGACAGGCGGCCGAGGTAGGGCACGCTGCCGTTGCTGACCGAGTCGTTGGGCTCCAGGTCGGGCCAGCCGTCGGTGCCCTCGTAGCGGACGGCCATGTAGAGGACCATGCGGGCCACGTCGCCCTTGACCGCGTCGCGGGGCTCGAAGGAGTTGGCGTCGGTCAGGCTGCCCCCGCTGTTGCTGAAGGAGCTGCCGCCGTTGTCGAAGTCCTTGTTGCCGCGGACGCTGTTGACCTGCACGTCCTCGGGACGCAGATGGTGCAGGTCGGTGCCGGGGCCGGTGGCGGTGCCGAAGTCGCCGTGGGACTTGGCCCACACGTGCTCACGGTTCCAGTCGCCGACGTCGCCGCCGTTGAGGGACTTGCTGCGGGAGATGCCGGAGTAGAGCAGCCGCACGTTGGCGCTGTTGTTCGGGTCCTGGTCGGTGACCTTCAGGGCGTTCCAGACCGCCGAGTAGGACAGCTTGGTCTGGCTGCTGATGATCGTGTTCAGCGAGCTCTTCAGGCTGCTGCCGGTCTTGCCGACCGCGTTCCTGTAGTACGTCGAGTCGTAGTCGGTCGTCGTCGCCGCGGCCGGGGCGGCGGTGAGCGCGGGGGCCGTGAGGGCGACGAGGACGGCCGAGACGGCCAGGGCGAGGGGCTTGAGTCGGTGGTGGCGGCGGCGTACCGAGGTCACGGGCATGGGGGGTCCGTTCTACGCGGGGGGAGTGGACGAGGTGCTCTACGCGCGTTGATCGAAGGCTCGGATTGAGCATGACATGGACATGCATACCCACGGGTGAACAGAAGATTTCCGTCACGCGTCCGAACCCGGCACCCTCGCGTCCGGCGGAGGGGCGACATCCCCCACCCCGGCACTTTGGTCCCCCTGCGCCACACGCGTCCGTCAACCCGTCGCGGCGCCGGGCGTGTTGGCGTCCTGGCCACGCTCCCCCAGCCGTGGGATCACCGCGCGTACGCCCTCGGGGGCGTCCGTCCCGGACGGAGAGGCGGGCGCGCCACGGCGGTCATCCTCCGTCCGCCTGGTCCGCGAGCCCCTCCTCGCGGACCTCGTCGGCTGCCCCGCCCCGGGCGCCCCGGCGAAGCAGCCGCAGCCCGACCCGCCGCCCGACAACGCCGGGGCGATGACGGTCACCGGTCGCGCCGGGCACCGCCCGAGCGTCCTCCTCGCCAGCGACCACGACGGGAACCCGAACCGGACGACCCGCCGCTACGCGCTCACGTCCGGCTCTGAGCCGAGCCCGGCCTCCAGTCCTGGGCGAGGAGCCCCAGCAGCACCTCGTCCAGGAACTCGCCCAGCACCCACGCCGAGGACCGCAGCACGCCCTCGCGGACGAAGCCGTTGCGCTCGGCCGAGCGCAGCATCGCGGCGTTGTCCGCCAGCGTCTCCACCTGGAGCCGGTGCAGCCCGCGCACCACGAAGCCGTAGTGGCACAGCACCGCGACCACGTCGGTGCCGTAGCCCTTGCCGCGCGCGGACGGCAGCAGGCCGAGGCCGATGTGCGCGCACCGGTTGTGGGTGTCGATGCCCCACAGGTTGGCGGTGCCGACCAGCGTGCCGCCGGCCAGCTCCACCACGGAGAACGGGACGACGCCCTCCCGTGTGTCGTCCACCACGAGCCGGGGGTCCCGCGCCCCCGGCGTGACCGGCCGCCACGGCCCGGCCTCGGCCCGGGAGGCGTTGACCACGTCGTCGTACAGCTCGGTCCGCAGGACCGGGATGTCGTCCTCGTGCCGGGCCCGCAGCCCGACCTTGCTCCCCTTCAACATGCGCGCTTCCTATCCGACCGGGCGGACCCGCCGCAATCGAATACCGGAGCGGGTGCCGGGATGAAATCAGACCCCGTCCGCGTTGGTGCCTTCCGGAAGATCAGCTCGATGGAGGGAAGGCACCCGCGTGGACAGGCAACGGGGATGGGCTCGGCGGCTGGCCGGATACGCCTGGCGGTATCCGAAGGACGTCGTCCTCGCCCTCGGCTCGTCCCTCGCCGGAATGGCCGTCATGGCGGTCGTGCCGCTGATCACCAAGGTGATCATCGATGACGTCGTCGTGGACGAGAGCCGGGACATGGCGCCCTGGGCGGGCGCGCTGATCGGCGCCGCGCTGCTCGTCTACGTCTTCACCTACATCCGGCGCTACTACGGCGGCCGTCTCGCCCTCGACGTCCAGCACGACCTGCGCACGGAGATGTACGGCACGATCACCCGGCTCGACGGCCGCCGCCAGGACGAGCTGTCCACCGGGCAGGTCGTCGGCCGCGCCACCAGCGACCTCCAGCTGATCCAGGGCCTGCTCTTCATGCTCCCGATGACCATCGGGAACTTCCTGCTCTTCCTGATCTCCCTGGTGATCATGGCGTGGCTGTCCGTACCGCTCACGCTGGTCGCCCTCGCCGTCGCGCCCGCGCTGTGGTGGATCGCCAAGCGCAGCCGCACCCGGCTGCACCCGTCCACCTGGTACGCGCAGGCGCAGGCCGCCGCCGTCGCGGGCGTCGTCGACGGCGCGGTGAGCGGCGTACGCGTGGTGAAGGGGTTCGGGCAGGAGGCGCAGGAGACGGGCAAGCTGCGCGAGGTCGGGCGGAAGCTGTTCGCGGGGCGGCTGCGCACCATCCGCCTGAACAGCCGCTACACCCCCGCCCTCCAGGCCGTCCCCGCGCTCGGCCAGGTCGCCATGCTGGCCCTCGGCGGCTGGCTCGCGGTCCACGGGCACATCACCCTCGGCACCTTCGTCGCCTTCTCCACCTACCTCGCCCAGCTCGTCGGCCCGGTCCGGATGCTCGCCATGGTCCTCACCTTCGGCCAGCAGGCCCGCGCGGGCACCGAACGCGTCCTGGAGCTGATCGACACCGAGCCGTCCCTGACCGACGGCGAGCGCGACCTGCCCGCCGACGCGCCCGCGACCGTCGACTTCGACGACGTCTCCTTCGGCTACGACCCCGACCGCCCCGTCCTCGACGGCCTCTCCTTCCGCATCGCCCCCGGCGAGACCCTCGCCGTCGTCGGCTCCTCCGGCTCCGGCAAGTCCACGGTCTCCCTGCTCCTGCCCCGCTTCTACGACGTCACCGGCGGCGCCGTCCGCGTCGGCGGCCACGACGTGCGCGAGCTGACGCAGGAGTCGCTGCGGGCGGCGATCGGGCTGGTCCCGGAGGACTCCTTCCTCTTCTCCGACACCGTCCGCGCCAACATCGCCTACGGCCACCCCGACGCCACCGACGAGCAGATCGAGCAGGCCGCCCGCGCCGCCCAGGCGGACCGCTTCATCGCCGAGCTGCCCGAGGGCTACGCCACCAAGGTCGGCGAGCACGGCCTCACCCTCTCCGGCGGCCAGCGCCAGCGCATCGCCCTCGCCCGCGCCCTGCTCACCGACCCCCGCCTCCTCGTCCTGGACGACGCCACCTCCGCCGTGGACGCCCGCGTCGAGCACGAGATCCACGAGGCCCTCCAGCACGTCATGGCGGGCCGCACCACCCTGCTCATCGCGCACCGCCGCTCCACCCTCAACCTCGCCGACCGCATCGCCGTCCTGGACGCGGGCCGCCTCGCCGCCGTCGGCACCCACGAGGAACTGCAACAGCGCTCCCCGCTCTACCGCCGCCTGCTCACCGACCCCGACGAACTCGGCGCCGTCTCCCCGGGCCACGCCCTGCCCGAGGCACCCCGGGAGGACACCTCCGTACGCGACGAGCTGGACGCCGAGTTCGACGCCGAGCGCGGCATCACCCCGAGGCTCTGGGCGGGCGAGCGCCAGCCGAGGGACGCCGCGATGGAGGGCAGCCCCGCCACCCCCGAACTCCTCGCCCAGGTCGACGCCCTGCCCCCGGCGACCGACGTCCCCGACGTCGACGAGGCCCGCGCCGTCACCCCCGAGGACTCCTACGGCCTGCGCCGCCTCCTGCGTGGCTTCCGCGCCCCCCTCCTGGTCAGCCTCGCCCTGGTCGCGGTGGACGCGGGCACGGGCCTGCTGCTGCCCGTCCTGATCCGGCACGGCATCGACAGCGGCGTCACCGAGGCGGCGATCGGCGCGGTCTGGGCGGCCTCCCTGCTGGCGCTGCTCTCCGTGCTCGCCCAGTGGGCCGCGCAGACCGGCGAGATCCGGATGACCGGACGCACCGGCGAACGCGTCCTCTACGCCCTGCGCCTGAAGATCTTCGCCCAGCTCCAGCGCCTCGGCCTCGACTACTACGAGCGCGAGCTGACCGGCCGGATCATGACCCGGATGACGACGGACGTGGACGCCCTGTCGACGTTCCTCCAGACCGGCCTGGTCACCGCGTTCGTCTCGGTCGTCACCTTCTTCGGCATCATGGTCGCCCTGCTGGTCCTCGACGTCGAACTCGCCCTGGTCGTCTTCGCCACCCTGCCGCCGCTGGTCGTCGCCACGTTCTTCTTCCGCCGGGCGAGCGTGAAGGCGTACGAACTGGCCCGCGAACGGGTCTCCACGGTCAACGCCGACCTCCAGGAGATGGTGGCGGGCCTGCGGATCGTGCAGGCGTTCCGCCGCGAGGGAGACGGCGGCCGGGCCTTCGCCGAAGCCAGCGACAGCTACCGCCAGGCCCGGATCCACGGCCAGTGGCTGATCTCGGTCTACTTCCCCTTCGTGCAGTTCCTGTCGTCGGCCGCCGCGGTCGCCGTACTCGTCGTCGGCGCGGGCCGTATCGAGGCGGGCACGCTGACGACCGGCGCGCTGGTGGCGTACCTGCTCTACATCGACCTGTTCTTCGCGCCCGTGCAGCAGCTGTCCCAGGTCTTCGACGGCTACCAGCAGGCGACCGTCTCCCTCGGCCGGATCCAGGAACTCCTGCGCGAGCCGACCTCCACCCGGAACGCCGCCGAGCCCACCGGCGTACGCTCCCTGCGCGGCGAGATCGCCTTCGAGGACGTCCACTTCGCGTACGGCGGCGCCGATGACGGTGAGGCGGCCCTGACCGGCATCGACCTGCGCGTCCCCGCCGGGCAGACCGTCGCGTTCGTCGGCGAGACCGGCGCGGGCAAGTCGACGCTGGTGAAGCTGGTGGCCCGGTTCTACGACCCGACCGGCGGCCGGGTCACCGTCGACGGCACCGACATCCGCGCCCTCGACCTGACGGCGTACCGGCACCGGCTGGGCGTCGTACCGCAGGAGGCGTACCTGTTCCCCGGCACCGTCCGGGACGCCATCGCCTACGGCCGCCCCGACGCCACCGACGCCGAGGTGGAGGCGGCGGCCCGCGCGGTCGGCGCCCACGAGATGATCGCCACGCTGGAGGGCGGCTACCTGCACGAGGTCGCCGAGCGCGGCCGCAACCTCTCCGCCGGTCAGCGGCAGCTCATCGCGCTGGCCCGCGCCGAACTCGTCGACCCGGACGTGCTGTTGCTCGACGAGGCGACGGCCGCCCTCGACCTGGCGACGGAGGCGCAGGTCAACCAGGCCACCGACCGGCTCGCCGGCCGCCGTACGACACTGGTCGTCGCCCACCGCCTGACCACGGCGGCCCGCGCCGACCGGGTGGTGGTGATGGACCACGGCCGGGTCGCCGAGGACGGCACGCACGACGAACTCCTCGCGCGCGGCGGCCGGTACGCCGAGCTGTGGCGGACGTTCATCGGCGCGCCGGAGGAGAAGGACCTGGCCCCGGCGTCCACCGGACGCTGACGCAACCAACGGCCCCACGCCGTGCGTCCGTACACCAGTACGTCCATGGACGGCGGGGAGGTCAGGCCAGTGGGCAGGGGTGACAGGGGTGCGATACGGCGGTGGCTGGCGCTGTGCACGGCGGTGCTGGCCACGTCCGGGCTGCTGACGCTCATGACGCCCACGGACGCGCGGGCGGCGTCGTCCTGCGCGGGCCGCGCCGTCAGGTCGCTGCCGTTCTCCACCGGCACCGTGCACATCCACCGCGGCGGCGGCTACGTCTGCGCGGTCACCGTGCCCAGGAACCCCGGCCCGAAGCGCTCGATGTCGGTGAGCGTGCAGGCGCGCGGCAACCGTCCCGTCGTCGACAAGGGCACGTACCGCTACCGCGCGGGCCCGGTGACCGTGCACGCCGGTCAGCGGTGCGTGTGGGTGAAGGGCAAGGTGGGCCGGGGTGCGGTCAGTTCGGGCTGGATCCTCTGCTGAAGCCCCCTGGTGCGCGGGAGGTTGCTCCGATAACTTCCGGCGCACATGTGTTTCACAGGGGAGGCTGTATGCGCAAGGCGCTCAGATGGCTGCTCGCGCTCACGGTGCTCATAGGCGCACTGAGCACGGCGGGAACGGCCACCGCCGTCCAGCCGGAGGCCACGGACATCAAGGACCGGCTCCTGGACATCCCGGGCATGAGCCTGGTCGAGGAGAAGCCGTACCCCGGCTACCGCTTCTTCGTCCTGAACTACACCCAGCCGGTCGACCACCGGCACCCGTCCCAGGGCACGTTCCAGCAGCGCGTCACCGTGCTGCACAGGGACGAGTCCCGCCCGACGGTCTTCTACACCGGCGGCTACAACGTCTCCACGACGCCCAGCCGCCGCGAGCCGACCCAGATCGTGGACGGCAACCAGATCTCCATGGAGTACCGCTTCTTCACCCCGTCGCGCCCCGACCCGGCCGACTGGAGCAAGCTGGACATCTGGCAGGCGGCGAGCGACCAGCACCGCGTCTTCCAGGCGCTCAAGCCGGTCTACGACAGGAAGTGGCTGTCCACGGGCGGCTCCAAGGGCGGCATGACCGCCACCTACTACGAGCGCTTCTACCCCCGTGACATGGACGCCGTCGTCGCCTACGTGGCGCCCAACGACGTCGTCAACAAGGAGGACTCGGCCTACGACCGCTTCTTCGCGACCGTCGGGACCAAGGAGTGCCGCGACCGCCTGAACGGCGTCCAGCGCGAGGCCCTGGTGCGCCGCGAACCGCTGGAGGAGCGCTACGCGGCCTACGCCGCCGAGAACGGCTTCACCTTCGACACCGTCGGCAGCCTGGACAAGGCGTACGAGGCGACGGTCCTCGACTTCGTCTGGGGCTTCTGGCAGTACAGCCTGCTCTCCGACTGCGACACCGTCCCGGCGGACGCCGCGAACGCCACGGACGACCAGATCTGGGAGACCGTCGACACCATCGCGGGCTTCTCGTTCTACACCGACCAGGGCCTGGAGCCCTACACGCCGTACTACTACCAGGCGGGCACCCAGCTCGGCGCGCCGACGATCCACTTCCCGTACATCGAGAAGAAGTACGTCCGGTACGGCTACCTCCCGCCGCGCTCCTTCGTCCCCCGGGACATCCCGATGCGCTTCCAGCCGTCCGCGATGCGCGACGTCGACAACTGGGTCCGGCACCACGCCACCCGGATGCTGTTCATCTACGGCGAGAACGACCCGTGGGGCGCGGAACCGTTCCGCCTCGGCAAGGGCGCGCGGGACAGCTACGTCTTCACCGCCCCCGGCGCCAACCACGGCGCCCGGGTCGCCGGTCTCGTCGAGGACCAGCGGGCGCTCGCCACAGCCCGCATCCTGGAGTGGGCGGGCGTCGCCCCGGCCGCCGTCCAGTCGGACCCGACGACCGCGAAGCCGCTGGCGAAGTTCGACACCAGGCTCGACCACCGGGGAGCGGAACGCACCCTGCGCCCGTGACCTGACGCCGGGCCGCGCCCGTCCCTTCCCGGACGGGCGCGGCCCTTTTCCGGTGTCAGTACGACAGTCCGTACCCGATGGGATACAGCACCGCCGTCGGGTCGTCGGCCCGCTGCACCGGCACGGGCAGCCGCCCGCGCGGCGAGACCCGCCCCGCGATGACCCGCGCCGCGGCGCGCAGTTCGACGTCGGTCCAGGAGTACGTGGCCAGGTAGGCCCGCACGGACGGGAACCGGTTGACGTCGTACGGGTTGCGGATGGCGACCGCGACCACCGGCTTCCCGGTCTCCAGGAGCCGTCGCACCAGGGTGCGCTGGGCGCTGGTGGCGGAGACGTTGTACGTGGTCACCACGACGGCGTCCACGTCCGCCGCGGCGGCGACGGCCTGCTCGATGACCGCGGCGGACGGACTGGTGCCGGTCGTCAACGGGCTGGCGGTGAACCCCAGTTCAGTCAGCGCCCCCGCGAGGACACTCGTCGGGGGCCCCGTCGTACCGGAGGGCGAGGAGAGGTCGGGTCCCGCCACGAGGAGCTTCCGCTGGCGGCGCGGCGAGAGCGGCAGCACGGACCCCTCGTTGACGAGGAGGGTGGTGGTCCGCTCGGCGATCCGGTCGGCGGCCTCCAGGTGCCCCCGGGTGCCGACGGTGTGCTCGACCCCGCGCGGACTGACGTACGGCTCGGCGAAGAGGCCCAGCTTGGCCTTCAGCCGCAGCACCCGCAGGATCGACTCCTCAAGCCGCGCCTCGGTCAGCTCGCCGTCCAGGACGGCCTGCCGTACGGCGTTCCAGGCGAGGTCCAGCTCGGGCGCGTTCAGCAGCAGGTCGACGCCCGCCTTCAGGGCGAGCACGGGCACCCGGTCGTCGCCGTACTTGGTGCGGACGCCCGCCATGTCGAGCGCGTCGGTGACCACCACGCCGTCGTAGCCGAGGCGTTCGCGCAGGACGCCGGTGAGGATGGGCCGGGAGAGGGTGGCGGGGTCGCCGGAGTCGTCGAGGGCCGGGACCAGGATGTGCGCGGTCATGATCGAGTCGATGCCGGCCTCGATCGCCGCGCGGAACGGCGGCTCGTCCAGGGTCTCCCACTGCTCGCGCGTGTGCGTGATCGTCGGGAAGCCGTAGTGGCTGTCGACGGCGGTGTCCCCGTGCCCCGGGAAGTGCTTGGCGGTCGCGGCGACCCCCGACTTCTGGTACCCCGTCACCTCGGCGGCGACCAGCCCGGCCACGGCCTGCGGGTCGGCGCCGAAGGACCGCACCCCGATGACGGGGTTGGCCGGGTTGACGTTGACGTCGGCGACGGGGGAGTAGTCCTGCCGGATCCCCATGGCCCGCAGCTCACGCCCCGCGATCCGCCCGAGCGTCCGCGCGTCGGAGACGGACCCTCCGGCACCCATGGCCATGGCACCCGGGAAGAGCGTGGCGGGCTTCCCGACCCGGGCGACGATGCCGTGCTCCTGGTCGGTGGAGACCAGCACGGGCAGCCCGCGCGGCAGCCCGAGGGACGCCCGCTGGATGCCGTTGGAGAGGGCAGCGATCTGCTGCGGGTCCCGGGTGTTGTGCGCCCAGGCGAAGTAGATGACGCCGCCGAGCCGGTACTTGGCGATCAGCTCGGCGGCGGTGCGCACGCCGAACTGCGCGAGGTTGGCGTCGGCGTCGGCCTGGTCGGGTTCGGTGGCGGAGTGGCCGTAGACCCGGGAGACGAACAGCTGGCCGACCTTCTCCTCCAGCGTCATCCGGGAGATGAGGGCGCGGAGGCGGTCGTCGTCGGGGGCGGCGTAGGCGGGTGCTCCCATGGCGAGTGCGGCGGTGACGCCCGCCGTGGCGGCGAGGACGGTGCGTCTGGAGGGGACGGATGCGGGGGTACCCGCGCCGGTGTCTTGCACGTGCGCTCCTTCCGGAGGAGATCCGTTGAAGGAAACTTCCGAGGTGCCACCAATATCCGGGAAGTTTCTGCCAGTCAAGGGAGTGCGCGCGGAGGCGTCGTCACGTTCTCTCCGGTGGCCAGTGGGCCTGAAGCGTGCGCACGGTCTCGGCGATCGCCGGACGCCGCCCGACCCCCGTACGCCACAACGCGTACAGCCGCCGCACCGGCACCGGATCAAGCACCACCTCCACCACCCCGTCGGGCAACGGCCCCCGCCCGAGCCTCGGCACCAGACAGATGCCGAGCCCGGCCGCGACGAGCGCGACGAGGGTCGGGTTCTCGTCGGCCTGATGGACGATCTCCGGCTCGTGACCGGCCGTCCGCAGGGTCCGCAGCAGCCAGTCGTGACACACCCGCCCCGGCGGCTGGCACACCCACCGCTGCCCGCCCAACTCCGCCCGGGACACCGACTCCCGCCCGGCGAACCGGTGCCCGCGCGGCACGAGCAGCGTGCACGGGTCCTCCCCGATGGCCGCCTGCTCCACGCCGGGCGGCAGCGGCAGCGGCGCGATGTCCCAGTCATGCGCCACGGCCAGGTCGACGGCGCCCTTGGCGACCATGTCGACGGACAGATGCGGGTCGACCTCGCTGAGCCGGGCGTCCAGCGCGGGATGCCGTACGGCGAGATCCGCCAGCACGCCGGGCAGCAGCCCCCGCGCGGCCGAGGCGAACGCGGCGACGGTCAACCGCCCCGACGGCACCCCACGCCGCTCCTCAAGCTCGGTCTCGGCCCGCTCGACGATGGCCAGCAACTCCGCCGCCGCATCGACGAGTTGCCGAGCCTCGGCGGTAAGACGCACCCCCCGCCCCTCCCGCTCCAGGAGGACCGTCCGGGTCTCCCGCTCCAGCTTGGCGATCTGCTGGGACACGGCGGACGAGGTGTACCCGAGCGCGCTGGCGGCGGCACCGACGGTGCCGTGCACGGAGACGGCGTGCAGGGCGCGCAGCCGCTGAAGATCAAGCATGGGTCCCCTCCATTCATCAGCGTCGCTTAATCCAACCATGTAGAAATCATCGCTGGTGCTTCACGGTCAGCCCGGGTGATCCTCACAGACATGCGCCCCGCACATGTCGCCCTCGCCGTCCTGGTCGCCGCCGTCTGGGGCGTCAACTTCACCGTCATCGAGATCGGCCTCGACCACTTCCCGCCCCTGCTCTTCTCGGCCCTGCGCTTCCTGGCGGCGGCGCTCCCGGCGGTGTTCCTGGTGGGTCGCCCGAAGGTGGCGTGGCGCTGGATCCTGGCGGTGGGCCTGGTCCTCGGGGTGGCGAAGTTCGGCCTCCTCTTCATCGGCATGGACGCGGGAATGCCAGCGGGCCTCTCCTCCCTGGTCCTCCAGATCCAGGCGGTCTTCACGGCGCTGATAGCCTTCGCGGCCCTGGGCGAACGCCCGACCCGCCTGGCGCTGACGGGCATGGTGATCGCCCTCTCCGGCATCGCGGTCGCCGCCGTGGACGAGGGCACGACGGGCCCGCTCGGCGCCTTCGCCCTGGTGGTCCTGGCGGCGGTCTGCTGGGGCGCGTCCAACGTCCTGACCCGCAAGGCGTCCCCACCGGACGCCCTGAACTTCATGGTCTGGGTCAGCACGGTCCCGGTCCTCCCCCTCCTCGCCCTCTCCCTCCTGTGGGAGGGCCCGAGCCGGGACCTGGACGCCCTGCGCTCCCTGGACTGGCAGGGCGCGGGCACGATCGCCTACGTCGCCTGGGTCACGACGGTCTTCGGCTTCGGCGCCTGGGGCTGGCTGCTCCACCGCCACCCGGCGTCGACGGTCGCGCCGTTCTCCCTCCTGGTCCCGGTCTTCGGCATGTCCTCGGCGGCCCTGTTCCTGGGCGAGCCGGTGACGGGGCTGCGCTGGTGCGCGGCGGTCCTGCTGGTGGGCGGCGTGGCGCTGACGTCGTTGCGTAGTTTCACGGGTGCCCGCTGGTGGCCCCTGCGGCGTGATCCGCTTCCGCCGAGGGGCGGGGAACGGGTGAGGAGTGGGGGGTCATGGAGCGACGCAGAGGTACGCGGCTGAGGACGGCAGCAGCGATGTCGACGGCGGCGCTGCCCCCCGCCCCGACAGCCACGGCCCGCCGCTTCGCCGCGGCGACGACCGGCGACTACCGGAGCACGGGTACGACGATCACCCTGACGTCCTTCACCACGGCGCGGGCCGAGAAGGTGATGGCGGAGCTGCGGGCGGCGGTGGCGAAGTACGCGGGCGGCTATGCGGGCGGCGCGCTGACCTTCACGGAGGTCCGCAAGCGCGACTCCGTCCCGGTCGGCGACGAGGCGGTGTCCTTCCACCTGACCGGCCGCGCCAACCCGACGTCGTACACGCTGGTCCGCCGGGGCCCGACCCTGATCCGCCTCAGCTCAGCCGTGGGCACGGGCGGCGAGGCGGAGGTACCACAGCCGGTGGGGGTCCAACAGGCGATGAAGATCCAGGCGGCGCAGGCAAGGGGTACGGCGTCGTAGCACGGCGCCTTCCTTCGGGGGTGACCGTGGGGGCCGCCCGCTTCTTTGGCCAGGGTCGTGCTTCCACGGCCCGGCCTCAAGGGCGCTCCGCTGTCGCTCCGCGTCGGCTGCGCCGATCGGCCTACGGCCGCCCCTTGACCCCGGTCCGCTCCAGCACGGGTGAGAAGCGCGCGGGCGGCCCGGAAAGACGGGGGGCCGCGCCCTGTTGGTCCCTTGGGTGGGTTGCTGGGTCGGGGTGGGTGCGGGGGCGCGTCGGCGCCTCGCCTGCACGCCGGGAGGGCTTAGCGGCTTGCGGCCCGGTGGCGAGTGCGCGCCCGGCAAGTGGCGGCACGCCGGGCTGGCTTAGCGGCTTGCGGCCCGGTGGGAGTGGCGCGTCAGTCGGGTGGCGGCACGCCGGGGCAGCTCAGCGGCTGACGGCCGCTGGGTCGCGCGCGCCCGGTGAGTGGGGCGCCTTGAGGTGCTTGGCGGGTGCGGGCTGTGGTGGTTGGGCGCGGCGCGAGTACGGTCCCGCGAGGGGCCGCTAGACCTCGGCGAAGACGCAGATGCTGACGGGGTGGAAGTGCCTCTCCTGTCACATCAACCTCACCAATGAGCCCGGAGTGGGTAATTGGCGCCTTTGACTCAAGGCGGTCCCTGCCCTCGCCCGTCACTCTCGGGTCTTCCTCCCCCGACCAAATGGGCCGTGGGTCAAAGGGACCAATCGCTGCCTGAGCTGTGACTCCCGGGACCTGTGAGACAGAGGAGACCACAATGGGCTCACCCCATCCCCACTGAGCGCCCGCTATCACCCCTCGCCGGGCCCGTCAGCCGCTGAGCCAGCCCGGCGTGCCGCCACCCGACTGACGCGCTACTCCCACCGGGCCGCAAGCCGCTGAGCCAGCCCGGCGTGCCGCCACTTGCCGGGCGCGCACTCGCCACCGGGCCGCAAGCCGCTAAGCCCTCCCGGCGTGCAGGCGAGGCGCCGACGCGCCCCCACACCCACCCCAACCCCGAAGCAAGCGTGAGGGACCAACAGGCCCAGGCCCCCCGTCTTTCCGGGCCGCCCGCGCGCTTCTCTCCCGTGCTGGAGCGGACCGGGGTCAAGGGTGGCCCGAAGGGCCATCGCCGAAGGCGACGCGGAGCGACAGCGGAGCGCCCTTGAGGCCGGGCCGTGGAAGCACGACCCTGGCCAAAGAAGCGGGCGGCCCCCACGGTCACTCGTCAGTCATGCGTGCTTGAAGGAGGGCTCAGGCGCCGCCCGACGCCCGACGACCGAGTGCCTCCGTGAGGAAGCGTCCCCAGACAGCGGGCGAGACGGTGAGGTGCGGTTGGGTAGGGGCCTTGGAGTCGCGTATGTGAACGGCGGAGGTGATGGCCACCTCGACGCACTGGCCTCCGCTTGAGTCGCTGTAGCTGCTCTTGAACCACGTCAGCTCGGTCAAAGCTCACCTGCCAACTGCTCGATGAGGGCGACGGATTCCTCCGGGGAGAGGGCCTGACTTCTGATCATCGCATAGCGGCGCGCGAGGAGACCGACCTCGCGCGGATCGGATACGAGGACGCTGTGCCCGTTCCCTTCCATGTAGGCCAGCATGGTCTCTTCCGCAGTCTCCACGAGGGTCAGAGGGCCGCCCTGCAACCCGGCGTGTTCAGCCCGTTCCGTCGGCATGACCTGGAGCACGACGTTCGGCCGCGCCGCGGAGGCGACCAGGAACTCGTACTGCGCCCGCATCACCTCGGGCCCGCCGATATGGCGTCGTAGCGCCACCTCCTCAAGGATCACGTTGACCACGCAGGTCGGCTTGCGATCCAACAGCGCCTTGCGTTCCATGCGAGCGGAGACGAGCACCTCCACGTCGTCTTCCAACGGTGGGAAGGCACAGTTGAGCACCGCACGGGCGTAGTCGGGCGTCTGAAGTAGACCGTCGATGAGCTGAGGACAGTACGAGGAGACGCTGAGCGCCTCCTGCTCCACCCGCACGAACCCCTGGAAGTGCGCCGGATACCTCTCCAACCGCAGGTACTTGGACGCCGCCGAGATGATTCCCCCGGCTTCCAGCGCCTTCTCCGCCGCCTTGATGAACTCGTCCGTCGCGGGCTTGGTGAACGTCTCCACCGCGCTCACCGCCGCGCCCGAGTAGGACATCCGCTCGCCCAGTTCGCTCTGCGAGAGCCCCGCTGCCGTGCGCAACATGCGGAGCACCTCACCGAAGTACTGGGCGGCCGGTGACGATGACTTCTTCCCGGACTGCGGCATCGCAGTCACCTCCTCAACACACCTCATCGACAGTTCAACGGTCCGCTCAACGTCCGCGCCGGTCAGGGGCGTTGACGCTAGGCCCCTGGTGACGCTAGCGATGAGGACTGACAGTGGAGGTGTGAACACAGAAAGTCATCACACCTGGTGCCGCCGCTTCATGCCGGTCATCGAAAACGTGACCGAGGCCCGGCAGGGTGTCCGTGCCGTGCTGGACTCCTGGGCGGTCCCGGAAGACACCACGGAGACGGTCGCCCTGATCGTCACGGAGCTGGCCGCGAACGCCGTCACCCACGCCCACCGTCCCGACCGCACCTTCGACGTGGGCCTGACCTGCGACGCCGACGGCGACGGCAAGGCGATCGAGATCGAGGTCTGCGACCCGTCCCCCCACCACCCGGTCCGCCGCGACTACGACCCGCAGGCCACCTCAGGCCGTGGCCTGCTCCTCGTGGAGTCCCTCGCAGACGCCTGGGAGGTCAGAGACCGCGAGCAGGGAAAGGCGGTGTGGGTACGGGTCGTACGGTGAGGGGTCAGGGGTCAGGGGTGAGGGGTGAGTCGAGACGGAGACGTAATGATGCTCGTTCAGACCTGGCCGAGGTCGATTTCCACGGGGAAGGGAGCGGTCACCTTCATCACCCCGGTGAACACGTCTCCCTCCCGGTAGGTCTTCGTCGCGGGGTCGAGGAGGTACGTGTACACCAGGGGCACGCCCGTCGCGGCCTGTTCGATACGCCAGTAGAAGGCGATGCCAGCCTTGGCGTACTGGTCGACCTTCACGATGCGGTCGGTGGTCTCCGAGCCCGGCGACACGACCTCGGCCACCAGCAGGACGTGCTCGGGCCGGGTGGGCGTGACGTCGATCGTGTCGGCGCGGTAGACGATCACGTCGGGGCGGCGATTGGTGAGCGGGACGTCCTGCAAGCGGACGTCGAAGTCGGTGTCGGCGTTCCAGTCGGGGCCCGCGGCGACGTCCAGGGCGTTGGCCAGGATGCGGGCCAGCCGGTTGTGCCGCTTGGAGGCGCTGGGGCTCACGACGACCATTCCGTCCACGATCTCGATACCTGCGCACTGCTCCTCGGACCACGACTCGTATTCCTCCGCCGTGATCTGCTCGTGCATCCACGCCGGGGCCACCATCTCGGCAGTCATGACATGCCTCCCGGACACTGTGCGGCGGGCCCGATCCCGCTGGCCTCAGAGTACTGTCTCCCCCTCGCTGTCCCACGAAGGCGGAGAACATGCCCCCGCACGACCCGCACCACCCACACGCGCCGCACCATCCGCACGACCCGCACCACCCACACGCGCCGCACCACCCGCACGACCCGCACCACCCACACCCCGCGCCCCCCGACCCCGTCGCCCCCATCGACCACGAACTCATCGAAGCCGCCGCCCACGTAGCCCGTACCCGTTGCCGAGGCGACAACCACACCATGGCGGCGGCGGGCCGTGCCCCGGACGGGCGGGTCGTCACCGCCGTGAACGCCTACCACTTCACCGGAGGCCCCTGCGCCGAACTGGTGCTCGTCGGCGCGGCAGCCGCCCAGGGTGTCTACGAGCTGGAGACCATCGTCGCCGTGGGCGACCGTGACCGGGGTGTGGTCCCGCCCTGTGGCCGGTGTCGGCAGGTGCTCCTCGACTACTTCCCGGGGGTGCGGGTCATCGTGGGGTCGGACGGAGGCGTTCGGGCCGTTCCGGTCGGCGACCTGCTTCCGCATACCTACGTCTGGGCCGACCACCAGCTCGACGCCCCCTGACGCCGACGCTCCTCACGCCGAGTCGTTGAGCAGTCTGCCCAGGTGGGTCCGGCCCGCGGTGAGGAGGTCAGGCAGCGGGGCCGCGTCCTCGTACCAGCGCTTCTCGTACTCCCAGCACAGCCAGCCGTCCCAGCCGTGCCGCGAGAGGATCTCCACGCACTCGGCGAGGGGGAGGACGCCCGCGCCCAGGGGAAGCGGGGTGCGGTCGTCGGCCGAGGCGATGTCCTTGACCTGGACGTAGCCGAGGTACGGGGAGAGGGCGGCGTACGTCTCGGAGGGCTGTTCGCCGCCGAGCCAGGTGTGCATGACGTCCCACAGCGCGCCGACCTGGCGGTGGCCGACCAGGCCCAGGACGCGGATCACGTCGGCGGCGGTGCGGTGGGAGTCGTGGGTCTCCACCAGGATGCGTACACCGGCGTCGGTGGCGTGTTCCGCCGCCGTGCCCAGTCGGCGGGCGGCGGTCGCGTCGGCCTCCTCCGGGGACTGGCCGTGCGCGTCGGCGCCGGGGAAGACCCGGACGTACGGGGCACCCAGGTCGCGGGCGAGGTCGAGCAGGGCGCGGATCTCCGCGAGGACGGGTGCGTCGTCGCCCGGCGCGGCCACGCGCGCGTACCCGGCGAGGCCGAGGATCTCGACCCCGGCGGCCTCGAAGTGGGCGGCGACTTCGGTGCGCTCGGTGGGGGAGAGGCCGGTGTGGACCGGTTCCTCGGGGTGGGTGCGCAGTTCGACGCCGTGGTAGCCGTGCTCGGCGGCGAGCCGGGTCACGTCGGGGAGGGGGAGACCGGGGACGCCGAGAGTGGAGAACGCCAGTTTCATGCTCATCGACCCTACTGGTCGTCCCGTACGCACCTCACGAGGCCCGCCGGGGGTCGCGCCGCGGCCCGCCGGGGTCCACCGAGGCCCACCGAGGTCCAGCGAGGTCCGTCAGAGAACTGTGATTCGCGTCACTCTACCCAGCCGCATCCCCCGCCACCCCGCCACGGCCCCCCACAGTCGTTGCCTTTAAGTTATAAAGAAGCTTCAAGATCAAGCTCAGAAGTCGACTTCAAGTAGTGAACGGATCGTTACCAGATTCGGGACCAGTGGCCCTTCCCCAAGCGACCCGGTCCACTTCCGGCTGCCGCCGTTTCGACCACCCCGGCGCGGCCGAAAACCGACTCCTGCCCAGTCCCGCTCAGTCCGTGAGGAGCGCCGACAACTGCGGTGAGTACGCCGTGTGCAGAACCAGCGCCGCGCTCCCCACCGGCGCCGCGTCGGCGCCGTGCGGGGAGGCGGTCACGTCGACGACCCTGATGTGCCGGGAGACCGGCCTGGTCGCCAGGGCCGACGCGACGACGTCGACGTACCGCGACTCCACCTCGCCGATGCCGTGGCCGCCGAGGACGATCAGGTCAACGTCCAGCAGGTTGGCGACACTTGAGGCCACTGAGGCCACCTGGGCCGCGGCCTCGTCGATCACGGCGACGGCGACCGGGTCACCGGCCGCCGCGGCGCCCCGGATCGCGGCGTGGTCGACGGACTCCGGGTTCGCCGCGAACCGTTGCGCCAGCACACCGCCACCGTCGGGCAGGTTCGCGAGCCGCCGCCGGGTCGCGGCCACGAGGGCGGACGGGCTGGCGAGCATCTCCAGGCAGCCCCGGTTGCCGCAGTAGCACTCCGGCCCGTCGGGCCGCACCGAGAGATGGCCGAACTCCCCGGCGTTCAGTGAACCCCCGCGGTACACCTGGTGGTTGAGGATGAGGCCACCGCCGATGCCGGTGCCGAAGAAGAAGTAGGCGAAGTTCGCCACGCCCTTGCCCGCGCCGGACCACCGCTCGCCGATCGCGGCGGCGGTCGCGTCGTTGTCCAGGGTGACCGGCATCCCGGTGGCCTCGCTGAGTGTTTGCCGCAAAGGGAACCGGTCCAGGTAGGCGAGGCTCGGCGGCGCGGCGACCGGGCCGAGTTCCTGGTCGATCGGGCCCGGCGTGGCGAGGCCCAGGCCGAGTACGCGGTCGCGGGGAACGTCCGCCTCGGTCAGCGCCTCGCTCACCAACCCGGCCATGACGGCGACGACTTGGGCGGGGTCGGAACCCGGCGGGGTGGGCCGCCGCCGGATGGCCAGGGGGTGGCCGAGCAGGTCGACCACGGCGCAGGCGAGCTGGACGGCGTCGAAGTGGAGGCCGACCGCGCTGCGGGCGGTGGCGTTGACGCGCAGGGTGGTGCGGGGCTTGCCGCCGCCGGACGCCCGGCTGGAGCCGTCCTCGCGCACGACGCCCTCGTTGATCAGTCGGCGCACGATGCCCGACACCGTCTGCGGGGTGAGACCGGTGCGCTCCGCGATCTCGACGCGGCTGATCCCGTCGGACCACTGGATCTGGTCAAGCACGACCGCCTGGTTGTAACGCCCGACTTTTGGAAGGTTTGTCCCGACTTGTTGCACTTAGGTCATCTCCCGCTGGTCCACCACGCTCCGCACTTGACTTAGTAAAACAAATGAACTTAACGTCCCGTTCAGTTTCAGCGCGGACCTCAGGGACCGCGTCGTGCCAACGGAGGCAAGCTGATGTCCACCCAATGCCGCATACCGGATCGCCTGGGGCCGCGTGATGGCCACGGCGCGCGCAGAGTGGGACCGCTGTCGTGAGCGGGAGCCCGGTCCTGCTGGAGATGCGGTCGATCACCAAGACCTTCCCCGGCGTGAAGGCCCTCGACGACGTGAACCTGGTCGTCCGGGAGGCCGAGATCCACGCCATCTGCGGGGAGAACGGCGCGGGCAAGTCCACGCTCATGAAGGTCCTGAGCGGCGTCTACCCGTACGGCAGCTACACCGGCGAGATCATCTACCAGGGCGAACACGTCCGGTTCAGCGACATCCGGGCCAGTGAACACGCCGGGATCGCGATCATCCACCAGGAACTGGCCCTCGTACCGGGCATGTCGATCACCGAGAACCTGTTCCTCGGCAACGAGCCCCGCAGGCGCGGCGCGATCGACTGGAAGTTCGCGCGCCGCCGGGCGCTGGAGCTGCTGGAGCAGGTCGGACTCGACGAGGACCCCGACACGCTGATCAAGGACATCGGTGTCGGCAAGCAGCAGCTCGTGGAGATCGCCAAGGCGTTCGCGAAGGACGTCCGGCTGCTGATCCTCGACGAGCCGACCGCGGCCCTCAACGAGGACGACTCCCGCCACCTGCTCGACCTGCTGCGCGGGTTCCGTGACCGGGGCATCACCCTGATCATGATCTCGCACAAGCTCAACGAGATCGAGGCGGTCGCCGACACCATCACGATCATCCGCGACGGCCACACCATCGAGAGCCTCGACGTCAAGGGTGACGAGGTCGACGAGGACCGCATCGTGCGCGGCATGGTCGGCCGGGAGCTGAGCAGCCGGTTCCCCGAGCACACCCCGAACGTCGGCGAGGTCTTCTTCGAGGTCAGGGACTGGACGGTACGGCACCCCACCGCCGAGGACCGCCTGGTCTGCAAGGGCTCGGGGTTCCATGTGCGGCGCGGCGAGATCGTCGGCTTCGCGGGCCTCATGGGCGCCGGCCGGACCGAACTCGCGATGAGCCTGTTCGGCCGCTCCTACGGCCGGTACGTCTCCGGGCGCGTCTTCAAGGACGGCGAGGAGATCCAGGTCAAGACGGTGGCCGACGCCATCGGTCACGGAATGGCGTACGTCAGTGAGGACCGCAAGTCCATCGGGCTCAACCTGCTGGACGACATCAAGACCTCCACGGTCGCGGCCAAGCTGAAGAAGATCAGCAAGCGCGGCGTCATCGACCGGGTGCGCGAGCACAGTGTCGCCGACGACTACCGCAGGAGCCTGCGGATCAAGACCCCGACCGTCGACGAGGGCGTGGTCAAGCTCTCCGGCGGCAACCAGCAGAAGGTCGTCCTGGCGAAGTGGATGTTCACCGACCCGGACCTGCTGATCCTCGACGAGCCGACGCGCGGAATCGACGTCGGGGCCAAGTACGAGATCTACGGGATCATCCACAGGCTCGTGGACCAGGGCAAGGGCGTCATCGTCATCTCGTCCGAGCTGCCTGAGCTGATCGGCCTGTGCGACCGCATCTACACGGTGTTCGAAGGCACCATCACCGGCGAGGTCGCGCGCAGCGACGCCGATCCGGAACTCCTGATGAAGCAGATGACCGCGATGAAGAAGAGCCCGACCTCATGAGCAGATTCAAAGAGCTGCAGAAGAACCTCTTCGGAGGCTCCCAGTCCAACGCCCGCCAGTTCGGCATGATCTTCACCCTCGTGGCGATCGTCCTGCTCTTCCAGATCTGGACCGGCGGCCTCACCCTGACCTCCAGCAACCTGATCGCGGTCGTCAGCCAGTACTCGTACATCCTGATCCTCGCCATCGGCATGTTGATGGTGATCGTGGCGGGGCACATCGACCTCTCGGTCGGCTCGGTCGCGGCGTTCACCGGCATCGTGGTCGCCAAGGCGATGCAGGAGTACGACCTCCCGTGGCCGCTGGGCATCCTGCTCGGTCTGCTCGTCGGCCTGGTGATCGGCGCCTGGCAGGGCTTCTGGGTGGCGTACGTCGGGGTCCCGGCGTTCATCGTGACGCTGGCCGGCATGTTGCTCTTCCGCGGCGGCAACCAGTTCATCGGCAACGCCGACACCATCCCGGTGCCCGAGGGCTTCCGGAAGATCGGCGCGGGCTTCCTGCCCGAGGTC
Organism: Streptomyces sp. NPDC006997; assembly: GCF_040635175.1. NCBI lineage: Bacteria > Bacillati > Actinomycetota > Actinomycetes > Kitasatosporales > Streptomycetaceae > Streptomyces > Streptomyces sp. NPDC006997. The sequence goes on from NZ_JBEYHH010000003.1 coordinate 170,907, forward strand.
GGTCCGGGGACCGGCTACAACAACCTCACCCTGCTGCTGGGTCTCGCCGCCTGCGCGGCCGTGGTCTGGCGGGAGTGGAAGGGCCGCCAGACGCGGCAGGAGATGAACGCCGAACTCGCCCCGCTGTGGGTCACCGGCGTCCGCCTCGCCATCATGCTGGGCGTCATCCTCTTCGCCACGCTGCGCTTCGCGGGCGGCCGGGTCGGCACCAGCTTCCCGATCTCCGGCATCATCCTGATCGTCCTGGTGCTGGCGTACTCGCACTACACCAACAACACCATCGGCGGTCGCCACATCTACGCCGTCGGCGGCAACTCCCGGGCGGCCGAGCTGTCCGGTGTGAAGCTGCGGCGGGTCAACTTCTTCGTCATGACGAACATGTCGGTGCTGGCCGCGCTGGCGGGCATGATCTTCGTGGCGCGGTCCACGGCCTCCGGGCCGCAGGACGGACTGAGCTGGGAACTCGACGCCATCGCGGCCGTCTTCATCGGCGGCGCGGCGGTCTCGGGCGGCCTCGGCACCATCAGCGGCTCGATCGTCGGTGGTCTGGTCATGGCGCTGCTCAACAACGGCCTCCAGCTCGAAGGCGTCGGCTCGGACCGGGTCCAGATCATCAAGGGCCTGGTGCTCCTCCTCGCCGTCGCGTTCGACGTCTACAGCAAGAGCCAGGGACGGTTCTCGATCATCGGAACGCTCTCGCGTCCGTTCCGTCGGGAGGAACCGGCGGCACCGGCCGAACCCCAGAGTCCGGCCTCCGATCCCCAGAAGGCCCCGGTCGCCAGCTGACCAAGGTCTGTCGACCAAGGTCTGTCGACCAAGGTCCGCGGACCACGGTCCGGTGCCGGGTCCTGACCGGACCTTCCGACCAGGACCGGGCACCGGCCAAGGGCCACCGCTCGCGGGCTGCCGCCAGCTCGCTCCCCCTCGCGCCACACTCCGCGGCGCACCTCTCGGCACCACCTTGCAAGAAGGGCACAACTCCCATGCGCAGACTCATCACCAGAGCCGTTGCCACGGTCGGCGCTGTCGCACTCCTCTCCCTGGGCACGGCCGCCTGCTCCAACGAGCGTGAGGGGTCCACCTCCTCCGACTCCGCCTCGGACAGCGGCTTCTCGCAGGACTCCCTCATCGGTGTCGCGCTGCCGTCGAAGACCTCGGAGAACTGGGTGCTCGCGGGCAACCTGTTCACCAACGGCCTGAAGGACGCGGGCTTCAAGGCGGACGTCCAGTACGCGGGCGCCTCCACCACGGTCGCCGACCAGCAGGCGCAGATATCCGCCATGGTCACCAAGGGCGCCAAGGTCATCGTGATCGGCGCGACGGACGCCTCCCAGCTGGCCACGCAGGTGGCGCAGGCCAAGGAGGCGGGCGCGACCGTCATCGCCTACGACCGGCTGATCACCAACACGAAGGACGTCGACTACTACATCGCGTTCGACAACTTCAAGGTCGGCCAGCTCCAGGGCCAGGCCCTGATCGACGGCATGAAGGCCAAGGACAAGAAGGGTCCCTGGACCATCGAGCTGTTCTCCGGCTCCCCGGACGACAACAACTCGAAGGTGTTCTTCGACGGTGCGATGGACGTGCTCCAGCCGCTGATCGACAAGGGGGACATCGTTGTCGGCTCCGGCCAGACCGACATCAAGCAGACCGCGACCCAGGGCTGGAAGGCCGAGAACGCCCAGCAGCGGATGGACGCCCTGCTGAACTCGACCTACAGCGGCAAGAAGACGCTCGACGGCGTGCTCTCGCCGAACGACACCCTGGCGCGCGCCATCCTCACCTCGGTGAAGGGCGCGGGCAAGGACCTCCCGGTCGTCACCGGTCAGGACTCCGAGGTCGAGTCGGTCAAGTCGATCATGGCGGGTGAGCAGTACTCCACCATCAACAAGGACACCCGCAAGCTGGTCACCTCGACCATCGACATGGTCAAGGCGCTCCAGAAGGGCGACAAGCCGGAGATCAACGACACCAAGTCGTACGACAACGGCGTCAAGGTCGTCCCGTCCTACCTGCTTGAGCCGCTCATCGTCACCAAGGAGAACGCCGCCGAGGCGTACGCCAACGACGACAAGCTGGCGCCGCTCACCAAGTAGTGGCACCGGCGGGCGTCCCGCGCCCCGGGATCACCCCCCTCGGGGCTCGGGACACCCGCACCGGCCGACCTGACCGCGGCCCACCTGACCGGGTCACGGCAGGTCGGTCGCCGCCCTCACCGGCGGCACGCCCAGACCGGCAGACGGCACCCTCCCCGCCGCCGCGCTCCGTCCCTGACCCCGGAGCACGACGACCGAGCCGGGCCAACACCTCACCGACCCGGAGCCGCCTGCCGCTCCCCGGGAAGTCTGCGGGACTTCCCGGGGAGCTTCGCGTTTTCCGGGGCGCTTCACCTTTCCGAGAAGCCTCGCTTCTCCGAGAAGCCTCGCTTCTCCGGCGGAGGCAGGCCCTGCCGCCCAGATACCGCCCCCCTCAAGCCCGCGGCACCCCCGAAGACCCCCGCACCATCAACTCCCCCCGCACCGTGGCGATCCCCCCGGGCGGCGGCTCCTCGCGCCCCATGGCGATGCGGCCCGCCCGCGCCCCCGCACCGGCGAGCGGCAACCGTACCGTCGTCAGGGACGGCACCGCGTCGATGCTGAACGGCAGGTCGTCGAACCCGGCGACGGAGACGTCCTCGGGGATGCGCCGCCCGGAGTCGCGCAGCGCGGCGCAGGCGCCCAGGGCGACGGAGTCGTTCGCGGCGACGACGGCGGTGAGGGCCGGGTCCCGGCGCAGCAGCTCCAGTGTGGCCTCGTAGCCGGAGCCCCGGTCGTAGCGGCCGTGCACGGTCCAGCGTGCGTCCTCCGCGATCCCGGCGGCGGCCAGCGCCTCCCGGTGGCCCTCCAGGCGGTGCCGGGTGGTGGTGCGTTCCTCGGGGCCCGCGATGTACCCGAGCCGCCGGTGCCCGAGGCCGATGAGGTGCTCGGTGAGCTGCCGGGCGCCACCGCGGTTGTCGAAGGTCAGGGCGATGGCCCCGGTGTCGGGCGCGGGCGGCCGTCCGCACAGCACGACCCGCGTCCCGGCGTCGCCCAGCTTCCGCAGCTTCGCCGCCATCGCCGACGCGTGCACCGCGTCCTCGATGGCACCGCCGGTCAGCACCACCGCCGCGGCCCGCTGCCGCTGGAGCAGGGTCAGGTAGGTCAGCTCACGCTCCGGCGAACCGCCCGTGTTGCAGACGACCGCGAGCCGTTCGCCGCCCGCGCGCCCGCCGGGGCCGCCGATCTCCGACTGGATGGCCCCGGCCATGATCCCGAAGAACGGGTCGGCGATGTCGTTGACGAGGATGCCGACGAGGTCGGAGGTGGCGGCGGCGAGCGCGCTCGCGGGGCCGTTGAGGACGTAGTCCAGTTCGTCGACCGCCTTGAGCACCCGTTCCCGGGTGGACGCGGCGACCGGGTAGTTGCCGTTCAGCACGCGCGACACCGTCGCGGGCGAGACCTGGGCGCGAGCCGCCACGTCCGCCAGGGTCACCGTCATGTCCTCGTCCTCCGGTCGCGCATCTCGTCGTACGCCTCTCCCACACAAGACCCCGGGCCCGGCTCGGACGTACGTACGTCCCCCTACACATCCGGACCCCCCACCGCGGTTCCGGAGCAGACCCTACGGCCAAGGACACCCGTTGTTCGACCCTTCGAACAACTCGCCTTCGCAGTGGTCTTGTCCAACCGCTGTTCAGAGGCTAGCTTCTGAAGCAATAGAAAGCGCTTGCTGCTTGGCTCATCACCGCACTCCTTTCCGAGGCGGCCGGGCGTACGCGGCGCGCGGACCGCGTACGAAGGGAATGACGTGACACGCAAGACGGTGCGTATCGCCATGAACGGTGTCACCGGGCGCATGGGCTACCGCCAGCACCTGGTCCGCTCGATCCTGGCCCTCCGCGAACAGGGCGGCCTCGACCTCGGCGACGGCACCGTGCTGTGGCCGGAACCGATCCTCGTCGGCCGCCGCGAACACGCCCTGAAGGCGCTTGCTGAACGGCACGGCCTCGACCACTTCTCGACCGACCTCGACGCGGTCCTCGCCGACCCCACCGTCGACATCTACTTCGACGCCCAGGTCACCTCCGCCCGTGAGGAGGCCCTGAAGAAGGCGATCGCCGCGGGCAAGCACGTCTACACCGAGAAGCCGACCGCCACCGGCCTGGACGGCGCCCTGGAGCTGGCCCGCCTCGCGGACGCCAAGGGCATCAAGCACGGCGTCGTCCAGGACAAGCTCTTCCTCCCCGGCCTGCTCAAGCTCAAGCGCCTCATCGACGGCGGCTTCTTCGGCCGGATCCTCTCCGTACGCGGCGAGTTCGGCTACTGGGTCTTCGAGGGCGACTGGCAGACGGCCCAGCGCCCGAGCTGGAACTACCGCTCGGAGGACGGCGGCGGCATCGTCGTCGACATGTTCCCGCACTGGGAGTACGTCCTGCACGAGCTGTTCGGCCGGGTGAGGTCCGTCCAGGCCATCGCCGCCACCCACATCCCGCAGCGCTGGGACGAGAACGGCAAGCCCTACGACGCCACCGCCGACGACGCCGCCTACGGCATCTTCGAACTCGACGGCGGCGCCATCGCGCAGATCAATTCCTCCTGGGCCGTCCGCGTCAACCGCGACGAACTCGTGGAGTTCCAGGTCGACGGCACCGAGGGCTCCGCCGTCGCGGGCCTGCGCAACTGCCGCGTCCAGCACCGCAGCGCCACGCCGAAGCCGGTGTGGAACCCCGACATCCCGGCCACCGAGGCGTTCCGCGACCAGTGGCAGGAGATCCCGGACAACGCCGACTTCGACAACGGCTTCAAGGCCCAGTGGGAGCTGTTCCTCAAGCACGTCCACGCCGGTGCCCCCTACCACTGGGACCTGCTCGCCGGCGCCCGTGGCGTCCAGCTCGCCGAGCTGGGCCTGAGGTCCTCGGCCGAGGGCCGCCGTATCGAGGTGCCGGAGATCGCGCTGTGACCATCCGCCTCCCGGACCCGCACGGCCGCCTGCGGACCTACGAACCCCGCACCGAACCCCTGGTCCTCACCGCAGAAGGCGCTGTCACCTCGCGGACCGTCTTCTCCGCCGCGCACGTCGTCGCGGACCCGTACGCCGACGTCTCACCCGACTCGCCCGCCGCCGTCGACTGGGACGCCACCCTCGCCTTCCGCCGCCACCTGTGGTCCCACGGGCTCGGCGTCGCGGAGGCCATGGACACCGCCCAGCGCGGCATGGGCCTGGACTGGGCGGGCGCCGCCGAACTGATCCGCCGCAGCGCCGCCGAGGCGAAGGCGGTCGGCGGCCGGATCGCCTGCGGCGTCGGCACCGACCAGCTGGCCACCGGCACCCTGGCCGACGTCCGCGCGGCCTACGAGGAGCAGCTCGCCGTCGTCGAGGAGGCGGGCGCCCAGGCCATCCTGATGGCCTCCCGCGCCCTGGCCGCCACGGCGTCCGGCCCCGACGACTACCTGGAGGTCTACGGCCACCTCCTGCGCCAGGCCACCGAACCGGTGGTCCTGCACTGGCTCGGCCCCATGTTCGACCCGGCGCTCGAAGGCTACTGGGGCGCCGGCGACCTCGACACGGCCACCCGCACCTTCCTCGACGTCATCGCCGCCCACCCCGACAAGGTCGACGGCATCAAGGTCTCCCTCCTCGACGCCCAGCGCGAGGTCGACCTGCGCCGCCGCCTCCCCCAGGGCGTGCGCTGCTACACCGGCGACGACTTCCACTACCCCGAACTGATCGCGGGCGACGACCACGGCTTCAGCCACGCCCTCCTCGGCATCTTCGACCCCCTGGGCCCGCTCGCCGCGGAGGCGGTACGCGTCCTCGACACCGGGGACGTCGCGGGCTTCCGCGCCCTGCTCGACCCCACCGTGGAACTCTCCCGCCACCTCTTCCAGGCCCCCACCCGCTTCTACAAGACCGGCGTGGTCTTCCTGGCCTGGCTCTCCGGCCACCAGTCCCACTTCACGATGGTCGGCGGCCTCCAGTCGGCGCGCTCCCTGCCGCACCTCGCCCGCGCCTACGAACTCGCCGACGGCCTCGGCCTGTTCCCCGACCCCGAGCTCGCCGAGGAACGCGTGAAGAACCTGCTCGCGCTGTACGGAGTCGACCAGTGAGCCAAGCCAGCGGCCCCGGCGACCTCGCGCGCTTCAGCATCAACCAGATGACGGTCAGGCAGCTCACCCTGCCCCAACTGACCGACGCCTGCGGCCGGCTCGGCGTCCGCGGCGTCGGCCTGTGGCGCGAACCCGTCCAGGAGTACGGCGTCGAGGCGTCGGCCCGACTCGTCCGCGACGCCGGTCTGACGGTCACCACGCTCTGCCGTGGCGGCTTCCTCACCGCCCTGGACGCCGACGCACGCGCGCGTGCCCTCGACGACAACCGCCGCGCCGTCGACGAGGCGGCCACGCTGGGCACCGACACCCTCGTCCTGGTCTCCGGTGGCCTGCCGCCCGGCTCCAAGGACCTGCGCGGCGCCCGCGAACGCATCGCCGACGCGCTGGCCGAGCTGGGACCCTACGCCGAGTCCCACGGCGTACGGCTCGCCATCGAGCCGCTGCACCCCATGTACGCCGCCGACCGCTGCGTCGTCTCCACCCTCGCCCAGGCCCTCGACCTCGCCGAACGCTTCCCCGCCCACCAGGTCGGCGTCACCGTCGACACGTACCACCTCTGGTGGGACGACCAGGCGCCGGAGCAGATCGCCCGCGCGGGCGCGGGGGGCCGTATCCACACCTTCCAGCTCGCCGACTGGACGACCCCGCTGCCGGAGGGCGTCCTCAACGGACGCGGGCAGATCGGGGACGGCTCCATCGACATGCGGGAGTGGCTGGGGTACGTGGAGGCGGCGGGGTACACCGGCGCCATCGAGGTGGAATTGTTCAACGACGCTCTGTGGGCGCGGGACGGGCGGGAGGTGCTGGCGGAGACGGCCGCGCGGTTCGTGGAGCATGTGATGCGCTGAGCCCGCCGGATCGTTGCGTCAGCGGCGGTCCCGGTCGACCTGCGCGGGCCTCCCAGCCCTGCTCGGTCGGCTTCACCGAGGAGACGGACTCGGGGGCCCGGCCGAGCAGTTCGGTGAGTTGCTCGGCGGCGCTGCGGATGGCCTCGGCAACGGAGACCCGTTCCTGGTCCGTCATCTGTTCACTCCTTTTCCTTCCGTCATCGACCTGGCCCCCGTCATATGCCACTCCAGAGAAGTCCGCGGAGCGGTGCAACCATCCCGGCGCGCGGTGGGTCGTACTACGCGTCAGGACCTCTGGGGGGATCCCGGGGGGAATCCAGAGGGGTTCTGCACGGGGGGAGTACGGGGGAAACACGGGGAAAAGGGGAGGGAACCCGAGGGGGCCGGTCGACGGACCGGCCCCCTCGAAGTGTTCCCGCCCCGCTCCCGCGGGCTCAGTCCCCCGCCCCCGCGACCTCCTCCGCCGTGGGGTACGACTCCTGCGCCCCCGCCCTAGTGACCGCCGCCGCCCCCACCCGGGCCGCGTAGGCGGCCGCCCGCGTGAGCGGCTCGCCCGCCCCCAGCCGCCAGGCCAGCGCCGCGGTGAACGCGTCGCCCGCGCCGGTGGTGTCCACGGCGTCCACCCGCACCGACGGCACCCGCGCGGGCCCTTCCCGGGACGCCGCCAGCGCGCCCGCGGCCCCCAGCGTGACGACGACCGACCGTGGGCCCTTGGCCAGCAGCAGCCGCGCCCAGTCCTCGGGCACGTCACTGACGCACGCGTCGCCGAGGATGACGCGGGCCTCGTGCTCGTTGACGACGAGCGGGTCGCAGGCCGCCAGCACCTCGCCGGGCAGCGCCCGCGGCGGCGACGGGTTCAGCACGAACCGGCTGCCGGGCGCCAGGCACCGGACCACCTCCACCACCGTCTCCAGCGGGATCTCCAGTTGCGCCGAGACCACCCGGGAGGCGTGGAACAGGCTGGCGGCGGCGCGCACGTCTGCCGGGGTGAGCAGCGCGTTGGCGCCGGGCGCCACCACGATGCTGTTGTCCCCGGACGGGTCCACGGTGATCAGCGCGACGCCGGTCGGCGCCCCGCCCACCAGCACGCCCACCGTGTCGACCCCGGCGGCCCGCTGCGAGTCGAGCAGCAGCCGCCCGTGGTCGTCGGCGCCGACCCGGGCCAGCAGCGCCGTCCGCGCGCCGAGCCGGGCCGCGGCGACGGCCTGGTTGGCGCCCTTGCCGCCGGGGTGGACGGCTAGGTCGGAGCCGAGCACCGTCTCCCCCGCGCCCGGCCGCCGCTCGACGGCGACCACCAGGTCGGCGTTGGCCGAGCCCACCACCAGCAGGTCGTAGTGGTACATCAGCACCCTCATCTCCGTACGTGGCCGTTCATCGCTGTCAGTCGCACCCGCTACGGTCGGATCATGTCCAACGAGACGGGGAACGCGCAGGGGGAACGGCGACTGGCCGTCCTCGAAGGCGTCCTGGAGCGGATCACCTACGCCAACGAGGAGAACGGCTACACGGTCGCGCGGGTCGACACCGGCCGCGGCGCGGGGGACCTGCTCACGGTCGTCGGGGCGCTGCTCGGCGCGCAGGTCGGGGAGTCGCTGCGGATGGAGGGCCGCTGGGGCTCGCACCCCCAGTACGGCAAGCAGTTCACCGTGGAGAACTACACGACGGTCCTCCCGGCCACCGTCCAGGGCATCCGCCGCTACCTCGGGTCCGGCCTGGTCAAGGGCATCGGACCGGTCTTCGCCGACCGCATCACCCAGCACTTCGGCCTGGACACCCTGACGGTCATCGAGGAGGAGCCGAAGCGCCTCATCGAGGTCCCCGGCCTCGGCCCCAAGCGCACCAAGAAGATCGCCGACGCCTGGGAGGAGCAGAAGGCGATCAAGGAGGTCATGCTCTTCCTCCAGACCGTCGAGGTCTCCACCTCCATCGCGGTGCGCATCTACAAGAAGTACGGCGACGCGTCGATCTCGGTCGTGAGGAACCAGCCGTACCGGCTGGCCGCCGACGTGTGGGGCATCGGCTTCCTCACCGCCGACAAGATCGCCCAGTCGGTGGGCATCCCGCACGACAGTCCGGAGCGCGTCAAGGCGGGCCTGCAGTACGCGCTGTCGCAGTCCGCCGACCAGGGCCACTGCTACCTCCCCGAGGAGCGGCTGATCGCCGACGCGGTGAAGCTGCTCCAGGTCGACACCGGCCTGGTCATCGAGTGCCTCGCCGAACTGGCGGCGCCGGGCGAGGACGGCGAGGAGCCCGGTGTCGTACGCGAACAGGTGCCCGGCCCCGACGGCTCCCCGGAGCCCGTCACCGCCGTCTACCTGGTCCCCTTCCACCGCGCCGAACTCTCCCTCTCCGCCCAGCTGCTGCGCCTGCTGCGCACCGACGAGGACCGGATGCCGGGCTTCCGGGACGTCGCCTGGGACAGGGCGCTGGCCTGGCTGAAGGGCCGTACGGGGGTGGAGCTGGCGCCCGAGCAGGAGGCGGCCGTCAAGCTGGCGCTGACCGAGAAGGCCGCCGTCCTCACCGGCGGTCCGGGCTGCGGCAAGTCCTTCACGGTCCGCTCCATCGTGGAGCTGGCCCGCGCCAAGAAGGCCAAGGTGGTGCTCGCCGCGCCCACCGGCCGGGCCGCCAAGCGCCTCGCGGAGCTGACCGGCGCCGAGGCGTCCACCGTGCACCGCCTGCTGGAGCTGAAGCCGGGCGGCGACGCGGCGTACGACAGGGACCGGCCGCTGGACGCCGATCTGGTGGTGGTCGACGAGGCGTCCATGCTGGACCTGCTGCTCGCCAACAAGCTGGTCAAGGCGGTGCCGCCGGGCGCCCACCTCCTCTTCGTCGGCGACGTCGACCAGTTGCCCAGCGTCGGGGCGGGCGAGGTGCTGCGCGATCTGCTGGCCGACGGAAGCCCGGTCCCGGCGGTGCGGCTCACGCGTGTGTTCCGCCAGGCCCAGCAGTCGGGCGTGGTGACGAACGCGCACCGGATCAACGCGGGGCAGCATCCGGTGACCGACGGCATGAAGGACTTCTTCCTGTTCGTGGAGGACGACACGGAGGAGGCCGGGCGGCTGACGGTGGACGTCGCGGCCCGCCGTATCCCCGCGAAGTTCGGGCTCGACCCGCGCCGTGACGTGCAGGTCCTGGCGCCCATGCACCGCGGTCCGGCCGGGGCGGGCACCCTCAACGGCCTCCTCCAGCAGGCCATCACCCCGGGCCGTCCCGACCTCCCCGAGCGGCGGTTCGGCGGCCGGGTGTTCCGCGTCGGCGACAAGGTCACCCAGATCCGCAACAATTACGAGAAGGGGGAGAACGGGGTCTTCAACGGCACCGTGGGCGTGGTCACCTCGCTCGACCCGGTCGAGCAGCGGCTGACGGTGCTGACGGACGAGGACGAGGAGGTTCCCTATGACTTCGACGAACTGGACGAACTGGCGCACGCGTACGCGGTGACCATCCACCGCTCGCAGGGCAGTGAGTACCCGGCGGTCGTCATCCCGGTGACCACCGGCGCCTGGATGATGCTCCAGCGCAACCTGCTCTACACGGCGGTCACCCGGGCCAAGCGACTGGTCGTCCTGGTCGGCTCGCGCAAGGCGATCGGACAGGCCGTGCGGACGGTCTCGGCTGGGCGGCGCTGCACCGCGCTCGACTTCCGCCTCTCACCGCGCCCCCTGGGCCGGTGAGAAGGACCCTCCAGCGCACCTTCGGGTCCGTGTCGGCCACCGAAGGTAACAAATGATCGATCAAACGAGTCGCGAAGGTCACAGAGCACTTCCGGATGGGGAAGTCAGCGGGCAGGATGTGCAAGTTGGCGGCACTGAGTGCCGCCAATCAGCCCAATGGTCGACCCCGAGTGCACTCTCCTGAGCCAAATGGGGGATGGTAGAGACAGTCAGGGCACCTCGAAGATGAGGCACTACGTCGGTGAGGGAAGACGTGAGCGACAACTCTGTAGTACTGCGGTACGGCGGCGGCGAGTACACCTACCCGGTGATCGATAGCACGGTCGGGGACGAGGGCTTCGACATCGGGAAGCTGCGGGCCCAGACCGGTCTGGTGACTCTGGACAGCGGGTACGGCAACACCGCCGCGTATAAATCGGCCATCACCTACCTCGACGGCGAGGCGGGCATCCTGCGGTACCGGGGTTACCCGATCGAGCAGCTCGCCGAACGCTCCACCTTCCTCGAAGTGGCCTACCTGCTGATCAACGGTGAGCTGCCGACCGTTGACGAGCTGTCCGGCTTCAAGAACGACATCACGCAGCACACCCTGCTGCACGAGGACGTCAAGAACTTCTACCGGGGCTTCCCGCGCGACGCGCACCCGATGGCCATGCTGTCGTCGGTGGTCTCGGCGCTGTCCACGTTCTACCAGGACAGCCACAACCCGTTCGACGAGCAGCAGCGCAACCTCTCCACGATCCGGCTGCTCGCGAAGCTCCCGACGATCGCGGCGTACGCGTACAAGAAGTCGGTCGGCCACCCGTTCGTCTACCCGCGCAACGACCTCGGCTACGTCGAGAACTTCCTGCGGATGACGTTCTCGGTGCCGGCGCAGGAGTACGACCTGGACCCGACCGTGGTCGCGGCCCTGGACAAGCTGCTGATCCTGCACGCGGACCACGAGCAGAACTGCTCGACCTCCACCGTCCGGCTGGTCGGCTCCTCGCAGGCGAACATGTTCGCCTCGATCTCCGCGGGCATCAACGCGCTGTGGGGCCCGCTGCACGGCGGCGCCAACCAGTCCGTCCTGGAGATGCTGGAAGGCATCCGCGACGCGGGCGGCGACGTCGACTCCTTCATCCGCAAGGTGAAGAACAAGGAGGACGGCGTCCGGCTGATGGGCTTCGGGCACCGGGTCTACAAGAACTTCGACCCGCGCGCCAAGATCATCAAGGCGGCGGCGCACGACGTCCTCTCCGCGCTCGGCAAGTCCGACGAGCTGCTGGACATCGCGCTGAAGCTGGAGGAGCACGCGCTCTCCGACGACTACTTCGTCTCGCGCAGCCTCTACCCGAACGTCGACTTCTACACCGGTCTGATTTACCGGGCCATGGGCTTCCCGACCGAGATGTTCACGGTCCTGTTCGCCCTCGGCCGGCTGCCGGGCTGGATCGCCCAGTGGCACGAGATGATCAAGGAGCCGGGCTCCCGCATCGGCCGTCCCCGGCAGATCTACACGGGCGTCGTCGAGCGGGACTTCGTCCCCGTCGAGGCTCGCTGAGGCCCCGTACAGAGAGCCGAGAGGCGCCGGACGCGGCAGAAGGCGCCCTGGTACGTCAGTCCCCCCACGGGCCGACGACCAGGGCGCCTTCCCATGTCCCGGTGCGGATTCCCCCCACGGGATCCGGCCGGGCGTCTGTGAGACCAGCGCCTGAATCGCTGTTGTTGCGGTACCGCTGTCGTGCCGTCCTGCATGGTGCTGTGCGATCTGCCGGGACAACGCACGCTGGGAGGGCCGCTCAAAGCTCCCCGGGCGTCGCGTGGCCCCGGCAACGCTCCTCCAGGCTCTCACCTACGTGCGAGCCGGGAGGTACCCCCATCTGGGAAAGTCCCCCAAGACATCCCCAGACGCCAGCCAGCGCCCCCCAAGACGCTGTCTGACATCGCCAACTTAGACCTTCGAACCCCTTCGATGGTTACGTTCAGATCACTGTGATCTGCGTCTCTTGCATTTGTCCCGTTAGCACACGAGAGACCCGATTCCCCGAACGGGGCTCAAGCGTAAGGAAAGTGCGCGAGCCGTGTGAAGAGCTTATGTGAGGCTCGCCCCGGACTCCAGAGGGACCCCCGACCGAAAAGTCCTGAGGCGCAGGCTGTTCGTCACCACGAACACCGACGAGAACGCCATCGCGGCCCCCGCGATCATGGGATTGAGCAGGCCCGCGGCGGCCAGCGGCAGCGCGGCCACGTTGTAGCCGAAGGCCCATACCAGGTTGCCCTTGATGGTATGGAGGGTCCGCCGGGAGAGCCGGATCGCGTCCGCCGCCGCCCGCAGGTCCCCGCGCACCAGCGTCAGGTCGCCCGCCTCGATCGCCGCGTCCGTGCCGGTGCCCAGCGCCAGCCCCAGGTCGGCGGCGGCGAGCGCGGCGGCGTCGTTGACCCCGTCGCCGACCATCGCGACGACCCGGCCCTCGCCCTGCAACCGCCGTACGGCGTCCACCTTGTCCTCGGGCAGCACCTCGGCGACCACCTCGGTGACGCCGACCTCGGCGGCGACCGCCTCGGCCACCGTCCGGTTGTCGCCGGTCAGCAGCACCGGTGTCAGCCCCAGCGCGCGCAGCTGGCGCACCGCCTCGGCGCTGGTCTCCTTGACGGCGTCCGCTACGGCGACGACCCCGCGCGCCGCCCCGTCCCAGCCGACCACCACGGCCGTACGGCCGTCCCGCTCGGCGCTCTCCCGGGCGCGCTCCAGCTCCTCGGGCAGCGTGTCGTGGAGCTGGCGCCCCACGGTGACCTCGTGGCCGTCCACGCGCCCGCGTACGCCCCGCCCGGGGACGTTCTCGAAGTGCTCGACGCCGGGCAGCGCGCCCAGCCGCTCCGCCGCCCCGTCGGCCACCGCGCGGGCGACGGGGTGCTCGGAGGCGTGCTCCAGGGCGCCCGCGAGCCGCAGCACCTCCTTCTCGTCGGTGCCCCGGGCGGCGTACACCTCCCGCAGGGTCATGCGGCCGGTGGTGACGGTGCCGGTCTTGTCGAGGACGACGGTGTCGACGCGGCGGGTGGACTCCAGCACCTCCGGGCCCTTGATCAGGATGCCGAGCTGGGCGCCGCGCCCGGTGCCGACCAGCAGCGCGGTCGGGGTGGCCAGGCCGAGGGCGCAGGGGCAGGCGATGATCAGTACGGCGACGGCGGCGGTGAACGCGGCGACGGTGTCCCCGGTGCTGCCGAGCCAGACGCCGAAGGTGGCGGTCGCGAGCAGCAGCACCACGGGCACGAACACGGCGGCGACCCGGTCCGCGAGCCGCTGCACCTCCGCCTTGCCGCTCTGCGCGTCCTCCACCAGCCGGGCCATCCGCGCGAGCTGCGTGTCCGCGCCGACCCGGGTGGCCTCGACGACCAGCCGTCCCCCGGCGTTGACGGTCGCGCCGGTCACGGCGTCCCCGACGGCCACGTCCACCGGCACGGACTCGCCGGTCAGCATGGACGCGTCGACGGCGGAGGCGCCCTCGACCACCGTGCCGTCGGTGGCGATCTTCTCGCCGGGGCGGACGACGAACCGGTCCCCGGCCTTCAGATCGGCCACGGGTACGCGGACCTCGGCGCCGCCCCGCAGGACCGCCACGTCCTTGGCGCCCAACTCCAGCAGCGCCCGCAGGGCGGCGCCCGCGCGGCGCTTGGAGCGGGCCTCCAGGTACCGGCCGAGCAGCAGGAACGCGGTGACCCCGGCGGCGACCTCCAGGTAGATCGTGGAGGCGCCGTCGGCACGGGAGACGGTGAGGTCGAAGCCGTGCCGCATCCCCGGCATCCCCGCGTCGCCGAGGAACAGCGCCCACAGCGACCAGCCGAACGCGGCGAGCGTGCCGACCGACACCAGGGTGTCCATGGTCGCCGCGCCGTGCCGGACGTTGGTCCAGGCGGCCTTGTGGAACGGCCAGCCGCCCCAGACGACGACCGGGGCGGCGAGCGTGAGGGAGAGCCACTGCCAGTTGTCGAACTGGAGCGCCGGGACCATCGCGAGCAGCACCACGGGCAGGGCGAGCGCGACGGAGACCAGCAGCCGGTGGCGCAGGACGTCGAGTGCGGGGTCGCCGGTCCGCGCCTCCGGCTCGGCCGTCGGCTCCGGCTGCGGCGGCGCGGGCTCCTCGGCGGTGTACCCGGTCTTCACGACGGTGGCGATCAGGTCGGCGACCTCGGTCCCGGCGGGGTAGCTGACCCGGGCCTTCTCCGTCGCGTAGTTGACGGTGGCCGTGACGCCGTCCATGCGGTTGAGCTTCTTCTCGACGCGGGCCGCGCAGGACGCGCAGGTCATCCCGCCGATGAGCAGCTCGACCTCGGCGCCGGGCGCCGGGGCGGCTATCGGGGCCTCGTCGGGGGCGGTGCGGGTGGTGCTGGTGCTGCTGGTCATTCCCGGGCTCCAGGGGAGGGGCCGGGCCGTACGGGCGCGGGGCGTCGGGTACGGCCCGGTGCCGTGGGGTGGGTTCGTGCGTGCGCCGGAGGGCGGTCGTGCGCGTGCGCCGGGCGGTGGCGCGCTGGTCGCCGGGCGTGCGGGCTTCCGGCGGCTGCCGTGGTCAGACCTTGCCGACCAGCTCGTAGCCCGCCTCGTCGACGGCGGCGCGCACGGCGTCCTCGTCGAGCGGGGCGGCGGAGACGACGGTGACCTCGCCGGAGGCGGCGACGGCCCGCACGGAGCTGACGCCGGGCAGCTGGGACAGCTCGCCGGAGACGGCGCCCTCGCAGTGGCCGCAGCTCATCCCGCTCACCTTGTAGACGGCGGTGACGGAACCCTGGGTGTCGGTCTGGGCGCTCATGTCGTTACTCCTCGTCGAGGCGTGTGGGTCGGACGTGACCCCGGGGGAGGGGCCACACTCGCCAGGTTATACCCCTAGGGGGTATGAATCCAAGAGGGGTCGCGCTGTGTCCCCGCGCTCATCGGTCCCAGGTAGCGGACCAGTACGTCCTTGATCTCCCGGACGTAGGCCTCCCGCTCGGCGCCCTCGTGGGCGAGTACCAGCTCCAGTCCCGCCTTGTAGACGCCCAGGCAGACCTGGGCGACGCGGCTGATGTCGGCCGGGGGGCGGTCGGGCAGCAGGGAGGTGAGGAGGCCCTCGATCCGGCCGAGCAGGGTCGCGTGCAGGGCGTCGTGCTGCTCGGCGATCCGGCCCGGGACGTCGGAGCCGTGCATCAGCGCGAAGAACTCCGGGCGTTCGCAGTTGAAGGCGATGAACCGGTCCACCGCGGCGCCTATGGCCTCCTCCAGCGGGGTCGCCGGGTCGACGGGCGCGAGCGCCTCGCCGTAGGCCTCCCGCATCTCGTGCATCAGGCGGCTGCCCAGCTCGATCGCGATCGCTTCCTTGTTCGGGAAGAACTGGTACAGCGTGCCGGGCGAGACGCCCGCCTCACGGGCGATGGCGTTGGTGCTGGCGGCGGCGTAGCCGGTCGTGGAGAACACGTTCGCGGCGGCTTCCAGCAGTTGCGCGATCCGCCGCTCGCCGCGGGCCTGACGGCGGCGCGGCCGGTCCTTGGCCTCTTCCGCCCCTGGTTCCGTTCGCTCCTCGGACACGCGTGATCCCCAGCTCTCCGGACGCGATTGACAAACACGAGCGGTCGCTCGCATTCTAGATAAACGCGAGCGACGACTCGTGTTTGCCAGTCTATGGCAATGACACTCCCATGCTGCCTGCTCGTACGCCGGGCGGCTGGGCCACGGTGAAGGGGACACCGCAGGATGACCGAAGTCAAAAACCCGCGCCCGGGCGGTCGGCCCCGGGGCGACGAGCCCCGCGCCGACCGGCCCGCGGTCCGCGGCTGGACCCGTTTCGTGACCGCCCGCCCACGGCTGTCACTCCTCGCGGCCCTCGTGGTGACCCTGCTCGCCGTGCTGGCGGGCGGCGGCGTCGCCGACCGGCTCTCCAGCGGCGGCTGGGAGGACCCGGGGGCCGAGTCCACGTACGCCACGGAGGCCCTGGAGCGCGAGTTCCCCGCCTCCCAGCCCAACCTGCTGCTCCTCGTCGACGCGGGCCGCGCCTCGGTCGACGACCCGGCGGTCGCCGCGCAGGCCGGGGAACTCGCCGAGCGGCTGGCCGCCGAGGAGGGCGTCACCGGCGTCGGCTCCTACTGGGACTCCCGCTCACCAGCCCTGCGCGCGGAGGACGGCCGCCAGGCGCTGATCGCCGCCCGCGTCACCGGCGACGAGACCACCGCGGGCGAGACCCTGGACCGCATCGCGCCCCACTTCCGCGGCAGCCAGGGCCCGCTGGAGGTGCGGATCGGCGGCATCGTCGCCGTGCGCCACGAGATGCAGACCACCATCCAGGACGACCTGGTGCGGGCCGAGATGATCGCCCTGCCGGTGACGCTGGTGCTGCTGGTGATGGTCTTCGGCAGCGCCATCGCGGCCCTGCTGCCGCTCGGCATCGGCATCGTGGCGATCCTGGGCACCAACGCCGTCCTGCGCGGCCTCACCGAGTTCACCGACGTGTCGGTCTTCGCGCTGAACCTCACCACCGCCCTGGGCCTGGGCCTCGCCATCGACTACGCCCTGTTCATCGTCCGCCGCTTCCGCGAGGAACTGGCCGCCGGTGCCGACCCGCTGAGTTCCGTCGCCACCACCCTGCGCACGGCGGGCCGCACGGTCCTCTTCTCCGCCCTGACGGTCGCGGTCTCCCTGGCGGCGATGCTGCTCTTCCCGCAGTACTTCCTGCGGTCCTTCGCCTACGCCGGTATCGCCGTCGTCCTGCTCGCCGCGGCGGCGGCGCTGATCCTGCTCCCGGCCGCCCTGCTGCTCCTCGGCCACCGGGTGAACTCCCTCGACCTGCGCCGACTCTTCCGGCGCGGCGGCGGTGGCGAGCGGACCCCGGGCGCCGAGGAGGGCCGGGGCTGGGGCCGGATGGCGGGCCTGGTGATGCGCAGGGCGCCCTTCTTCGCCCTGGGCACCACCGCCGTCCTGGTCCTGCTCGGACTGCCGTTCCTCGGCGTGAAGTTCGGCACCGCCGACGACCGCCAGCTCCCCTCGAACGCCGAGTCGCACGTCGTCCAGCAGGACATCCGCGACGGCTTCCCCGGCAGCCCCGGCGGCGGGCTGGAGATCCTCGCCGAGGGTCGCGCCACCGAGGCCGAGTACGCCGACTACAGGGAGCGCGTCGCCGCGCTGCCGGAGGTGCTGCGGGTGGACGGCCCGCTGGTCCAGGGCGACGCCGCGTACTTCACGGTGCAGCCGGAGGGCGAGGCCGTCGACGAACCCGCCCAGCGCCTGGTGGGCGACATCCGCGCCGTCGACGCGCCCTTCGACACCGCCGTCACCGGCACCGCCGCCGTCCTCGTCGACACCAAGGACGCGATAGGGGAGCAACTGCCCTGGGCGGCGCTGTTCATCGCCGTCGTCACCCTGATCCTGGTCTTCCTGCTCACCGGCAGCGTGCTGATACCGCTCCAGGCGGTGCTGCTCAACGCCCTCAGCCTGACCGCCATGTTCGGCGCCATGGTCTGGGTCTTCCAGGACGGCCACCTGTCCGGCCTGCTCGACTTCACCAGCACCGGCTCCATCGAGACGACCCTGCCGGTCCTGATGTTCTGCGTCGCCTTCGGCCTCTCCATGGACTACGGCGTGTTCCTGCTCTCCCGCGTCAAGGAGGAGTACGACCAGACCGGCGACCACCGGCGGGCCGTGCGGTACGGGCTCCAGCGCACCGGCGGTCTGATCACCGCGGCGGCGGTCATCCTGGCGGTCGTGATGGTCGCCATCGGCACCTCGCGGGTCACCAACACCAAGATGCTCGGCCTGGGCATCGCGCTGGCGGTGCTGATGGACGCCATGGTGGTGCGCAGCCTGCTGGTCCCGGCGGTGATGCGCCTGACGGGCCGGGCCACCTGGTGGGCCCCGGCGCCCCTGCGCCGCCTGCACGCCCGGTTCGGGCTGAGCGAAGGCGGGTCGGCACCCGGCGGCACCCCGCCTGAGCAGGGCCGCGAGGCGGAAGGCGAGACGGAGCGGGAGACGGACCGGGAGGGGGGCAAGGTGACGACGGGCGGCCAGGGCGTGTTGCGATAGTCCCGTCGTCCGCCCGCGGGGCGGGCCAGGCGTCGGTCGGCAGGCGGGACGCGCAACACGCCCTGGACTGCCCGGGACGTACGGACAGGGAGGAGTGACGGATGCGGGCTGTGGTGTTCGAGCGGTTCGGGGAACCGGCCGAGGTGCGTCAGGTGGCGGACCCGCGGCCCGTGGGGCACGGCGTCGTGGTGCGGGTCGAGGCCACCGGCCTGTGCCGCAGCGACTGGCACGGCTGGCAGGGCCACGACCCGGACGTCACCCTGCCGCACGTCCCCGGCCATGAACTCGCCGGTGTCATCGAGGAGGTCGGTGCCCGGGTCACCGGCTGGCGACCGGGCGACCGGGTCACCGTGCCGTTCGTCTGCGCCTGCGGCACCTGCCCGTCCTGCGCGGCGGGCGAACAGCAGGTGTGCGAGCGGCAGACCCAGCCCGGCTTCACCCACTGGGGCTCCTTCGCCCAGTACGTGGCGCTGCACCACGCCGAGGTGAACCTCGTCGCCGTCCCCGAGGAGATGTCCTTCACCACGGCGGCCTCCCTGGGCTGCCGGTTCGCCACCGCCTTCCGCGCCGTCGTCCAGCAGGGCCGGGTGGCGGCCGGGGAGTGGGTCGCGGTGCACGGCTGCGGGGGAGTGGGGCTGTCGGCGGTGATGATCGCCGCGGCGGCGGGCGCCCGCGTCATCGCCGTCGACGTGTCGCCGCGCGCCCTGGACCTGGCGCGGAAGTTCGGCGCGGCGCACGGCGTGGACGCCTCCCACACCGAGGACACCGCGCGGGCGGTCCGGGAGCTGACCGGCGGCGGCGCGCACCTCTCGCTGGACGCCCTCGGCTCGCCCGTCACCTGCGCGGCCTCCGTCAACGGCCTGCGCCGCCGGGGCCGCCACGTCCAGGTCGGCCTGCTGCCCTCGGCCGACGGCACCACCGCCGTCCCGATGGCCCGCGCGGTCGCCCTGGAGCTGGAGATCCTGGGCAGCCACGGCATGGCCGCCCACGCCTACCCGGCCCTGCTGGACCTCGTCCGCTCCGGGACCCTCCGCCCCGACCTGCTGGTCACCTCGGCGATAGGCCTGGACGCGGCCCCGGAGGCACTGTCCGCGCTGGGCACGGCACCCGGCGCCGGGGTGACGGTCATAGAGCCCTGGCGGGAGTGACACCCCCACCAGCGCCCGGAAGCCCGGCGCTGGCAGGACTGACACCCCCGCTCCCGCCCCGGAGCGCGGCCCACTCCCGGTCCAGCAGCCCCATGACCACCTCGTCCACCCACACCCCGTCCCGCAGCTCCACCTCCCGCCGCACCCCCTCGACCACGAACCCGGCCTTCTCGTAGACGCGCAGGGCACGGTGGTTGTGGGCGTAGGCGTCCAGCTGGACGCGGTGCAGGCCCAGGCGTCCGAAGCCGTGGGCGAGGACCAGCCGGGTCGCCTCCGTGCCCAGCCCCCGGCCCCGGCCGCGCGGGCCCAGCAGGGTGCGGAACGTGCAGCTGCGGGCGTCGGGGTCGTACTCGTACAGCACCACCTCACCGACGAGTTCGCCGGTGGCCCGGTCGGTCACCGCCAGGTCGAGGCGGTCGGGCTGCTCGGCGCGGGTGGCGTACCAGGAGCGCACCCGCTCCGGGGTGAGCGTGGTGGGCGGGGCGCCGGTGAAGCGGACGACCTCCGGGTCGCCGATGATCTCCCACATCACCGGGGCGTCGTCCGCGGTGAAGGGCCGCAGCACGGTCTTCTCGCCGGTGAGGACGGGTTTCACGGAGAAGCTGGAGGGGCTCATCCCGGGATCCTCCGCCGCCCACCGGCACCGGCGCAATCGGCTTTCCGCGGCGCCGGGGGCGGGGCTCAGTCCCGTCGTCGCCCCCGGTTCCCCGGCCGGGCGGCGACCCAGGAGCGGACGGTGTCGGCGTACCAGTAGGGCTTGCCGCCCTCCACATGGTCGGGTGGGGGCAGCAGACCGTGTTTGCGGTAGGAGCGCACCGTGTCGGGCTGCACCCGGATGTGAGCCGCGATCTCCTTGTAGGACCAGAGCCTTCGGTCGGTCATGAGTTGCACCTCCCCGCGCGCGCCACGGCGGCGGCCGGGGGGCGGCCGTCGGGGGAGCCGGGCGCAGCGCTGGCGATCACCAAGCCTGTGCCCGGTCAACGACGGGGAGTGACGGCGGAGAGGGGCTGTGCGGTGGGTGTGACCGGGGACCCGCGTACACGCGACATGTGTGACACGGGGGTGGTGTTTGTGACGAAGGTGCCGCAAAGGCGTACGCCGGTCCGTCGGCGGGGCGCGTTGACAGTGGCTGTTCCAGCCGTCTCACGCGTGTCGTCAGAATGTCCGGACAAAATATTGACAGGGTTCCCCGTGCGGAGCTAGAAACCGTGGAGAACCAGTGGGAGCGCGCGAAGAGCACCGCGAAGGGGACTCGATGGCGTACGAGCTGATCACCATGGGGCGGATCGGAGTGGATCTGTACCCGTTGCAGACGGGTGTCCCGCTCCCGCGGGTGACGTCCTTCGGCAAGTTCCTCGGTGGTTCGGCGACGAACGTCGCGGTCGCCGCCGCCCGGCTCGGCCGCCGTACGGCGGTGATCACCCGCACCGGCGACGACCCGTTCGGCACCTACCTCCACGAGGCGCTGCGCGGCTTCGACGTCGACGACCGCTGGGTCACCCCGGTCCCCGGACTGCCCACCCCGGTCACCTTCTGCGAGGTGTTCCCGCCGGACGACTTCCCGCTGTACTTCTACCGCCAGCCGAAGGCCCCGGACCTGGAGATCGACGCCCATGACCTCGACCTGGCGGCCATCCGGGAGGCGGGCGTCTTCTGGGTCACCGGCACCGGTCTGAGCGAGGAGCCCAGCCGCACCGCCACCCTCGCCGCGCTCACCCACCGGGCCAAGGCGGGCCCGACGGTGTTCGACCTGGACTGGCGGCCGATGTTCTGGACCGCCCCCGACACCGCCCGCCCCTTCTACGCCGAGGCCCTGCGCCACACCACCGTCGCCGTCGGCAACCTCGACGAGGTCGAGATCGCCACCGGCGTCCGCGACCCGCACACCGCCGCCCGCGCCCTGCTGGCCGCCGGGGTGGAACTGGCCGTCGTCAAACAGGGACCCGAGGGCGTCCTGGCGGTGAGCGCCGACGGCGAGTCCGCCGAGGTCCCGCCCCTCCCCGTGACCGTCCTCAACGGACTCGGCGCCGGGGACGCCTTCGGCGGCGCCCTCTGTCACGGCCTGCTGAGCGGCTGGGGCCTGGAGCGGACCATACGGCACGCCAACGCGGCCGGGGCGATCGTCGCCTCCCGCCTGGAGTGCTCCTCCGCGATGCCCACCCCCGACGAGGTCGAGGCCGCGCTCGCCGCCGGAGCGGTCCGGTGACCGTCGACATCGCGGACCTGGTCCGCACCCGCAGCCGGCACCCGGAGGCGATAGCGGAGGCCGCCGCCCGCCGCCCCCGCAGGCCGCTGCTGGGCGACAGCGGACGGCTGATGATCGTCGCCGCCGACCACCCGGCCCGCGGCGCGCTCGGCGTCGGCGACCGCAAGTTCGCCATGGCCAACCGCGCCGACCTGCTGGAACGCCTCTGCCTCGCGCTCTCCCGGCCCGGCGTGGACGGCGTCCTCGCCACCGCCGACATCCTCGACGACCTGCTGCTGCTCGGCGCCCTCGACCACAAGGTGGTGATGGGCTCGATGAACCGCGGCGGACTCCAGGGCGCCGCCTTCGAACTCGACGACCGCTTCACCGGCCACCGGCCCGAGGACATCCGGCGCCTCGGCTTCGACGCGGGCAAGCTGCTGCTGCGCATCGACTACAGCGACCCCGGCTCCCTGACCACGCTGGAGTCCACCGCCCGCGCGGTCGACGAGATGGCGGCGCGCGGGCTGCCGGTGTTCGTGGAGCCGTTCCTCTGCCACCGGGACGCGGACGGGCGGCTGCGCAACGACCTGTCCGCCGACGCCGTCACCCGTTCCCTCGCCATCGCCTCCGGGCTCGGCGGCAGTTCGGCGTACACCTGGCTGAAGGTGCCGGTCACCGACGACCCGGACGACATGGCCCGGGTGATGGAGACGACCACCCTCCCCGCGGTCCTGCTCGGCGGCGACGTCGGGGACAAGCCCGACGACCAGGCGGAGGCGTACGAGAAGTGGCGCGGCGCGCTCCGGCTGCCGACCGTGCGCGGCCTGGTGGTGGGCAGGTCGCTGCTGTACCCGGCGGACGGCGACGTGGCCGCCGCCGTGGACACCGCCGTAGGACTGCTGTGAGGGACGCATGAGCAACCAGCCGAAGGAGCTGCACCTCCCGAAGGGCGGCGCCACCCGCGCGGGGTACGCCCTCGACATCGACCCGGAGCGGGCCGGATGGGGGTACGCCGCGCTGCGGGTCCTGGAGCTGGCGCCGGGCGGCACGCACACCTTCGCCACCGGCGACAGCGAGTGGGTCGTCCTGCCGCTCAACGGCGGCTGCACGGTACACGTACATGGTGAGATGTTCGAACTCCTGGGCCGGGAGAACGTGTTCGCGTCGGTCACCGACTTCGCGTACGCGCCCCGGGACGCCCGGGTCCAGATCGCCTCCGACGCGGGAGGCCGCTTCGCCCTGGCAGGAGCGAAGTGCGAGCGACGACTCCCCGCCCGCCGCGGTCCCGCGTCGGAGGTCCCCGTGGAGGTGCGCGGCAGCGGCACGTGCACCCGCCACGTCCGCAACTTCGCCGCCGCCGACACCTTCGTCTGCGACCGGCTCATCGCCGTGGAGGTGATCACCCCGGGCGGCAACTGGTCGTCGTACCCGCCGCACAAGCACGACGAGGACCGGCCGGGCGAGGAGTCCGAGCTGGAGGAGATCTACTACTTCGAGATCGACGGTCCGAACGGGTTCGGGTACCAGCGCGTGTTCCCCTCCCGCGCGGGCGGCTCGGACGTCCTCGCGGAGGTCCGCTCCGGCGACGCCGTCCTCGTCCCGGACGGCTGGCACGGCCCGTCCGTCGCCCAGCCCGGCCACGACATGTACTACCTGAACGTCATGGCGGGACCGGGGAAGAACAGGGAGTGGCGGATCTGCTTCCACCCGGACCACACAGAGGGGTACCGATGACGACGACCAGGCTCACCGTCGCGCAGGCGCTCGTCCGCTTCCTGTCCGCCCAGTACACCGCACGCGACGGGGTACGACAGCGGCTGATCGGCGCGACCTGGGGCATCTTCGGCCACGGCAACGTCGCGGGGATCGGCCAGGCGCTCGTCGAGTACGGCGACACGATGCCGTACCACCAGGGCCGCAACGAGCAGGCCATGGTGCACGCGGCCGTCGGCTACGCCCGGCAGTCCAACCGCCTCTCCACGCACGCGGTGACCACCTCCATCGGCCCCGGCGCCACCAACCTCGTCACCGGCGCCGCGCTCGCCACCATCAACCACCTCCCCGTCCTCCTCCTCCCCGGCGACGTCTTCGCCACCCGCCCCGCCGACCCGGTGCTCCAGCAGCTGGAGGTGCCGTACGCGGGCGACGTGTCCGTCAACGACTGCCTGCGCCCGGTGTCGAGGTACTTCGACCGGATCACCCGGCCGGAGGCCCTGATTCCGGCGGTCCTCCAGGCCATGCGCGTCCTCACCGACCCCGTGGACACCGGAGCCGTCACCCTCGCCCTCCCGCAGGACGTCCAGGCCGAGGCGTACGACTGGCCGGACGACTTCTTCGCCGACCGTACCTGGGTGGTGCGCCGTCCGGGTGCCGACCCCACCGAGCTGGCCGAGGCGGTCACCGCGATCCGCGCCGCCCACCGCCCCCTCCTCGTCGCGGGCGGCGGCGTCCACCACAGCCGCGCCGAGGAGGCCCTCGCCGAGTTCGCCGCGGCCACCGGCATCCCGGTCGCCGCCACCCAGGCGGGCAAGGGCTCCCTCCGCTACGACCACCCCCAGGACGTCGGCGGCATCGGCCACACCGGCACCGCCACCGCCGACGAACTCGCCCGCACCGCCGACCTGGTCATCGGCGTCGGCACCCGCTGGACCGACTTCACCACCGCCTCGAACACCCTGTTCGCGGCGCCCGGCGTGCGCTTCCTCAACCTCAACATCGCCCCCTTCGACGGCCACAAGATGGCGGGCCTGCCCCTGGTCGCGGACGCCCGCAGCGGCCTCACCGAACTCACCGACGCGCTCCGCCTGCACGGCCACCGCGTCCCCGACGCCTACGCCGCCGAGTACACCGAGGACAAGGAACGCTGGGAGCAGCGCGTCGACGCCTGCTACGAGGCCGACGAACCCGACGTACGGCGCCCGACCCAGCCGCAGGTCCTCGGCGCCCTGGACGCCCTCGTCGACGAGACGGACATCCTCGTCAACGCCGCCGGCTCCCTCCCCGGTGACCTGCACAAACTCTGGCGCGCCCGGTCCCGCGACCAGTACCACCTGGAGTACGGCTACTCCTGCATGGGCTACGAGATCCCCGCCGCCCTCGGCGTGAAGCTCGCCGCGCCCGACCGGCCCGTGTGGGCGCTGGTCGGCGACGGGACCTACCTGATGATGCCGACGGAGATCGTCACCGCCGTACAGGAGGGCGTCGCGATCAAGGTGGTGATCCTCCAGAACCACGGCTACGCCTCCATCGGCGGCCTCTCGGAGTCGGTCGGCGCCGAACGGTTCGGCACCGCCTACCGCTTCCCGGCCGACGGCGGCGGCTACACCGGCGCCCCGCTCCCCGTCGACCTCGCCGCGAACGCCGCCAGCCTCGGGATGCGGGTGCTGCGCGCCCGTACCGTGCGCGACCTGCGCGCCGCGCTCGCCGAGGCGCGGGCCGCCGACACCCCCACATGTGTCTACGTGGAGACCGAAACGGCAGACACAGTGTCGGGCGCGCCCCCGGCGCAGGCCTGGTGGGATGTACCCGTCGCCGAGACCGCCACCAGGCCCTCCGCGGTCAAGGCACGCGAGCTGTACGAACGGCACGTCTCCACCCGACGCCGCCATCTGTGAAGGAGCACCCGGTCATGACGAGGACCGTCAACCACTGGATCGGCGGCAAGTCCGTCGACGGCACGTCGGGCACCTACGGCCCGGTCACCGACCCGGCCACCGGCCAGGTCACCACGAAGGTCGCCTTCGCCTCCGTCGACGAGGTGGACGCCGCGGTCGCCGCCGCCAAGGAGGCCTACGCCACCTGGGGCCAGTCCTCGCTGGCCCAGCGCACCTCGATCCTGTTCACGTTCCGGGCCCTGCTGGACGCCCACCGCGACGAGATCGCCGAGCTGATCACCGCCGAGCACGGCAAGGTGCACTCCGACGCCCTCGGTGAGGTGGCGCGCGGCCTGGAGATCGTCGACCTGGCCTGCGGGATCAGCGTGCAGCTCAAGGGCGAGCTGTCGACGCAGGTCGCCAGCCGTGTCGACGTGGCCGCGATCCGGCAGCCGCTGGGCGTGGTCGCGGGCATCACGCCGTTCAACTTCCCGGCGATGGTGCCGATGTGGATGTTCCCGCTGGCCATCGCCTGCGGCAACACGTTCGTGCTGAAGCCGAGCGAGAAGGACCCGTCGGCGGCCGTGCGGCTCGCCGAGCTGCTCGCGCAGGCGGGCCTCCCGGACGGCGTCTTCAACGTCGTGCACGGCGACAAGGTGGCCGTCGACCGGCTCCTGGAGCACCCCGACGTCAAGGCGGTCTCCTTCGTCGGCTCCACCCCGATCGCCCGCTACATCCACACCACCGCCTCCGCCCACGGCAAGCGCGTCCAGGCCCTCGGCGGCGCCAAGAACCACATGCTGGTGCTGCCCGACGCCGACCTGGACGCGGCGGCCGACGCGGCCGTCTCCGCCGCCTACGGCTCCGCGGGCGAGCGCTGCATGGCGATCTCCGCGGTGGTCGCGGTCGGCGCGGTCGGCGACGAGCTGGTGGCGAAGATCCGCGAGCGCGCCGAGAAGATCAAGATCGGCCCCGGCACCGACCCCGCCTCCGAGATGGGCCCGCTCATCACCGCCGCCCACCGCGACAAGGTGGCGTCGTACGTGGCGGGCGCGGCGGCCGAGGGCTGCGAGGTCGTCCTGGACGGCACCGGCTACACGGTCGAGGGGCACCCCGAATGCGCTGAGGGCCACTGGATCGGCATCTCCCTCCTCGACAAGGTGCCCACCACCGCCGGGGCGTACCAGGACGAGATCTTCGGCCCGGTGCTGTGCGTCCTGCGCGCGGAGACCTACGAGGAGGGCGTCGCCCTCATCAACGCCTCCCCCTTCGGCAACGGCACCGCGATCTTCACCCGGGACGGCGGCGCCGCCCGCCGCTTCCAGCTGGAGATCGAGGCGGGCATGGTCGGCGTCAACGTGCCCATCCCCGTCCCCGTCGGCTACCACTCCTTCGGCGGCTGGAAGGACTCCCTCTTCGGCGACCACCACATCTACGGCAACGACGGCACGCACTTCTACACCCGCGGCAAGGTCGTCACCACCCGCTGGCCCGACCCGGCCGACGCCCCGGCGGGCGTGGATCTGGGCTTCCCGCGCAACCACTGACCCGGTGCCCGCGGCGGGCGTGTACCGCGAGCGCGGTACACGCCCCGGGTGCCGTACCCCCGTGGGAGGTCACCGGGTTCACCCCGGGGGCTGCCCCGGTTGTCAGTGACGGCCCGTACCGTTGACGCATGGATCTTCGACTGCCCGGGCTGCGGGGGCCGCGCGGACCACGGCGGCTGCTCGCCGCCGCCGTCGCCGCCGTGGCCGTACTCGCCGGTGCCGGTACGTGGACGGCCGTCGCCTCCGACGACACGCCCGCCGTGCACCGCACCGACCGGGTGCTGAGCGTGGGCGACGGGGTGCGGGTCGACACCTCGTACTTCACCTCCGCCGACACCGGCCGCCGCCCCGCCGTGCTGCTGGGCCACGGCTTCGGCGGCAGCAAGGACGACGTCCGCGAACAGGCCGAGGAACTCGCCGAGGACGGGTACGCGGTGCTGACCTGGTCGGCACGCGGCTTCGGCCGCTCCACCGGGAAGATCGGGCTCAACGACCCGAAGGGCGAGGTCGCCGACGTCTCCCAGCTCATCGACTGGCTGTCCCTGCGGCCCGAGGTCCGCCTCGACAGGCCCGGCGACCCGCGCGTGGGCGTCGCGGGCGCCTCCTACGGCGGCGCGATCGCCCTGCTGGCCGCCGGGTACGACGACCGGGTGGACGCCGTCGCCCCGGCGATCACCTACTGGAACCTCGCGGACGCGCTGTTCCCGAACGGCGTGTTCAAGAAGCTGTGGGCGGGCGTCTTCGTCAACTCCGGCGGCGGCTGCGACCGGTTCGAGCCCCGGCTGTGCGCGATGTACGAACGGGTCGCGGAGTCCGGGGCCCCGGATCCCGAGGCGCGCGTCCTGCTGGCGGAGCGCTCACCGTCCGCCGTCGCCGACCTCATCGACGTGCCCACCCTGCTGGTGCAGGGCCAGTCCGACTCCCTCTTCCCGCTCGGCCAGGCCGACGCCGCCGCCAGGGCGATCCGCGCCAACGGCGCCCCCGTCGACGTCGACTGGATCGCGGGCGGCCATGACGGCGGCGACCCCGAGAGCGACCGGATCCACGCCCGGGTGACGTCCTGGTTCGACCGCTACCTCAAGGACGACGAGGGCGCCGACACCGGCCCCGCCTTCCGCGTCACCCGCACCGGCGGCATCGACTCCACCGACGGCCAGGCACTCCTCCGGGGCGCCAGCGCCGACACCTACCCCGGCCTGGACAGCGGACAGCGCTCCATCCCGCTCACCGGCCGCGAACAGAGCTTCGACAACCCGCCCGGCGGCGCCCCGCCCGCCGTCTCCGCCCTGCCCGGCCTCGGCGGCTCCGGCGGCCTCGCCCAGCTCTCCACCCTCGGCATCGGCGTGTCCCTCGACTTCCCCGGCCAGTACGCCAGGTTCGAGTCGGCGCCCCTCGACCGCGACCTGCGCATCACCGGCTCCCCGACGGCGACCGTCCACACCGAGTCCACCAGCGCCGACGCCGTGCTCTTCGCCAAGGTGTACGACGTCGGCCCGGACGGCGGCCAGCAGGTGCTGCCCTCCCAGCTGGTGACCCCGGTGCGGATCGAGGACGCCAAGGCGGGCAGGGACGTCACCCTGACCCTCCCCGCCATCGACCACGAGGTGGACAAGGGTCACCGCCTGCGCCTGGTCATCGCCTCCACCGACCTCGGCTACGCCTCCCCGGCCGCCTCGGCGACGTACAAGGTCTCCCTGAAGGGCGACCTCAAGGTGCCCACCGCGCCCGGCGTCACCACCGCCGCCGCGCCGCTTCCGGCCTGGGTGTGGTGGCTGCCCCCGCTGGCCGCCGTCCTCGCCGCGGCCCTGCTGGTCACCGGCCGCCGCCGCACCACCACCCCCGCCCCGGACCCGGCGCTCGCCGACGTGCCGCTGAAGATCACCGACCTGAGCAAGCGGTACGCCAGGTCAGCCGACCGGTACGCGGTCCGCGACCTCTCCTTCACTGTGGAGAAGGGCCAGGTCCTCGGCCTCCTCGGCCCCAACGGCGCGGGCAAGACGACCACCCTCCGCATGTTGATGGGCCTGATCCAGCCGGACGGCGGCGAGGTCCGCGTCTTCGGCCACGCCATCCGGCCGGGCGCGCCCGTCCTCTCCCGTGTCGGCGCCTTCGTGGAGGGCGCGGGCTTCCTGCCGCACCTGTCCGGCCGGGAGAACCTGGAGCTGTACTGGCGGGCCACCGGCCGCCCGCCGGAGGACGCCCACCTGGACGAGGCCCTGGCGATCGCCGGGCTCGGTGACGCCCTCGCCCGCGCGGTGCGCACCTACTCCCAGGGGATGCGCCAGCGCCTCGCCATCGCCCAGGCCATGCTGGGCCTGCCCGACCTGCTCATCCTCGACGAACCGACCAACGGCCTCGACCCGCCCCAGATCCGGGAGATGCGCGAGGTGATGATCCGGTACGCGGCGGCGGGCCGCACGGTCATCGTCTCCAGCCACCTCCTCGCCGAGGTGGAGCAGTCCTGCACCCACCTCGTGGTCATGGACCGCGGCAGGCTGGTGCAGGCGGGCCCCGTCGGGGAGATCATCGGCTCCGGCGACACCCTGCTCGTCGGCACCGCCGCGCCCGTCGAGGAACCCGTCGTGGAGAAGATCGCCGCGTTGCCCGGCGTCGCCTCGGCGGTCCGCGCGGACGACGGACTGCTCATCCGCCTGGCCGCCGACGGCAGCCCCGCCCGCCTGGTCGCCGAACTGGTCCGGCTTGAGGTGCCCGTCACCGCGATGGGTCCGCACCGCCGCCTGGAGGACGCCTTCCTCACCCTGATCGGAGGTTCCGCATGAGCGCCGACACGCTCACCGAGCGCCAGGCCGTGGCGGACGGCTACCGCGCGGGCCGCACCCTGCCGCTGCGGGTCGAGCTGATCCGCCAGCTCAAGCGCCGCCGCACCCTGGTGATGTTCGCGATCCTCGCCGTGCTGCCGTTCGTCCTCGTCGCCGCGTTCGCCATCGGTGGCGAGCCGGACCGCGGCGGTGACCGCATCACCCTGATGGACACGGCCACCGCCTCCGGCGCCAACTTCGCCGCCGTCAACCTCTTCGTCTCCGCGGGTTTCCTGCTGGTCATCCCCGTCGCCCTGTTCTGCGGGGACACGGTCGCCTCGGAGGCCAGCTGGTCCTCCCTGCGCTACCTGCTGGCGGCGCCGGTGCCGCGGGCCCGGCTGCTGTGGTCCAAGCTGGTCGTCGGTCTGGGGCTGAGCCTGGCCGCGATGGTGCTGCTGCCCGTGGTGGCGGTCGCCGTCGGCACGGCCGCCTACGGCTGGGGCCCCCTCCAGATCCCCACCGGGGGCGCGCTCGACGCGGGCACGGCGGCCGGACGGCTGGTGGTCGTCGTCGGGTTCGTCTTCGTCTCCCAACTGGTCACCGCCGGGCTGGCGTTCTGGCTGTCCACGAAGACGGACGCGCCCCTGGGCGCGGTCGGCGGCGCGGTCGGCCTGACCATCGTCGGCAACGTCCTCGATGCCGTGACCGCCCTCGGCGACTGGCGCCACTTCCTGCCCGCGCACTGGCAGTTCGCCTGGGCGGACGCCGTCCAGCCGAACCCCGAGTGGTCCGGCATGATCCAGGGCACCGCGATCTCGATAACGTACGCCCTGGTGCTGTTCGCGCTGGCCTTCCGCGGGTTCGCCCGCAAGGACGTGGTCTCCTAGGTCACCGGAAGATCACCTACCGGTCTCGACGGCCCTGGTCCGTGCCCGCATCGAGACCCTTCCGCAACGCCCCGTCCCGCACCTTCCGGCACCTCACGCCGTCACAGTCACAGAAGGCGACACCGACGCGCTCAGGGGGCCACCCATGAACCACACCCAGCCGACCCTTCGGGGACGGGGCACGCTCACCGCGCTGGCCGTCGCGGCCGGGCTGCTGCTCAGCGCCTGCGGCGGCACCGGCGAGCCGAACTCCGCGACCGACAAGGGCGGCGCCCGCGACTCCCGCGGCGAGGCCCCGCTGCCCGCCCCCGACCAACGGCGCGACGGCAGCGGGGAGAACGGCTCCGGCGAGAACGGCTCCCGTGAGGACGACTTCCGCGAGGACGACTCCCGTGAGGTGGCCCCCGCCCCCGACTACCTCTCCACCTTCGCCCTCGACGTCGACACCGCCTCCTACGGCTACGCCCGCCGCACCCTCGCCGAAGGACGGCTGCCCGCCCCCACCACCGTCCGCCCCGAGGAGTTCGTCAACAGCTTCCGCCAGGACTACGACCGCCCGGACGGCGACGGCTTCTCCGTCACCGTCGACGGCGCCCGCACCAGCGAGGACGACTGGTCCCTGGTCCGCGTCGGACTGGCCACCCGCGAGGCCGGGAGCCGCGGCGAACGCCCGCCCGCCGCGCTCACCTTCGTCCTCGACATCTCCGGCTCCATGGCCGAGCCCGGCCGTCTCGACCTCGCCAAGAAGTCCCTGGGCGTGATGACGGACCGGCTGCGCGACGACGACTCGGTGGCCCTGGTCACCTTCAGCGACGAGGCGGAGACCGTCCTGCCGATGACCCGGATCGGCGGCCACCGCGACGACGTCCACGACGCCATCGACGACCTGCGCACCGAAGCCTCCACCAACCTCGGCGCGGGCGTGACGACCGGCTACGCCACCGCCGAGGACGGCCTGCGGCGCGGCGCCACCAACCGGGTCGTGCTGGTCTCCGACGCGCTCGCCAACACCGGCGACACCGACGCCGACTCCATCCTGGAGCGCATCGACGGCGCCCGCCGCGCGCACGGCATCACCCTGTTCGGCGTCGGCGTCGGCAGCGACTACGGCGACGCCCTGATGGAACGCCTCGCCGACCGCGGCGACGGCCACACCGTCTACGTCTCCACCCCGGACGACGCCTACGACGTCTTCGCCGAGCAGCTCCCGCGCACCATCGGCCTCACCGCCCGCGACGCCAAGGCCCAGGTCGCCTTCGACCCGGAGACGGTCGAGGAGTTCACCCTCGTCGGCTACGACAACCGCAAGGTCGCCGACGAGGACTTCCGCGACGACGCGGTGGACGGCGGCGAGATCGGCCCCGGCCACACGGTGACCGCCCTGTACGCGGTGCGCACCCGGCCCGGCGCCTCCGGCCACCTCGCCACCGCCACCGTCCGCTGGCTCGACCCCGACAGCCGCACCCCGCACGAGGAGTCCGCCGCCGTGGAGACCGGCGCCGTCGACGGCTCCCGGGCCAGCGCCTCCGACCGGTTCCGGGTCACCGCGGTGGCCGCCTACTTCGCCGACGCCCTGCGCGGCGGCACCGACCGCCCCCGCCTGCCCGGCGCCCCGTCCCTGACCGAGCTCACCGAGGAGGCCGAGGACCTGGCCGACGACACCGGCGACCGCGCGGTGGCCCAGCTCGCCGACGCCATCCGCCAGGCGGACGCCCTGTCCTGACGAGCCCGGACGTCACCCGCATGCCCCATTGACTCCTCCTTACTTCCAAGTAAGTTACTGTCGCGACAACGCCGTTCGCCGCACCGGGAGCCGCCATGGGCGTACGCAGGGATCTGAAGCGGGCCAAGCAGCACCCCCGCGTGCAGGAGGGCACGGACCACACCGGCGTCGAACTGGTCAGGGACGCCGACGGCACGGTGCGCGAGGCGCGGGCCGCGCCCCTCGTCCCCCGCCCGACGGCCGGCAGCATCGCCGACATCCCCTACACCAACGCCGCCGAGGCCCCCGGCGCGGTGGTGACGCGCCGCCGTACCGCCGACGGGCGCTGGCGGCCGGTGACCGCGGAGGCCTTCGCCCGGGAGGTCACCGCGGTCGCCAAGGGCCTGATCGCCGCCGGACTCGAACCGGGCGGCCGGGTCGCGCTGATGTCCCGCACCCGCTACGAGTGGACGGTCCTCGACTTCGCGGTCTGGGCGGCGGGCGGTCAGAGCGTCCCCGTCTACGCCACCTCCTCCGCCGACCAGGTGGAGTGGATCGTCCGCGACTCCGGCGCCCGGTTCATCGTCACGGAGACCGCCGACAACGCCGCCACGGCCGCCACCGCCACCTCCGGCCAGCCCGAGCAGCCCCGTATCTGGCAGCTCGACGCGGGTGGCCTGGACGACCTCACCCGGCTCGGCCGGCACCTCACCGACGACGAGGTCACCGAACGCCGTACCGCGCTCACCCCCGACACCACCGCCACCGTCTGCTACACCTCCGGCACCACCGGCCGCCCCAAGGGCTGCGTCCTCACCCACGCCAACCTGCACGCGGAGGCGGCGAACACCGTCGAACTGCTCCACCCGGTCTTCAAGGCCGTCTCCCGGCAGACCGCCTCCACCCTGCTGTTCCTGCCGCTCGCCCACATCCTCGGCCGCGTCCTGCAGATCGCCTGCCTGATGGCGAGGATCGAGACCGGCCACTTCCCGAGCGTCAAGCCCGCCGAACTCCGTCCCGCGCTCAAGGAGTTCCGGCCCACCTTCCTCGTCGGCGTGCCCTACCTCTTCGAGAAGATCCACGACACCGGCCGGGCCACCGCCGAGAAGCTCGGCCGCGGCGCCTCCTTCGACCGCGCCGACCGGATCGCCGTCCGCTTCGGCGAGGCCCACCTCGACCGCTTCCTCGGCACCGGCAAGGGCCCCGGACCGGCGCTGTACGCCGCGTGGGCCCTGTACGACCTGCTGGTCTACCGCAGGGTCCGCAAGGAACTCGGCGGCCGGGTCCGCTACGCCATCAGCGGCGGCTCCCCCCTCGACCGCGACCTCAACCTGTTCTTCTACGCCGCGGGCATCCTCATCTTCGAGGGCTACGGCCTCACCGAGACCACCGCCGCCGCCACCATCGTCCCGCCCCTCGGCCCGCGCCCCGGCACCGTCGGCCGCCCGGTCCCCGGCACCACGGTCCGCATCGCCGACGACGGCGAGGTCCTGCTCAGGGGCGGTATCGTCTTCGGCACCTACTGGAACAACCCGGAGGCCGCCGACGCCGTCCTCACCGACGGCTGGTTCCACACCGGCGACCTCGGCGCGCTCGACCAGGACGGCTACCTCACCATCACCGGCCGCAAGAAGGACATCCTCGTCACCTCCGGCGGCAAGAACGTCTCCCCCGCCGTCCTGGAGGACCGGCTGCGCAGCCGCTCACCGGTCGGCCAGTGCGTCGTCGTCGGCGACAACCGGCCCTTCGTCGCCGCCCTCGTCACCCTCGACCCGGAGTCCGTCGCCCACTGGCTGGCCGTCCGCAAGCTGCCCGCCGACACCCCGCTCGCCGAGGTCATCCGCGACGAACGGATCCGCGCCGACGTCCAGCGGGCCGTCGACCACGCCAACGAGGCGGTCTCCCGCGCCGAGTCCATCCGCGCCTTCACCCTCGTCGAGGGCGAGTTCACCGAGGCCAACGGCCTGCTCACACCGTCCCTCAAGGTCAAGCGCCACGCGGTGGCGGAGGTGTACGCCAAGGAGATCGACGCGCTCTACGACACCGTCCGCTGACCGGCGGCGACCACGCGGACGGGGCCGCCGGATCGACTCCGGCGGCCCCGCCCAGGTCAGCTGGGGGTCGGCAGCTCACTCCTCGCCGTTGTACGAGAGGACCGACACGTCCTCCAGCAGGTGCGCCAGCGCGCCGTCGCGCTTGGCCTGCGTGGAGTTCTCGGCACACTGCTGGGTCATCTGGTCCGACAGGATCGGCACGTTCTGGACCGGGATGAGGTTGACGACGCTGACGGGAATGTCGCTGACGGCGATGCACGGCTTGTTGAACGAGCCCTGGATGAGCGCCATCTGCGGGCTCATGTTCCCGTAGGTGGCCGAATTGCCGTAGAACTGGGCGGCACCGTTGCCGTTGGCGAGGGCCGGGCCGCTGTCATCGCCGATCGCCATCGCCTGCGGAGCGGCGACGGCGGAAGCGCCCATGACGGACGCGGCGATCGCCGCGGTGGCAACAACCTTCTTGATCACTGGAAGTCCTTTCTGAGGAAACCCCGTCCACCGGAGCTCTCTGGTCAACTCCGTGTGTCCGGTGTGGTTTCTCCTGTTCACCCGGTCGGCCCACATGCGGGCCAACCGGGTGAACAGCCGCAACTAATCCTGATCCGCCGGGTTGATGAGGCCGTAGGACATGCGTCGCTACGAGGAAAGGAATGCGAAGTGCTCAAGAAGGCAATGGTCGCCGCGGCGGCCGCCGCTTCCGTCATCGGTATGTCGGTGGCGGCCGCTCCCCACGCGCTTGCCGTGGGCGACGACTCCGGCCCGGCCGTGGCCAACGGCAACGGAGCCGAGTCGGCTTACGGCAACTCGGCGACCAAGGGCGACATGAGCCCGCAGCTCTCGCTGGTCGAGGGGTCGCTCAACAAGCCGTGCGTCGGCCTTGAGGACATCAACGTCGCGGTCATCAACCTGGTGCCGATCCAGGACGTGCCGATCCTGTCGGACGAGCTGACCCAGCAGTGCGCCGACAACTCCACCCAGGCGAAGCGCGACGCCGCCCTGTCGCACATTCTGGAGGACCTGTCGGTCCTGTCGGCGAACGGCGGCTGACCCGAATTCGAGGATCCCGGTCGAGCCCGGGTGCTCCGCAGCGGTGACGCGCGGACTCCCGGGCTTCTCCGGAGACGTCTTTGTCCGAATGCCGGGGGTGAAACGAGTGGTGACACGGCGCGAACGGGTGAATTCCCGGGCGACCCGCGTTCCAGAGTTTCTCAAACCGTCTATCCCTCGTTCTACAGCTGCCGGTCATGGTGCGAGCCGTTGAAGCTGTGCTCGCTCGGTTTCGGCCGTCATAGGGGCATGACCGCAGAGAAGGGAATTCTCATGAAGAAGTGCGCTGCCGTTGTCGCGGGCGCGATCATGGCTCTGGGCGGGGCCGCCCCGGCGTTCGCCGACGCGGGCGCCCAGGGGGCCGCTGTCGGTTCCCCGGGTGTCCTCTCCGGCAACGTCGTGCAGGTGCCCGTCCACATCCCCGTCAACGTGTGTGGCAACACGATCAACGTCGTCGGTCTGCTGAACCCGGCGTTCGGCAACGTGTGCGTCAACAAGTGACGTCGTAGCGCACCGGCTCGTTCGGCTGCGCCCCGGCCGGTCTCGGACAAGGGTTCCCGCCCGTCCGGGACCGGCTGTCTCATTTCTGTACATTTCTTCTCACCAGGAAGACCACGAGATTGCGACAGACCCTGAGCAGGGGAATGGTGGCGGCCGCTGCCGCGACCGGCATTCTGTCCCTGTGCGGCAGCCCCGCCCTCGCCGACTCGACGGCTGACGCGGGTGCCCGGCAGTCACCCGGCGTCGCCTCCGGCAACGCCGCCCAGGTGCCGGTGCACGTGCCGGTGAACGCCTGCGGCAACACCGTCGACGTCGTCGCCGCGCTGAACCCGGCCTTCGGCAACTCCTGCGCGAACACCTCGCACACGCCCCCGAAGCAGCACCACGGGGGCCACGGAGGCCATGAGGGCCACGGTGGCGGCCACGGAGGCGGCCACGACGGCGGCTACGGCGACGGCGGGCACGGTACCTCCGGCTCCTCCGCGCACGGTGCCGCCGTCGGCTCCCCCGGCGTGGGGACCGGCAACGACGCCCAGGTACCGGTCGACGTCCCCGTGAACGCCTGCGGGAACACCGTCGACGTGGTCGGCGCGCTGAACCCCGCCTTCGGCAACGGCTGCGCCAGCTCGGAGCCGCCGGGCTACGGCGACACGCCCCCGACGCACCCGACGCCCCCGTCCACCCCGCCCCCCGCCGACGAGGACAAGCCCCCCGCCGACGAGGAGCAGCCGCCGCCCCCGGCCGACAAGGAGCAGCCGCCCGGCGACCACCAGCGGCCGCCCGCAGCCGAGGAGGAGCCCGGCACCCCGCCCGCAGCCGAGGAGGAGCACCGGACGTCGCCCGAACTGGCCGAGACCGGCGGCGCCGCCCTGCTCGGCGCCTCCGCCGCCAGCGCCGTGCTGATCGCGGGCGGAGCCCTGCTGTACCGCCGCGGACGCGCCGCCTCCACCCGGTAGGCACCCGCGCCCCGCACCCCGCGCCCCGGGTGACGGCCCCCAACCGGCCGCCACCCGGGGCGCGTCGCGTCGCGGCTCAGCAGCGCGTCGCCGTCTCCCGCTCGGGTGCCGTCCGCCGCCCCGGCGCCGGAATCGCGCCGACGCCCGCCCCCGCCGCGAGCCGCCGCCGCACCCCCCGTACCAGCGTCGGCGCGGTGAACGCCGTGCCGTGGACGAAGCGCATCGCCGGTCCGAAGGCACCGGCCGTGACCAGCCCGGCGAGGAACAGCCCGGGGTACGACGACTCGAAGTCGCGGCCGACCGCGGGGGACCCGTCGGGCAGCCGGAGCAGCGAGCCGCGCAGCTCGGCCGTGAGCGGGGTGAGCCGGTCGGCGGTGGCGCGGAAGCCGGTGGCCGCGATGACGTGCTCCGTCTGGAGCGACCAGGCCGGTTCACCGCAGGCTCCGGCGCCCGGCCGGTGGCGGACCACCTCCAGCCGTACCCCGCCCGGCTCCGGGCTGGCCGCCGCGACGCGGTGGCCGAGGTGGACCTCGACGGACGGCTCGACCCGGTCCCGTACCCACCAGGCGCCCGCCGGTCCGAGGGCGGTGGCGGCGATCCGGGCGCGGGTGGCGCCGGGCAGCAGGTGGACGAGGCCGGGTCGCTCGGCGTAGAGCCAGTTGCGCCAGCCGCGGCCGAGGGCGGTGTGCGGGGCGCGGACCGAGCGCCACCAGGGCCGCGGCCGGGGCGGGGGCACGTCGTTCCAGCACAGCCGGTCCGCGCGGGCCAGGATCCGCACCCGGGTGCCCTGCTCGGCGAGGAGCGCCGCCGTCTCCAGCGCGGCCTGCCCCGCGCCGACGACGGTGACGTCCCGGCCGCGCAGCGGGCCCAGGTCGGCGTGGTCGCCGCTGTGCGAGACGAGGTCGGGCGGCAGCCCGCGCAGCGCGGTCGGCACCTCGGCGAAGGGCATCACCCCGACCGCGAGGACGACGGTCCGGGCGGCGACGGCGGAACCGTCGTCGAGGACCGCCTCGAAGCCGCCCGCGCAGGGCGCCAGCCGGGTCACGGCGCGCTCGTCGACGTCGGGGACGGCGTGCCGCGCGAACCACAGGCCGTACTCGGTGAACGTCTCCACCGGGACCGGCTCACCGTGCCGGGCCGTCGTGCCCCGGTCCGCGCAGTAGGCGTCCAGGCGCCAGCGGCGCTCGGGGTCGGAGAGGTTCGACGCCCAGGGCTCCGACTTCAGGAACATGCCGCGGGGCATGTGGTCGCGCCAGGACGCCATCGGGCGGCCCAGCACCTTCAGGGACAGCCCCGCGCTCGCGGCGTGGGCGGCGACGGACAGGCCGTAGGGGCCCGCGCCGACCACCAGCAGGTCGTACATCAGTGGCTGCTCGCTTTCTCGTCGGTGGGCCGGGCCGCGGGGGCGTCCCCCGCGTCGTCGGCCGGGGCGGTGGCCTGCCGGACCACCCGGGGCTGGGTGCGCCCGGTGCCGGTCGGGGCCCGGTGGCGCAGCCGGGTGCGCAGCCGCCGGGAGACGTGCCGGGACCACAGCCCCCACAGCTCCCGGCCGGGGCCCCGGTCGTCGTCGGCGTGCCAGGCCAGCTCACGTCCGGCGGGTGCCGGGCGCAGCGTCGTCAGGGGCGCGTAGTTCTCCACCACGAAGGTCCGCCCGTGCCGCGGCGCCCCGACCGGCAGCGGACGGTGGGTCAGGTCCAGATGCAGGGCGCGTACGACGTCCAGCTCCGCGGTGTCGCTGAACAGCCGGAACTGGGCGCCGGGGCGGGGGTTGAAGTCGAGCAGGTGGTAGCGGCCGGTCCGGCCGCAGCGGCGGAAGTCCAGGTCGAAGACGCCGCGGAAGCCCACCTCGGCGGTGAGGCGCTCGGTGAGCGCCAGTACGTCGAGGTTCGGCGTCCACTCACCGACCGCCGTCAGGCCCGCCTCGCGCGGCCAGGAGCGCAGCTTGCGGCCCGGTCCGCCGCCGCGCACCGAGCCGGAGCGGTCGGCGTAGCCGTGGCAGAACCAGTCGAGTCCGGCGCCGGGCGGCAGGAACTCCTGGAGCAGCAGCCTGCTCCCGGCGTCCGCAGCGCGCCCGTACAGCTCGCGGGCCTGCCGCGGGGAGCGGACCAGGGTGGTGCTGCGCAGCCCGGCGCCGGCGGGCAGCAGCCAGGGGCGGCTCCACTTCGCCACCACCGGCACGCCCAGCCGCCAGGCGGCGTCGGCGGCCTGGCGCGCGCTGTCCGGGACCACGGTGTGCGGGTGCGGCAGGTCGAGTGCCGCGCACAGGGCCGCCAGCTCCGCCTTGTCGGCGAGGCGCTCGGGCAGCGCGGCGGGGATGGTGGGCAGCAGGTAGGAGGGGGCGAGTTCGGGGTGCAGCCGCCCCACCGCGACGGCGCTGGCGTCGTCCATCGGGACCAGCACCGCGGGCCGCGCGATCCGGGCGGCGACCCGGCGCAGCGCCAGGACGATCTCGTCCGGCCCCGCGCCCGGCCGGGGCGGCGCATGCACCTGCCGTACGTAGCGGGAGGCGCGGACCGGACTGTCCGCGCAGTCGGCGACCACGTGCACGTCGAGTCCGGCGCGGCCCAGCGAGCGGGCGGCGCCGAGGGTGCCGTGGTGGAAGGGGTTCCGGTCGATCCGCAGCAGGACGGCGGGGACGCGGGTGTCGAACAGCGACACGGTCGTTCTCCTCGGGTCGGTTCACCCGTGCGGGCGCGCGGAACGCTCCAACGCCGTAGCCGCACTGGCGTACCTCGTAGTGGTGTGACTGGGTGTCAGTGAGTGACGATCACGCGTGCAGGAAGGAGTGGGCATGGCCCCACAGCGACGACGGGCGCGGCCCCGGCGGCTCGCGCTCCTCGCGGCGACGGTCGCCGCGTCGGCCGCGCTGGCGTCGGTCCCCGGTTTCGCCGTGGGCCTGGGGGTGGTGGCGGAAGCCGGTCCCCCCGCGCCAGCGGCGCCCCCGGGGCCACCGGCGCCCTCCGAGCCAGCGGCGCCCTCCGAGCCGCCGGTGCCCCCCGCGCCCGCGGCGGCTCCCGCCTTCGGCGCCTACCTCGACTACGGTCCGCGCGGGGTGGCCCGGATGGCGGAGCTGAGCCGCTGGCTGGGCGGTGCCGAGCTGCGCGTCGGGCACACCTATCTGCCCGGTGACCGCTGGAGCAACATCGAGGGCGCCCCGGCCTTCCTCGACGACTGGGCCCGCTGGCGGAACGGGAAGGACGACCGGATGTTCGTCCTCAACGTGCCCATGCTGGAACGGACCGAGGAGGGCGTCCCCGACGCCGAGGTGCGGCGGCAGCTGCGGCGCGGCGCCGCCGGGCGCTACGACCACCACTTCCGCGCCCTCGCCGAACGGCTGGTCGCGCTGAACGTGCCGGACACGGTGATCGTGCTCGGCTGGGAGATGAACGGCACCACCTACACCCACCGCTGCGGCCCGGACCCGGAGGCGTGGAAGGCGTACTGGAACCGGATCGTCGCCGCCATGCGCGCGGTGCCGGGCCAGCGGTTCCGCTTCGACTTCACCCCGAGCCGCGGCCGGGACGCCGTGCCGTGGACCCGGTGCTACCCGGGTGACGGCGTCGTCGACATCGTCGGCATGGACGCCTACGACCAGCCCGCCGGGCTCTCCTTCGACGAGCAGGTCGACGAGCCCTACGGCCTGAAGGGCCACGTCGAGTTCGCGAGGGCGCACGGCAAGGCCATCTCGTACCCGGAGTGGGGGCTGTTCCGCAACGGCGACAACGCGGAGTACGTGCGGCGCATGATCGCCTGGATGGACGAGCACCGGCCGCTGTACAACACGCTCACCGACTACTGCCCGCACGGCGTCTGGCAGTGCGACGACAACCCCAGGTCGGCGGAGGTGTACCGGGCGGCCCTGTCCGGGCGGGGCGAACAGCAACAGCCCGAGCCGACCCCGACTCCCACTCCGACACCCACCCCCACCCCCACTCCGACGCCCACCCAGCCCGCGGCCGACTGCTCGCCCGTCGACCTGGGGGAGTGGGTGGAGCACTGGCTTGGCGGGAAGGTGTGCCTGCGGCCCGCCTGGTGGTCGCGGCGGGGCTGATCCGGCGCCCGGGCGGCGGGCCCGCTCAGGACCCGCCGTCACCGTCGTGTCCTCCCCGTCGGCGCCACTCGGCCCGGCGGCGCAGCAGTTCCTTGCCGTGGAGCCGGACGGCCACGTCGCAGGCGGTGGCGGCGAGCAGCGGGGCGGTGCGCCGCCGGGCCAGCAGCAGCCGCTGGTTGACGACGGGTTCGGGCCGCCAGTGCCGTTTGTACGGCTCGTCGCCGCGCAGCAGGCTCAGCGTGCCCCGCGCGTGCTCGGCGCAGGCGTCCAGCAGCATCACCGCCACGTCCGCCCGGCTCTCCCGCAGACACGGGTGGGCGCCGTACAGGTAGCCGCCCGTCAGACAGCGCGAGCGCAGCGTCAGGTCGACGGCGACCACGTCGTCCGCGAGCCGGAACTCGGTGACGACCGCGTCGCCGGAGCACACCATCGGCCCCACCGACCGCACCAGGTGCTCACGGAACCGGGTCCGCAGGTGCTCGGGGGTCACCTTGCGGCCCTGCCACTGGAGGCGGTGCAGTTCGAGGAGGCGGCGCAGGGCCTTGTCGACCTCGTCCGGTTCGACGACGTGCCGTTCGACGCCGAGCGCGGCCAGCCTGCGCAGCTTGGCGCGCGCCCGCTGCCGGGCCTTGGCCGACGGCAGCCGGGCGACGAGGTCGGCCATGGGGGCGGCGGGCAGCTCCAGGCAGAGCGCGTCGGGCACCCGGCGCCGCGGTCCCGGCCAGTGGTCGTAGAGGCGTTCGGCGGCACCGCCCGGCCGGACCTCGC
Organism: Streptomyces sp. NPDC006997; assembly: GCF_040635175.1. Classification (NCBI taxonomy): domain Bacteria; kingdom Bacillati; phylum Actinomycetota; class Actinomycetes; order Kitasatosporales; family Streptomycetaceae; genus Streptomyces; species Streptomyces sp. NPDC006997. Next base: position 212,778 of record NZ_JBEYHH010000003.1, read on the forward strand.
GCAGGTCGATCAGCGCGCCGCGGGCGGCCCGGGTGAGGGCCTCGGCGAGCGCGGCGACCGCGTCCGTGCCGTGCGCGTCGTCCAGCAGGACGTCCCCGTAGTCGGAGATCGCCCCGCCGAGGGGTACCAGGGACGGCACCGGAGTGCGGACGAGGGTCAGCGGCGCGGCGGCCACGAGGTCCGCCCCGTCCCGGACGACGACCAGCCGCAGCCGCCCGTGGCGGCCGTACGACAGCCACCAGGAGTGCAGCCAGGCGTGGCTCTGGAACGGCGTCGCGGCACCGCAACTCCCGTACAGCCGGTCCCAGTCGGGGGCCAGGGCGGCGAAGGTGTCCTCGTCGGTGAGGAGTTCCGTCGTGTACGTCACAGCTGTCCGTGGGCGTCGGCGGCCAGCGCCGGTCCGGGCACGGCGGCCGGGTGCCCGGTGCCGTCGGCGGCGCGGCGGGGCCGCACCAGCAGGGCCAGCCCGCCGAGCAGCCCGCCCGCGCTGGCCCCGACCAGCCCGGTCAGCCCCGGGGAGGCGGAGGACGGCTCGGTCGGCTCCACCGCGCGGGCGAACTGCCGGAGTTCGACGCGGGTGTCGTCGGCGCTGTCGTCGGCGTGCCGGGTGAGGGCGCGGGCGACCGCGTTGGCCATGTCGGCGGCGAGGTCGGGGCGGGCGGAGCTGGCGGTGACGGCGACCATCGGCGCGTCCGGCGAGGTCGCCGTGCGCACACTGTCCTTGAGGGTGCCGACCGGCACGCCCGCCCACACCTGGGCGTCCCCGAGCACCGCGAGCTGGGTGGCGACCCGGCCGTACGCCTGGGCGAGGCCGAGCGCGGCGGACGGGTCGGACTTGCCGTCCGGTAGGGCGACGACGTAGCTGGTCGCCGAGTACTCGGGGGTGCGCAGGGCGCCGTACGCGCCGCCGAGCAGGGCGCCGGTGAGGGTCCCGGCCACCAGCAGTGACCAGGGCGGCAGTCTCCGGGCGCGGGCCAGGGCGGCGCGGGCCGGGTGACGGCGCGCTCCGATGGGGTTCTCGGTCATGAGGGGCTGACTCCCTGGGGGGACGGTTGCGGGGTTTCCTGCGGCGCGGCGGGGAGGCGCACTTGTTCCGCGGGCACGCGCACCGGTTCCGCGGGCGCGCCCGCCTGTTCCGGGGGACGGGGCACCGGTTCGGCGGACAGGCCCGCCTGTTTCGTGGGGACGCCCGCCGCGTCCGCGGACACGCCCGCCTGTTTCGTGGGGACGCCCGCCGCGTCCGGGAACACGCCCGCCTGTTTCGCGGAGATGCCTGCCTGTTCCGCGCGGGAGCGCACCGCTTCCGTCGGGACGCGCACCGGCCCCGCCGCCGGGCCGATGACGTGCGCCGCCGGGCCGACGACCTGCGTGGCCGGAACGCGCACCGGTTGCTGCCCCGGCTCCAGCCCCAGCGTGGTCCGGTACACGTCGAGGAGGCGGGCCGCGCTGCGGGTGATGCCGTAGTGGTGGGCGGCGTCGGGGGCGGTGCGGGGGCGCGGGCCCGCCGCGCGGACCTCGGCGAGGGCGTGCGCGAAGGTGTCCGGGCCCGCGTCCCCGGCGACCCGGCGGGCCCCGGGCGCGGCCCGCGCGGGGAGGTCCTCGACGGCCGGGCAGGAGGCGTACCGCACCGGCAGCCCCGAGGCCAGCGCCTCCACCACCGCGAGCCCGAACGCCTCCTCCGGGCAGGGCGACGCCAGCACGTCCATCGCGGCCAGCAGCGACGGCAGGTCGGGGCCGGGTGAGCCGTCCGGCACGCTCGGGCGCTCGCCGGTGAACAGCACCCGGTCGGCGACGCCCGCCTCGTGGGCGGTGCGGCGCAGCACGTTCTCCTCGGGACCGCCGCCGACCAGCAGCAGCCAGTGGTCGGCGGGCAGCCGGGCCAGGGCGCGCACCAGGACGCCGAAGCGCTTGGCGGCGGTGAGCCGTCCGACGCCGCCGACGACGTACGCCGTGTCGGGCAGGCCGAGCCGCTGCCGGGTGCGCAGCCGGGCCCACGGGTCGAAGCGGAAGCGGTCCAGGTCGACGCCGTTGGGCACCACCGCGATCCGGGGCGCGGGCACGCCCCACCGCTTGAGCCGGTCCGCGACCGTGGGGGAGACGGCGACGGTGGTCCGGCCGAGCCGCTCACCGGCGAGGTACAGCGCCCGCACCCCGGCCGTCAGCGGGCGGCCCTCCATCTGGGAGTCCCCGAGGGAGTGCTCGGTCGCCACGATCGCCCGCACCCCGGCGATCCGGGCGGCGACACGGCCGTACAGGCAGGCCCGGTAGAGGTGGGTGTGGACGAGGTCGTAGCCGCCGTCCCGGATGACCCGCACCAGCCGGGGCAGCGCGCCGAGGTCGCGGTTGCCGGTCATGCCCAGGTGGACCACCCGCACGCCGTCGGCTTCGAGTCCGGCGGCGACCGGTCCCGGGTGGGTGAGCGTGACGACGTCGCAGTCGACGGGCAGGTGCCGCAGCAGCAGCCGCAGTTGCTGCTCGGCGCCGCCGACGCCGAGCCCGGTGATGACGTGCAGCGCCTTCACCGCGCCGCCTCCGCTCCGGTCACGGGCCGTCTGCGCAGCCGGTGCAGCTTGTACTTCAGCAGCAGCCGTACGGCGGTGTCCCGCTGCCCGACGTGCAGCCGGGGCAGGGCGTGCGGGCCGGTGAGGGGGCCGGGGTCGATGGCGCAGGCGTAGGCGTACCCGGCGGCGCGCACGGCGTCGACGGTACGGCGGTCGAGGGTGCCGTACGGGTAGCAGAACCCGGCGACCGGAGCGCCCGTCAGCTCCGCGAGCGCCGCCCGGCTGTCGGCGACCTCGGCGCGCAGCAGGGCGTCGTCGGCCTTCGTCAGGTCCACGTGGGTCAGCCCGTGGGAGCCGATCTCGACGCCCCGCGCCGCGGCGTGCCGGATGCCGTCGGCGGTCAGCAGCGGCTTGCGCGGGCCCAGCGGGTCCCAGGCGTTGTCGCCGCCGAGGCGGCCGGGCAGCACGAACAGGGTCGCGCCGCAGCCGTGCCGGTCAAGGAGCGGCAGCGCGTGGGTGACGAAGTCGGCGTACCCGTCGTCGAAGGTCAGCCCCACCAGGTCGCCGCCCTCCCCCCGCGCGCGGGCCGCCAGCAGCTCCGCCACGGACACCCCGCGCAGCCCGCGCCGCCGCAGCCAGCCGAGCTGGGCGTCGAGCCGGTCCGGGGCGACGGTGACGCCGTAGGGGTCGTCGGTGGGGTCGCCGACGGAGTGGTACATCGCCACCCACGGCACCGGGCCGGGCGCCGGAGCCGGGCGGCTGCGGCGGCGGACGTCAACGGGAACGGACATACGGAAGCCTCCGGATCACGGAACGCAGGGAACTCACGGCGAGCGCGCAGCCCGGGTCGCCCAGGGCCCGGCCGAGCGGCACGTAGACGACGGCGACGGTCACGGCACCGGCGGCCAGCCCCAGCACCGCGGGGCCGGGCCAGCTGGCCGCGCAGGCGCCCGCCGCCGTCGCGGCCACCGCCGCCCCCACCGGCCTGCCCAGCCTGGCCAGCACCGCCCGGCGGTCCAGCGGTACGACGCCCGGTGGGCCGTCGGGGCGGGCACCGGCCAGCAGCAGCGCGGCGGTGACGGTGATCCCGGCCGCGTTGGCGGCGGCGATCCCGGCGGTGCCCCAGGGGCGGACCGCCCAGCCGCCGAGCCAGGCCGTGGCGGCGATGCCGACGGCCATCGCGGCCAGCGGGTACCAGGTGGGGCGGCCCGCGCCGAAGTAGCAGCGGACCAGCGCGCCGACCAGGGTCTGGCCGAGCAGCCCGAGGGCGTACACCCGCATCACGGACGCCGTCGCCGCCGTGTCGCGGGCGGTGAACGCGCCCCGCTGGAACAGCACCTCGATGATCTGCGGGGCGCAGGCGACGACGACCGAGGCGCCCGCGAGCACCACGCACGCCGCCAGCGCCAGGTCCCGCTGCACCCGCTCCCGGGCCCGCCCGGTATCGCCCTCCGCCAGCGCCCGCGCGACCACCGGGAAGGTGACCGTGCACAGCATCAGCGACAGCGTCATGGGGAGCTGCGCCACCTTCTGCGCGTAGTTCAGGTGCGAGATCGCCCCGGCGTGCAGGTGCGAGGCGAGGAACCGCTCGATGAGCACCTGCGACTGACGGCACAGCGCGAACAGCAGCACGGTGCCGACGAGGGCCAGCCCGACCCGGGTGGGCGCGGCGGCGGACTCGGGCCCCGCCACGACGACGTCCGCGCCCTCCCGCAGCCGCCGCCACAGCACCGGCAGTTGCACCGCCACCATCAGACAGCCGCCCACCGCCACGCCGACCGCCGCCGACCGCACGCCCCAGCGCCCGCCGAGCAGCAGCATCGCCGTGATGACGGCGGTGTTGTACGCCACGTAGATGCCCGCCGGGGCGAGGAACCTGCGGTGCGCGCGCAGGGCGGCGCTGGAGTATCCGGCGAGCCCGAAGCTGAGCAGGCAGGTCGCGGTCAGACGGGTGCAGTCGACGGCCAGGGCACGGTCGGACAGGCCGGGGGCGAGCGCGGCGACCAGGTGGGGCGCGGCGGCGATCGCCAGCGCGGCGACCGCGACCAGGGCGAGCGCGAGCCGCGGCAGGGTGCCCACGACCAGCGCGCGCACCGGGTCCCCGGCGGCGCCCCGGGCCCGCTGGGCGAGGGCCAGGCTGAACGCCGGGACCAGTGCGAAGGCCAGCCCGTCCTCGATCAGCAGCGTCGCCGCGAACTCCGGCACCGTCCACGCCACCAGGAACGCGTCCGTGTCGGCCCCGGCCCCGAACAGCCGCGCCAGCGCCTGGTCCCGCAGCAGCCCGAGCACGGCCCCGGCGACGGAGAGCCCGGCGGTGAGGAAGGCGGCCCTGGCGAGGAAGCCACGGGAGTCCCGCGAGGGCGCCACGTCGGTCGCGTCGGTCGCGTCGGCCACGTCCGCCACATCGGCATCGTCGACCCCGTTGGCCACGTCCGCCACGTCAGCCACGTCGGTCACGTCGGTCACGTCGGTCACGTCGGTCACGTCGGGCACGTCGGGCACGTCGGGCACGTCAGCCACGTCGGGCACGTCGGGCACGTCGGGCACGTCAGGCACGTCAGGCACGTCAGCCACGTCAGGCGCGCCAGGCACGTCAGCCATGTCAGGCGCGCCAGGCACGTCGGCCACCTCAGGCGCGCCAGGCACGTCAGGCACGTCAGGCACGTCAGCCACGTCAGGCGCGCCAGGCACGTCGGCCACCTCAGGCGCGCCAGGCACGTCCGCCACGTCAGGCGCGTCGGGTGCCTCCTGGGCGGTTGCCCCTCGCCCCACCCCCGCCGTCACCGCGCCCCCACCTCCGCCACCGCGCGCCCGCCCCCGAGGGCGACCGTCCCGCCCGTGTCCTGCGGCTCCCGTCCGCCGACCAGCGCCCACCACGCGGCGACCCCGAAGGTCACCGCCGTCAGCACGGTCGAGGGCCCGCCGATGTCGGCGTAGGCGAAGTCGGTGAGCTGCCAGGTCAGGAGTCCGCAGGCGAGGAGGGCGCAGTCGAGGCCGGACGCCGAGCGGCGGGCCCGCACCAGCCCCCGCACGGCGCACACCAGCAGCGCGAGCCAGCTGCCCGCGAGGGTGAGCAGGCCGATCAGCCCCTGCTCGCTCAGCACCAGCAGGTACATGTTGTGCGGGGACAGCAGCGGCTGGCGCCGGAAGCCCGCGCCCGCGCCCTCCGTGTCGCTGGCCGAGGACAGCGCCAGGGAGGCGTGCGCGTCCCGGTACTCGGGGAACCCCTTCAACCCGACGCCGGTCAGCGGCCGTTCCCCCCACATCCCGGTCGCCGCCGCCCACAGGGCGTACCGGTCGGTCACCGACTGGTCGGGCGCGTCGGCGACCCGCGAGATGCTCGCGATCCGCTCCTCGAGCAGCGCCGTACCGACCCCGAACCCGCCCACCAGCAGCACCCCCGCCGCGACGGCCACCGCGCCCACCGCCAGCGCCCGCCGCGCCCCGGCGAGCACGAGTTGCGCCGCGCACGTCACCGCCGTGGCGATCCACGCGCCCCGGCTGAAGGACAGCGCCAGCGGCACCAGCAGCGCGACCGCGCACCCGGCGGCCACCACCCGCTGCCGTACCGGCGCCCGCCCCAGCGCGAGAGCCAGCGCGCAGACCAGCCCCACGGACACCGCACCGGCCATCCCCATCACGTCCTGTGGCCCGAACGTGCCCACGGCCCGCACCGGCTGCCCCTGGTACGAGGCTCCGGTCCCGGTCAGGTACTGGTGCACGCCGACCGCCCCCTGCCACCCCGCCAGACCGACGAACGCCCAGCCCAGCACCCGTACGTCACGCCGGTCCCGGATCAGCAGCAGCACCGCCGCCGGGACCAGCACGAAGACCTGCGCGTAGCGGGCGAGCCCGGTGAGCGCCGACTCCGTGGACGCCGCGCCCGCCGCCGCCAGCGCCAGCCCCGCCACCGGCAGCCCGAACAGCGCGGCCGCCGTACGGGACAGGGGCCGCCGCCGCTGCCGTAGCAGCCGTACGACGCACCAGCCGACGAGCAGCGCGGACGCGGCGTCGGCCGGGGTCGGACCGCCGTCGGGTGGGTGCGGGAGCGCCAGCAGGGCGACCACGGCCACCACGGGCAGGACCGGCACGGCGAGGCTCATCCGCGCTCAGCTCCCCGTGGGCCGGAGCAGCGCGGCGGCGGTGCGCAGCAGGAGGCACACGTCCTGCCAGAGCGACCAGTTGTCGATGTAGGCGTTGTCGAAGCGGGCCCGGTCCTCGATCGAGGTGTCCCCGCGCAGCCCGTGCACCTGCGCCAGGCCGGTGATCCCGGTCGGCATCCGGTGGCGGGCCGCGTAGCCGGGGTGGGTCTGGCTGAACCGCTCGACGAAGTAGGGGCGTTCGGGGCGCGGCCCGACCAGGCTCATGTCGCCGCGGAAGACGTTCCACAGCTGGAGCAGCTCGTCCAGCGAGGTGCGCCGCAGGAAGCGGCAGAACCAGGGCATGTCCCGCTGGTCGGCCACGCTCCACCGGGTCGCCGACTCGTGCGCGTCGGCCGGGCGGTGGGTACGGAACTTCAGCAGCGTGAAGGGCCTGCCGTCCTCACCGATCCGCTCCTGCCGGAAGACCACGCCGGGCCCGCCGGTCAGCCGCAGCACCGCCGCGCACGCCAGCAGCAGCGGCGCGCACACCAGCAGCAGCACCCCGGACACGGTGACGTCCAGCGTCCGCTTGCCGGGGCCGCCGTGCCGGCCGGGCGTCAGCACCAGCCGTCGGCAGGCGAACCCGGCGAGCCGCTCGGGCGCGCGGTACGACGGCGAGTCGGCGTCCAGCTCCCAGACCGCGCACCCCGACTCGGCGAGCCCCCGCAGCAGCGCGGCCCGCTCGGACCGTACGGCGGGGTGTACGGCCAGCACGTCCCGCACCCCGTTCTGGATGAGCGCCCGCTGTACCTCGTCGTCGGTGGTCAGCACGGGCAACGGGTCGGAACCCTCGGAGGCGTGGTCGGCGGCCACGATCCCCACCGGCCGCACCCCGCATGCCGGGTGGCGCAGTACCGCGGCGGCCACCCGGCGCGCGGTCGCCGCCGGTCCGACGACGAGCGCGGCGCGCGGGTGCCGCAGCAGCGCGGTACGCCGCCGCCGGTGCACCAGGGCCCGCCCGGCGCAGTCCGCCGCGGTGTGCAGCAGCAGGCCGGTGAGCAGGGCGCGGGCGGACAGCAGGTGCTGGGGGATGTACGCCGCCACCAGCGCGGCGAGCGCCAGCCACAGCACCGCGATCCGTCCGCACAGCGCGGGCAGTTCGTCCAGCACGCCCTCGGTGCGGCGCGGCGGCCGGTGCGGACGCAGCAGCATCGCCCCGGCCAGCAGCAGCGCCCCGAGCAGGGGCCGCCGCCCGGCCAGCGCGACGGCGCCGGGCAGGGCCGCGCCGAGGTCGACGAGCAGCAGCGGCACCGGGGAGGTGTACGGGGCGGCGGTGGTCCGGGGCACGGGGAACCGGAGAGCCGCCGCCCGCGCCCGGCCACCAGGGGACGGGACGGTACCCGCCGCAGGACTCGCGGCCGTGCCCGCCGCAGTGCTTTCCGCAGTCACGAGTGGATCGACTCCCTGAACTCGTCCCGGTGGTGGCCGGTCTGTGGGGGACACGCCGTCGACCGTCGCTCCGCGAGCACCTCGCGGTACACCCGGGCGACCGCCTCGGCCGTGTGCCGTACGTCGTGCGCGGCGCGGACGTGGCGGTGTCCCGCCGCGCCGAGCGCCGCCCGCAGGGCCGGGTCGCCGAGCAGCGCGGTGAGCGCGCGGGCCAGCGCCGCCGGGTCGGCCGCCGGGACCAGGCAGTGCGCGACGGCCGGGGGCGGGAGGCTCTCCCGGGCGCCGCCGACGTCGGTCACCACCACCGGCCGCCCACACGCCATCGCCTCCAGCGGCGCCAGCGCCATGCCCTCCCAGCGGGACGGCAGCACGACCAGGTCGGCGGCCCGGTACCAGGGCACGGGATCGGTGACGGCCCCGGGGAACAGCACCGACTCCGGCGCCCGGGCGCGCAGCCGGTCCCGGTCCGGCCCGTCGCCGACGAGCACGAGCCGCGCCCCCGGCACCCGCCGTACGACGTCGTCCCACGCCGTCAGCAGCACGTCCTGTCCCTTCTGCGGGCAGAGCCGCCCCACGCACACCACCAGCGGCGCCCCCGCGTCCAGCGCCGGGACGAGCCGGGCCCGCGGGGCGTCGGCGGGCGCGGGCCGGAAACGCTCACCGTCGACGCCGTTCGGTACGACGGCCCAGGCGGCCCGGATCCCGGCACGCACCCCCGTCGCGCGCTCCGCCTCGCTGACACACACCACCCGGTGCGCCCAACGCGCCCCGAACCGCTCCCAGCGGACGGCCAGCGCGGCGGTCGCCCCGCCGACGGCCTCGAACGACCAGGCGTGCGGCTGGAACACCGTGGGCACCCGCCCGCGCACCGCCAGCCGCCCCGCGAGACCGGCCTTGGCGCTGTGCGCGTGCAGCAGGTCAGGACGCGCCCCGTCCACGATCCGGGCGACCCGCCGCACCTCACCGGCCAGCGCCGCCCCCGGCGCCCGCGTCGCCGCCCAGCACCACACGTCGGCGCCCAACCGCCGTGCCGTCGCGGCGAGTTCACCGTCCGGGCAGCCGACCGCCACCCGCCATCCGGCGGCGAGCTGGGCCCGCGTCAGCGCGGTGACGACTTCGGCGACCCCGCCGTGGGCGGGCTGGGCGAGGTGCAGGACCCGCGACGGAGGGTCGGTGGCTGGCTGGTGCATACGCGGGCCTTCTCGTTCGCGGAGGGTGCTCGGGACGGGCGGGGGAGGCGCCGTCAGTCGCGGGCGTCGACGGCGGTGAACAGCACCCCGGCCCAGGCCGACTCGCGCCGGGCGACGAGCCGCGACCCCGACTGGTCACCCCGGCGCCGGGGCGCGGCCCCGAGGTCGTACACGTCGGAGTCGTAGCCGAGCGTGTGCGCGTACGACGGGACGCGCGCGCCCGCGGCCCCGCTGATGGTCGAGTTCAGCACGTCGTCCCGGGGGTTGGCCGCGTCCGACAGGGCCGCGCCGGAGACGGTGAGGGAGTCGCCGGTGCGGCCGCGGTCGCCGTTGTAGGCGACGAGACCGGCGTAGCCGGCGGAGCCCTCCGGCAGCCGCGGGCCGGGCAGCCGGAGCCCGCGCCGCCCGTCCAGCGACGCGAAGCCGTCCCAGACCGACAGCCGCCGCAGCGGCTCCGCCGCCCTCTCGTACGCCGCCACCAGCGTCCAGCCGCCCCACGCCCCGGCCGCCGACCTGCCCATCGCCACGTTCACCTGGGCCACCGTGTAGAGCCCGGCACCGCTGTCCCGCACCAGGTCGGTGACGTCGGCGGACGCCTGGAAGGCGTCGGCGCCGTGCGCCACCCGGTGCCCCACGACGGTGTCCGCGAGGACCTCCTTGTAGGCGCCGCCCGGCTCGGCCACCAGCACCCGCCCGTTGTCCACGGGCGGCTTCTGCTCCCCGACGCGCAGGTTGCCGCCCCAGTACAGCCGCGCGTACGTGACCCGGGCGCCCGCGGGCAGCCGGACCTCCGCGCGGGAGGAGTTGTAGGTGTTCGGATCGCGGTCGACGTCGACGTAGAACATGTCGAAGTCCCCGTTGGCGGCCACCGCGCCGCGTCGCGCGGACGCGCACCCGGGCGCCGTCGTACGGCAGCTGACGGAGGTGTTGGCGGCGCGGACGATGCCGCCGTGCTGGGTGGCGCGGTAGCGCTCGGTGAAGGGCAGCCGCTCCGCCTCGGCGGCGGAGGCCGGGGCCGTGGCGGAGGTCCAGAAGGTGGCGAGGGCGAGGACGCCGACCGTCGCACGGCGCAGCAGCGGACCCGGGGAATTGCGCATGACCGGCAGTGCCCTTTCGGAAAACGACAGTGCGATTGACTGGCTATAGGGGTGCGTCGGACGGTCGGCAACTCTAGCTGCTATCCGGATTAATACGGCGAAAGCGGGCAAGTGTGTCGAAGCGGTGAAGGTCGGGCATGGCCTGAGATCACTCCTTTGGCGGCACAACTCCCGTGATTCCCAGGCGTTGACACAACGCCGGGCATCCCGCCCGGATGTTTGTGTCAATCCCAAGGAGCACCTCTCCATGTCGCGTATCGCGAAGGGCCTGGCCCTGACCTCCGTCGCCGCCGCCGCTGTGGCCGGCACCGCCGGTGTGGCCACTGCCGACGCTGGCGCCCAGGGCGCCGCCGCCCACTCCCCGGGCGTGCTGTCGGGCAATGTGCTGCAGGTTCCGGTCCACGTGCCGGTCAACGTCTGCGGCAACACCATCGACATCATCGGCCTGCTGAACCCGGCGTTCGGCAACGAGTGCGTCAACGACTGACGTCGAGCCGCGTCTCCCCGACCGGCCGCCCTCCCGCACGGGAGGGCGGCCGGTTCGCTGTTGTGCCCTGTGCCCTGTACCCCTGTGCCCCACTGCCCCTTGTGCCCCGAACGGGTGGCTGCGGTTGCGGGGGGGGGTGACGCCCGATTTCACGGTGGGACGCACCAACCCCGTGCGAATCCGCGCACCCACCGCACCCCGAAGGGAACCCCCATGCGTGGTCTGCCCATACGGCGTCTCGCGTCCACCGCACTGTGTGCCAGCCTCGTCCTCGGCATCGCCGGGCCGTCCGCCCTGGCGGCGGACAGCGAACCGGCCCGGGACCGCGGCACAGCGGCGTCCCGTGCGCCCGTCCCCGGCGCGGACACGCTCCTCGACCAGAGCGGCACCCTCGCCGACCTCGGTGCCGTCCTCACCCCGGCGACCGCCCTGCTCAACGCCGTGGCCAAGGCGGAGGACGGTCAGCTCAGCCCGGACCAGGCGACCAAGCTCGGCGAGGCCGTCAAGGACGCCGTCACCCAGGCCACCGGGACGACGCAGGTGACGCCGTCGGCCCAGACCCTCCCGGCGGAGGTGGAACCGCAGTCCCCGAGCGCGTCGGCACCGGACGCGGCCACGTCCGGGGTCAGCGTGTCGGGCCTGACGGGGCTGGACCTGGACGGCCTGAGCGGTCTGAACGGCCTCAACGGGCTGACGGACCTGTTCGGCTCCACCGCGGACGACCCCGATGACGCGGACGACGCCGATGACCTCGCCGACGCCGCTACGGACGCCGCCGACGCCGCACCCGCGGGCAGCGCCACCGCCACCGCGGACGACGACAAGGCCCCCGCCCCCGACCTCAAGGCCGACTCCCTCGCCGCCGTGCAGACCGCCGTCGACGACCTGCTCGCGGCGGCCACCTCGGGGAGCGCCGAGAAGGCCCGGACCGCGTCCCAGGGGCTCGTGTCGGCCCTGGTCAACCTGATCGCCGCGATCCAGCTGAGCGGCGGACTGCCGCAGCCGACGCTGCAGACGCCCCCGGCCTCCTGAGTCCGGATGATATGAGGATGCGGGCCCGGGGTTTCCGGGCCGGGCGGGGCTCGTTAGGCACGGCGTCAGCTTTCCCTCCGGCGGCCCGGGTCGCCGAAGAAAGGAACACGATGAAGTCCCTGAAGGCCGCCGCTGTCGTCGCCGGGTCCCTGGTCGTCGCCGGAGCCGCCGCGCCCGCGTTCGCCTACGACACCGCCGACCTCACGCCGACCAGCCTCAACGGCGCCGTGAACGCCCTCACCAAGGGCCCCATCGACCCGATGCCGCTCAAGCACCAGTCCAACGCCCTCGACACCGAGAACAAGGACTCCGTGCTGAGCGGCGTCAAGGACACCACCCGCGCGCTGAACTCCAGGAACGGGCTCCTCGGCGGCCTGCCCCTCTCCCGCTGACCCACCGGCACCCCGTCAGCGGCACCCGGCCAGGGCCGGTTCCCACGCTCCGTCCTTCCCCCCCGACGGACCGCGGGAACCGGCCCTCGGCGTCCCTCGATCGGGTGGCGGCCCCCGGCGCGCTCCGCCGCCCGGGTGACAACCCGGCCCCGCCGTCCCGGCCCGTGGATAGGGTCCCGCGGGTGACCACAACTCCCCCCGAAACCCGCCCTTTCCCCACCTCCGACCTCGGCACGCTCGTCATGATGGCGTGGAGCGGCGAGGCCGCCGACGGCAAGGACATGCCCTACCTCCTCGCCTGCACCCTCGGCGACGCCCCCGAGGGGCCCGAGGCCGCGAGCGCCGCCGTCGGGAAGATGCTCACCGACGCCGGACTGCCCGTCGGCGGTGAACTGGTCGACGGCCACCTGAAGCCGAGCCTGCCGGTCAGCCTGCTCGTCGTCGCCGGTCAGGCCGTCGTCACCATGCCGCGGCTGAACGCCCAGTGCACGGTCGGCGAGGAGTGGCTGGCCGCGGTCGCCGGACGCGGCTACGCCTGCCTGATCTTCACCACCCGCCCGTGGCCCGGCGAGGCGCCCGGCACCACCGTCGCCCGCGAGGAGTTCACCGAGTTCGCGACCGCCGACGCCACCCTGGAGGCCGCCGCCCGCGTCGTCCTCCCGGCCCGCAGCCTGCGCGGCTGACACCGCGAGCCGGGTCGGCTGCCCGCCGTATGACTGCCGTACTACTGCGGCAGGCGGGGGAAACCCGTGTTCGTGCTGTTTCCCGGCTCGTTACTGGTACGCACGCACAGCCTCCCGACACCGGAAAGGGACCGCACCCCCATGAAGTCCACCACCCGAGGAACCCTCGCCGCCGCGCTCACCTGTGTGGCCGCCGCGACGGCCGGTGCCGCGAGCGCGTTCCCCGCCGCGGCGGTCACCGCGGTGCCCGTCCCCGTCCCACTCGGCGGTGCCGAGAAGTCGCTCAACGTCGAACTGCCCGAGATCAGCGGCCAGTTGCCGGTGCCCGTGCCGGGCGAGCCGGAGGGCCCGCGCTATGTCGAGGGCCGTCTCCTGCCGGACCGCGCCGTGCCGCAGCTGCCGGTCCACGCCGGAGTGCCCGGCGCTGACGTACGGGCGCCGCTGCCGCACGTCCTCGGCACCGAGTTCGACCACCTCGCCGTCCACGCCCCCGCCTCCGACCTGCGCACCCTCGCGCCCGGTCTGACCGTGGACGCCCCGGTCACCGCGCCCGACGCGGACCGCTACGGCCTGCCCGGCACCAAGCTGCCCGAGGCGGGCGTGGTCACGCCGATGCTCCAGACCGTGCCCACGGCGAGCGTCGTCACGGGACCGGGACTGTAGGGACGTACCCGCCCCGCGGCGGACCGGACGAGGAGGCAGGAATGGGCCGACCGCCCGACGACGACCCCGGGCCGCCGCACGGCGGGCGACGGGGCCTGGTGCGCGGGCTGGCCGCCTCGGCCGCCGCCGTGGCGCTGGCCCCCCTCGTCGCCGCCTCCCGGCCCCGACCGCCCGGCCCCGACCCCGCCGACCTCGCCTTCGACGAGACCTACCGGGGCCGCCGTATCCACGGCGCACCGCTCCCCGCCGCCCAGCAGACGGCCGCCGCCGGACGTCGGCTGGGCGGCGGCGCCTGGCGGGTCACCGTCGACGGCCGGCCCCTGCACCTGATGCGCCGCGCCGACGGCGGCTGGCTGAGCGTGGTCGACCACTACGCCTCGTACGACACCCCGCTGGCGGCGGCCCGCGCGGCCGTCGACGCGCTGGGCCCGGGACAGCGGCTGCGCGCGCCGGGAGGAGGCCACCATGGTCTACGTCCGTAAGAGCGTGAGCGCCCTGACCGCCGCCGAGAAGCGGCGCTTCGTGACGGCGCTGCTGGAGCTGAAACGCCGCGGCGAGTACGACGACTACGTGCGCACGCACATCGAGTTCTACGTCGCCGACGGCGAGGCCGGACTGCGGACGGCCCACATGACGCCGTCCTTCCTGCCCTGGCACCGCAGGTTCCTGCTGGAGCTGGAGCGGTCGCTGCGACGGATCGACCCGTCGGTGACGGTGCCGTACTGGGACTGGACACGGCAGCGCACCCCCGCCGCGAGCCCCTGGACGGACGACCTCCTCGGCGGCACCGGACGGCCCTCGGACCTGCGGGTGACGACCGGGCCGTTCGCCCACGCGGAGGGCGACTGGCCGCTGCGGGAGAACGTCACCGACGCCGACTTCCTCACCCGGGACCTCGGCCGCCCCCGCGACCCGATCGACCTGCCCACGGCCGCCGAGCTGGAGTGGGCCATGAAGGACCCCGCCTACGACAGCGCGCCCTGGGACTCCACGGCCGGGCAGGGCTTCCGCAACAAGCTGGAGGGGTGGGGCGGCGGCCGGGGCAAGGGGGCCTGGCGCAACCACAACCGGGTGCACCGCTGGGTCGGCGGCGTCATGGTCGGCGGGGCGTCCGTCAACGACCCCGTCTTCTGGCTGCACCACGCCTTCGTCGACCTGCTGTGGTCCCGCTGGCAGCGACGCCACCGCGACCACCGCTACCTTCCGGCCACCCCGCCAGGACCGGGCCACGCCCAGCACGGACGGATCGTCGCGCGGCACGAACGGCTGCCGCCGTGGGACGTGACACCGGACGAACTGGAGGACCACACCCGGATCTACCGGTACGTGTGAAGTGGCACCTGGCGGACGACGGCGGGTGATCCGGTGGCCGACACGCGGGAGCCCCGGCGCTCGGGGAGGGGAAGCCGGGGCTCTCGCGGGGGTGGGACGGGCGGGAGTCAGCCGCCGTAGCCGCCGTCGCCGTGGTGGCCGCCGCCGTGCTTGCCGTGGTGGCCGCTCTCGTTGACGCACGCGTTGCCGAACGCCGGGTTGAGCAAGCCGATGACGTCGATGGTGTTCCCGCACAGGTTGATCGGGATGTGCAGCGGAACCTGGACGACGTTGCCCGACAGGACACCCGGCGAGTGGGCGGCCACGGCCTCGCCGCCCGCGTCCGCCATGGACAGACCGGCCCCGCCGAGGACCATGGCGCTCGTGCCGAGAGCGACACCGGTCGCCTTCGCGATGCGAGACATCACGTTCTCCTTATGAATCGGTGAGCGCGACGGCAGGACGAGCCGCCGCACTTCCCGTTCAACGCGGCGGGTCTGGCCGGGTCACGGCGATTCCCTCCGGATCACCCTTTTTGAACAGGGAATTCAGCGTGGTGGGGGCGGGGCCGACAACAGACGGTGTGACGCGGGGTATGCCGATCGACGGATTTGGCGTACCGAATCGCGGGGAAGTACCAGCCATGCTGGACAACTCGCGGTCGGCGCACGCCGTGCTCGTCGGCGTGGAACGCTACGCGGGTGGCCCCGACTGGCGCCTGGACGGCCCGGTGCGCGATGCCCTCGGTCATGCGCGGCGGCTGCTGGACGCCGGGCTGCCCGCGGAGCGGATCACCCTGCTGCTGTCCCCGCTGCCGCACCACGAGCGGGCGGCGGCCGGCCTCGGCCTGAAGTACCGCCCGGCGACCCGGGACGCCGTCCACGAGGTGCTCTTCCGTGAACTGCCCCGGTCGGACGGCGAGTCGCTGCTGCTGGCGTGGTCCGGGCACGGCCTCCTCGACAGCGGCGGACGGCGCCGCCTGCTCTACGCCGACGCGGTCGCCGAGGACCTGCGCGGCCTGGACCTGGACGCCGCGCTGGCCGCCTGGCGCTCCGACCTGGTGCCGTCCTACCCACGGCAGCTGTGGCTGCTGGACACCTGCCAGGTCTTCGGCGACCCGCGCACCGAACGGGCGGCACTGCCCCCCGACCCGGTCCCGACGGGCCGACTGCGTGAACGCCCCGGCCAGTACGCGTTCTTCGCCGCCGCCCCCGGCCAGGCGGCGCGCGGCACCGGCACCGGCGAGTACGGCGTGTTCACGTCCCGCGTCCTGCGCCTGCTGGACGAGCGGGGCGGCGGGGGGCACGCCTGGCTGAGCGATCCCGGGGGACTCGCCACGGCGCTGCGGGACGCGGTCGGCGAGGGCGGGGCGTGGGACGCCGGGCCGCAGACACCGACGTACTTCTGGCACACGGGACCGGACGGCCAGCAGGAGCGCTGGCACCGGCCCCGCGCTACCGTCGCCGACGGCTCCGCCCGGCCCACCCGCGAGCAGCGGCGGCGACTGGTCGGGCTGCTGGAGCGGATACCGGCGATGACCAGCCCCGGCGACCGGGCACGCCTGATCAGGCAGCTGCCGCCCGCCGTCGCGGTGAGCGTGCCGCAGTCCGACGTCACCCGGTTCGCGCTCCTCGACCTCGTCGACACGTGCGGGGAGTTCCCCGGCGGCCTTGACGAGTTGTGCGCCGCGTTGGAGACGGTGGACGCGGGCACGGCGGCCTTCGCCGAGTTCGCGGACGCGGTGCGGGAGGTGACGGGGATGGGGTGACTGACGGAAGAATCCTGGTATGGCCTGCTCAGGGGGGCGGTGACGAGCCATCGGCTCGAAAGGATGTCTGAGACACGGGCTTCCTGCGCCTGCGTGACGCGGCGATGATGGACATCAGTTGGGTCGGCGTCGGCGGCATCGGCCCGGATGCTGGGAGGGCAACGGCACCATGGAACACGCCGACAGCATGGTTGAGTCGGACCTACTTGATCTCGGGGGAGTGACGCTTGATCAGCTACGCGCGATTAGGGACCGGGAGCGCGCCGAAAGCAAGCGGCGGTTGCTCCGGAAACTCGAACAGCCGGATGTCAACTTCGGCGGCGATGAGAGCTGATCGACGACTCGCGGGGCCGGGGTGCCCCAGCAGGTGATCCGCTACGGGCTGAGCGTCGCGGACTTCGACTCCGTGATCGCTGGCGGCGGCACGGCGAGCACCCTGCGGCGGATCCGGGAGGGTGAGCGAAGCCACCGGCTGCTCCAGTTCGACCTCCTCATCGATCTGCTGCACGAGCGCCCCGCGGCAGTGGGCCCGCTGCCCCCCGCGGACACCGCCTGGCACCTGCTGCTCGACGCGGAGCGACGGGACCGGACCGGGGTCGGCGAACTGCTGCTGGCACCCGAGACCGGCCTGTGGCTCGCGGCGACCCTGCGCAGACTGGGCGGGTCCGCGAGCGGCGAGGCGCCCCTGTGGGCGGACGCCGGACAGTTCCACGCCCTGGCGGTGGCCGCCGCCGTAAGGGCCGGGCTGGACTTCACCCTGACGGTCCCCGCCCGCCACGGCACCGTGTGGCTGCCGTCGCTGGGCCGCGCCGTGACGCCGGACACCGTCCGGCCCTGGGGCACGGCCCGCGTCACCTGTGTCCAGGGCGAACTGACGGTCAGGATCGGTGGTCGGACCATACGGGTGCCCCCGCCGTACGACGGCGAGACCGCCCACTGGCAGCCCGCGCGCGGCATCGCCGTGACGGTCCAGGGCATGTCCGCCACCGTGCTCCTCGACGACCTCGGCACCCACCGCATCGATCCGGCCGCGACCGGCAGGCCCCCACCACGGCTGCCCGAGCCGGAGGCACGCGCCTGGGAGACCCTGCTGCGGGACGCGCTGGCCCTGATCGAGGAGACGGACCCGCAGTCCGCCACCGACGCGGCGGTGCTGCTGCGCGGCATCGAACCGCTGCCGACCCCGGCCACCGCCCGCCCCGTGAGCGCCACCTCCGGCGACGCAGTGGGCCGGTTCGCCTCGACCGTGCCACCGGACGCCGTGCAACTCGCCGCCGTCCTGGCGCACGAGATACAGCACAGCAAGCTGGGCGCGCTGATGCACCTGTACTCCCTGTACGAGCCGGGCGACACCAGCCTCTGCTACGCCCCCTGGCGCGACGATCCCCGGCCCATCCGCGGCCTCCTCCAGGGCGTCTACGCCTTCACCGGGGTCGCCCGCTTCTGGCGGGGCCGGGCGCTGCACCCGGACACCGGAGGCGCCGAGGCCGACGCGGCGCACTTCGAGTACGGACTGTGGCGGCGGCAACTGCTGCGCGTCTTACCGGAACTGCGTACCCACGCGGGCCTCACCGGCCTGGGCAGGCGCACGGTCCAGCGGCTCAGCGAGACGGTCCTCGGCTGGGGTCGACCGGACCGTACCAGGGGCGCGTACGCCATGGCGGAGGACGCCGCCGACCAGCACGCCGCCGAGTGGCGGCTGTACCACGCCGTGCCGGACCGGGCGGTGGTGGATGCGCTGACGCGGTCCTGGCCCCGGCGCCTCGATCCGCCGTCGCGGACGGCCCCGGCGCGGGTGTTGCCCAGCCCCCGGGTGCCCCGGCTGGACACGCTGGCCAGCCTCTACCGGGTCCGGCTGCGCGACGAACGGGCACTGGAGCGGGCCGGTGACGGTCCCGGAGAACTCGCGGCGCTGGTGCCGGGAGCCCGGGTGACGGAGCTGCTGCACGCGCTCGGGGACAGCGAGGGCGCGGCGAAGCTCGCCGCGACGGCTCTCCAGACGCGCGAGCCGGATGCCGATTGGCTGTGGGCCGATCTGCTCCTGGCCCTGCGCGCCACCGGCCACGAGGCGGCCGGGCCGGTCCTTGAGCGCCCGGAGCTGGCACGGGCGGTCTACCAGGAGCTGGCGCGGGCCGAGGGGAACGCGCCGGACCCCGTGGCCTTCGTCGGATGGCTGAACGACCAGCTGGGACGCCTGGACACGAGCGTTCCCGGCGGCCCTGACTGAGGCCGCCGAGAGTACGCACCAGACGCCGCCCGGCCCGCCCTGCGGGCGGACGACGGGACTCTCGCGACACGCCCTAGATGGGCATCGGGTCGATGTCGCAGTTGGCGCGCTGCCAGGCCACCGCGTCCGCGTGGGCCGGGTGCTGCTCGCCGAGCACCTGGGCGATGCCGGTCAGGGCCTTGCCGTGGTGGGTCTCGGCCTCCTCGGTGCGGCCCAGCGCCTTCAGGTCCTGGGCGAGGTTGCTGGTCAGGACGAGTACGGTCGGGTGTGTCTCGCCGAACACCCGGGCCGCGGTCTGAAGCGTCTCCTCGTCCATGGCCAGCGCCGCGCTCACCTCGCCCTGCGCGAACATGTCGCTGGCCAGGTTGATCCGGCACACCAGCGTGTCGGGGTGGTCCGCGCCCAGCGTCGCCATACAGCGGTCGAGGGCGGTCTCGTTGAGCTCCCGCGCCACGCCGACCTTGTTCAGCAGGCGGTAGGTGATGGCGAGGTCCATCTCGGCCTCGGTGGTGTGCGGGTGCTCGGCGCCGAACACCCGGATGTAGAGGTCCCGGGTCTGCTCGCCCAACTGCACCGACTCCTTGAGGTCGTTGAGCTGGCGCAGGTCCACGGAGAGGTTCAGGGAGGCCACCAGGGAGTCCGGGTGGTCGGAACCGTAGCGGTTGATGAGTTCCTTGCGGGCCCTGCGGGTGAGTTCGGCGGCGTCGGCGTGCCGGCCCGCCTTGCGCACGGTCACCCCGAGCCGGGCAAGGTTGCGCAGGGTGTTGGGGTGGTTGTCACCGATCTGCTGCCGGTAGCGCTCGGTGATGCCCTCGAAGAGAGTCACGGCGGCCAGGTACTCGCCCAGTTCACGGCGGTCGAGGGCGATGCTGCTCTCGGTGAGCATACTGCTGAGCGCTTCCTCGCCGTACATCTGCGTCTTGAGCTGCCAGGTCTGCTGGTCCAGCTCCAGGGCTTCCCTGAACTTGCCGTTGACGCGCAGGCTGACGGCCAGGTTGTGGGCGTGCAGCAGGGTCTCCGGCTCGTCGTCACCGTAGCGGAGGGACCGCTGGTACACCTCTTCGTTGATCTTGAGGGATTCCCGGAAGTTGCCCTGGGCGCGGCGGTCGGCCGCCACCAGCCCCAGCACGCGCAGGAGTTCCTCGTCCGCGTCGGCATCGGGCCGCTCCAGTACCGAGCGCATTCCCTGGGTGACGGACGCGGCCTCCTCGTAGCGGCCCATCGTCCACAGGACGTACCGCAGGTGGCGGCCGAGCGTCAGTGTCTGGCCGTCACCCGTGCCGTGCATGTCGCCCCAGACGTTGTAGGCGTTCTGCGCGAACTCACGGGCCCCTTCGTGCTCACCCCAGTAGAAGAGGTACTCGGCGACGCCCTGCACCATCTGGCGTACGTGCCGGGAGGGCGACCGAACGGCCTCCGACACCAGCACGTGGGGGTACAGCTCGCCGAACTTCCCCCAGTTGATCGGGTCCTGGGGGTTCCCGGGGGTGTCCCCCGCCAACAGCAGGTGCGCCCCGTGCTGCATCCGGTCCCGCTGTTCCTGCGACATGCGGGCTACCAGCACCGCCTGCACCAGACGGTGCATCTGGATCGAGTTGGTGCGGTGGTCGATCTTGGCGAGGGAGTAGCGGTTGATCTCGCGGATCGCGCGGCCGAGGCGCAGCGGGTCGGTCAGGGCGCGGTCCAGGTCGGGGGCGATGGGCTCGACCGGTGCGCGGGAGAACAGGGAACGGGAGATCGGTTCCGGCGCCAGGTAGGCGCAGACCTGGAGGAGTTGGAGCGCGGCGGCGTTCTTGCGTTCCAGGTGGTCGAGGGAGACGTTCCAGGCGGTGGCGACGGTCTCGTCGTAGTGGGTGGGCTGGGAGACCGTCATCAGCTCCGCCCGCTTCTCCTCGAACAGCCGGAGGTATTCGGCGGCGGGCATCCCCGTCTCGGCGCGCCACGCCGACGCCTGCTCGACCGCGAGCGGGAGGTCGCCGAGGACGGCGGCGAGCTGGTCGGCCTCGGAGTCCGGCAGGTCCTGGTTGCGGCGCTGGAGGAGGTGGATGGACTCCTCGCGCTTGAAGACGTCGACCTCCAGCGGGTGCGCCAGGGTGTTCCACTGCGGGTTGCGGGAGGTGACCAGGATCGAGCCGACCGGGCTGGTGCCGGGGCTGGTGGGGAAGTAGTTCCGCACCGCCTCCGGGCTCTCGGCGTTGTCGAAGACGAGGAGCCAGTTGCCGTACGGCTGCCCGGTGCGCAGCGCCTCCAGGACCGCGGGGACGGCGGTGTTGGCCTCCGAGGTCACCCGCAGTCCGAGGCGCTGGGCGAGTTCCACCAGGGCCTGCGCGATCTGGGTGGGCCGTTCGGCCGGGATCCACCACACGACGTCATAGCGCGCGGCATTCCGATAGACGTACTCGAGAGCGAGCTGGGATTTCCCGACACCGCCCATTCCGTGCAGGGCGTGCGGCAGTACGGCCGTCGGACCCTGTCCCAGATTCCGTTCCAACATGCGGAGCAAATCGTCCCGCCCGGTGAAGAGGGCGTTGCGTGGGGGCATGTTGTTGAGGACCGCGGGACGGAGCGAGGAAACGCCTTCCTGAGGTTTTCCCAGCGTGACGCCCGCCGAGTCGGGGGACGGTGTGTCGGTCCCTCGGGCAACAGTGGTCACTGGTGTGCCTCCTTGGCGTGTGCTGCTGTCGACCTGCCCGTGGATATCAGAAACGGAGGGCAGGGGCTCAGTCGTGCTCCGGCTCTCTGGAACGTCGGCTGTATTCATGGTGCCGGAATCTTTTCGTAAATGATCGGTTAAGGCTTCGGTGTGTACGGTGGCACCTGTCAGTTCATCCGGTTGGATGTGCGCTGAAAGGAGACCGCGAATTCGGTGCGCACGACGCAGATGGGGTCCCGCGAGCGAACTGAGAACGACGTATTCGGTGGTCCGGAAACGGAGGTTGTCCGGGGTGATCTCGGTACCGCCCCTGGTATCCCGGCCGTCGAAATAGTCGAGCAGTTCCCGCGCGGCGCTGTTGTTCGGCGCGAGCACCTCGGCCGCCCGCCGGGAGGCCCACAGCGTGGCGCGCTTGGTGCTCGCCGCGAGGAGTTCGGCGCGCACCCCGGGGAGGAAGGCGTACGACTCCGGACGGCCGGGCCGCGGTTCGATGAGCCCGCTGACCAGCACCTCGGCCAACTGCACCGGCCCCGACGGCGGCACCATGTCCCGTTGTACGGCCGTCATCACCGTGAGGTCCAGCTCCACCGCCGCCAGCCGCACCGCCAGCTCGAACGACTCCTCGGACGCCCACACCCGGAACCGCGCCACCCGCTGCGCCGGGCTCTCCTCCAGGGGGCCGGTCTCCATCAGCGGCAGCGGCTTGGCACCCGGCGCCACCATCGTGGCCGCGGCCTCCGCCCAGCGCGGCTCGGTACCCGCCACGAACCGCGCCCAGGGCGCCAGCCACTCCCCGGCGGTCTCCAGCACCGGCACCGGAAACGACCGGCGGGGGCGCAGCGGCGCCGACCACTCGCTCGACCCGTAGGGGGTGAGCAGCTCCCAGGACAGCTCGCCGTTGGCCGATCCCGGGCCGGCGGCGCGCATCCGCACGCGCTCCGGGAGCAGCCCCGTGCGGTCCCACAGGCGCTGCGGCAACGGGGTGACGATCGCCAGCGGCTGGCGCCTGCCCCACACCGCCAGCGCCGCGCGCACCGCGCCGGTGTGCCAGGCGGGCGCCATCCCGTCCGTCAGCACCAGCACGATACGGCGCCCCGACAGGTCCACCAGGCTGCGCACCGGCTGCGGACGGCCCGGCCGGTCCGGCTGGCCCGGGGCGCGCAGGACGACGCCGTCGGGCGTGCCCGCCGAGGTGTCCAGGAGCCGGGTCTCCACGCCCCGGAAACCGCCGTACAGCCGCAGGTCCCGGGTGAGCGCCGCCGCGGTGCCGCGCCAGGCGACCATGTGCGGGGCGGTGTCCACCACCAGGACCACGCTCCAGTGGGCCTCGTGCGCAGGTCGCAGGACCGGCGGCAACCAGGGCGCCTCGGCGAGCTGCTCGCCGGTGCGCTCCTCGTCGAGTTCCTGGTAGGGCGAGGTGCGGCCGCGCTGGCGCAGGGCGCGCAGGGCGCGGCCGAGGGAGGGGGTGGCGGAGGCGCCGGTGCCGCGGCGGTGGCGGGCTCGGCGTAAGCGGGCGCGCGGGGCGGTGGTCGAGGGTGTGGTGGGGGTGGGGTCGGGGTCGTCGGAGGGCTCGGATGTCTCCGGCCGTTCGGTCGCCTCAGCGCGGTCTGAGGGGTCCGGTGGCGTGGGCTCCTTCGCCTCCGGCTCCTGCCGGGCCTTCTCCTCGCCCTCCTCCCCAGCCTCCTCCCCGCCCTCCTCCGGCCGGGGCGCCGTCGACGGTGGGACGGTCGCCCGCTCCCCGTCGGGGGCGTTCGCGTGGCCGGGCGCGCGCACGGGGGCGTACTCGTCCGGTTCCACCAGCCCGGGGTGTTCCCGGACGAGCCACAGCGCGTCGGCGACCTCCCGCCAGTGCAGGTCGCCGACGCGTAGACGCTGTGGGTCCGGGGCCGGTAGGTCCGCCACCCGGCCCTCGGAAGCGGGGTGGTGTTCAGTCACTCCGCCCAGCCCCATCGGCGTTGAGTGGGTGCCAGATGGCGCTCAGCACCGACTGCCACTCGGCGTCGTCGCCCTCGGCGTAGGTGTACGCGCCCGAGGTGACGAGGTGCGCCGCGTTGAGCAGCATGTCTGCGGCCAGCCCCGAGGATTCCTCGCTGTGCGACTTGAAGGCGCGGATCAACTTTCCCTGCATGTCACCGAGTCGGTCGGAGAAGTGGGCGGAGAGCAACTCCGCCAAGCCTTCCGCATCGAGGTCTGCCATGTCCAAACGCAGACACCGTCGCATGAAGGCCTCGGGGAACGCGCGCTCGCCGTTCGAGGTCATGATCACGATGGGGAAGGCCCGTGCCGTGACCACGCCTTCCGCGACGCTCGCGAAACCGCCCGGGTCGGCGGTGTGCACGGTGACTCGGGGATGCTGCTTCCTCACCCGAACGAGTGGCGGAACGGCGTACCAGCCGTCCTCGAAAAGGGTGAGGAGGTCGTTGGGGAGGTCCGCGTCGCCTTTGTCGATCTCGTCGATGAGCAGGACCCGGGGCAGCCGGTAGGGGAGCAGGGCGGTGCCGAGCGGGCCGAGCTGGATGAAGTCACCGATGTCCGCCGCCGCCTCGTCCGCCGTCGGCTGCTGCTGGGCCGCCGACATCAGCCACGGGTTGTGGGACTGGGCGCGCCCGATCGCGTCGTACTCGTAGAGGCCGGAGGTCAGGCTGGTGCGGCTGGTGATCGGCCACTGCAGGACGCGGCCCAGGCCCAGCTCACGGGCGATGCGGTACGCCAGCGCCGACTTGCCCACCCCCGGGCGGCCGGTCACCAGCAGGGGGCGGCGCAGCAGGATCGCGGCGTTGACGAGCCGGACCTCGTCCGGCGGGGGCTGCCGGGGGACGGTGACCGGGCCGAGGCGGCGGTCCGCCTCGTCCTCGGGGGGCGGTTCCGGCATCGGCGGGCCGCCGTCGAAGCTGCGCCAGCGCGGACCCTCGGGCCAGCTCCGCTCCTCGTACGGGGTGTCGGGAAGTGACCGTCCGGTGCCCTTGTAGGGCAACGCGTTGGTCTGCTGCGCGTTCAATCCGTCCCCCCTATGAAGGCAGCCGGAGCACAAGCGTCGCCATCGAGGAGGTGATGCGGGTCGTCCCAGATGACACCGAGGTGTCGGATCAGGGTCTTGTCGCGCTGGCCGGCGGCACCCGCGGCGGCGTCGCCCCTCCACTGTCGTGCAGTGTCGGGCAGGTTGGCCAGCCCTTCACCGGCCAACAGCTCCTGGACCAGGCTCCGGAACGCCTCCGAGGCGGCGGCCTCCCGGTGGAAGACCAGCACCGGCACACCGTGGTCGAGCCCCACCCGTAACTCGCGCGGTCCCAAGCCGTTCCTGGTCCGCGGGGTGTCACTGAGTACCATGCAGACCACCCCCTCCTCTTTGCCGATCCGGGCATCCAGCAGCTCAAGGTGATCGGCGGCGGGTCGTCCCTGGGGGTCGCACCAGTGAGCCTGGCCGGTCCCCGGGTCGCTCCGCCACCGTGTCCATCGTCTGCGCCACACGTGATGCAGATCGCGTCGCTGCATACGCTCCAGACTATGGATAAAAACCGAAGGATATTTACTCAACAGCGGGTTGGGGTGGCTGAGTTGAGGGTTTCTGTCCCACCACTCGACCGGTTCGGCGAGCAGCTCTGTCGGTAGGAAGATCTCCAGGACGACGTTCTCGTCCCGAGACTGCCACAGCTCGGCTGTCGCGGACAGCAGTTCGGCGACGGCGCCGGGCACCTTGCTGCGCGGAACGGGGTCCTGCGGGTCGCGGCCCTCCTGGTGGAGCCGGGTCGACTCGACGTAGCGGACCCGGGAGGAGAGCCGGTAGCGGGGCTCGGGTCGCCTTCTGCGCGGGCCGGTGGCGACGAACGGCGTGAGGTCCGGGGCGACCTTGATGAACATGCGGATCACCGGAGCCGTGGGCCCGGGTTCCGTCTCGCCGTCGGGCTCGGCGGCCTGGACGGCGGCTGTCGTGGGCGAGACCGATGCGACGACTGCCATGGCCGGGTCCGCCAGGGGAGTGACCGCCGCCGAGGTGGCCGTGGCGGGTATCAGCTGGGCGGTGTGCTGCTTCTCGTCCATGGTGTGGACCGGGTGCCCGGTGTGCGCGGGATCCACCGTCAGGGCCGGGAGCGGTCGGTGCCGGGCCGTCAGCCGGGAGCGCAGGGCGCGCAGCCCGGCCGGTCCGCCGGCCGTGCCCCAGGCGGCCGCGAAGTGGTCGTTCCACGCGCGTATCTCACCGACGAGGTCGGCGGCCTCCGTACGCAGCATGAGGTGCTCCAGCAGCACCATGCTGGGCTCCAGACCGCCGACCGGCGCGTTCTGGCAGGCGAGGTGGACGAAGGCGTGCCACACCGAGGTGCAGTACGCGGGCAGCCGTACCCGGTCGCCGCTGATCTCGGCGATCAGCGTCGGCAGTTCGGGGAGCGAGAAGTCCAGTCCGGCCCGCAGCGCCGTCCAGTCGCGGCCCTCGTACAGGTCGGTGGCGTACCACTCGTCGAGCAGCGGGCGCAGCCGGGTGGACAGGGCGGGGGCGAGGAACTCGGTGATGTCCACCAGCCCGTCGAGCCCGCCCTCGGTACGGCTGCACAGCCGCACCGCCTCCACGAACTCCTGACGGGGCGTCGGGAAGCCGTCGAGTTCCAGGCCCTCGAACTCGGCCGCGAGTTCCCGGGCCCACTGGAGCCGCCCCCGTGGGTCCGCCAGCGCGGTCGAGGTGCCGAGGACGTCGACCATGGCGCCCAGGACCCGTTGCCGCGCCGAGTGTTTCCAAGACCTTTGCTGCACGTGCGTTCCCCCTCGCACTGCCCGACACTCCCATCATCCCGGAACACCCGCGTCATCCGGGAAGGGCCTGTGCCAGAACTTCGTAGAGGCGCGGGTTGGCCCAGTACGCGCTGTGGGCGGCCGACACAGGCTGTCCATTGTCCACCTCCACGTCCTGGACGCGGGAGCCGAAGACCGGGGAGCCGAGGAAGGACAGCAGATCGCGGCGGTCGTAGACGTTGAGCCACGCGGGGAACGCCGCGGGCAGCCCGGTGCCGTAGGGGCGGGAGGGGAGGGCGTCGAGTTCGTAGAGGAGGGGGGCCTGGGAGCCCACGGTGATCAGCTGGGCGACCGGGGGCGGCGCGGGCGCCCCGGCCGTGCCGTCCGCGAGCAGGTCGAAGGCGATCACCCCGCCGAGGCTGTGGCCGAGCAGGGCCACCGGCGCGGGGAGCTGGCGGGCCAGGTCGGCGACGTAGGCGCGGACGGCGGCGCCGCGCACGAGGTAGCTGAGGATGTCGCCGGAGAAGCCGAGCGTGTGCCCGCTGATCGGCGCGCGCCGGCTGACGACGAGCCGCGAGCCGCCCGCCCGCTCCGCCAGCCGCGCGAACGCCCCCAGGGAGCGGCCGAGGACCTCAGCGAGCCCTCGCTCGTCACCGCCGAGCGCGTCCGTGACCGCGTCCACCGCCGCGTCCCGCGCCGCCACCGGTACGGCGCCGGGGCCCTCCGGCAGCCGGGCCAGGGCGCGGGCGACGAGCGAGCGGCCGGTCAGCCGGGGCAGGCCCCGGCCGGGGCCCGCGCCGCCGTCGTCCAGGGCGTCGCAGGCGGAACCGAACGCGGTCGACGACCGTAACCCGCGCAGTGCGTCGTCCAGTTGTCCGGCGAGTCCGGCGGCCTCCCACGCCTCCCGTACCGCGGGCGCGTCGGCGAGTTCCGGCACCTGCCGCCACAGCCGCTGCCCGGCGGGGACCGTCCCCGGCACGAAGGGCGCGGGCGCCGTGCCCGTGGTCGGCCCGCCCAGGCCGAACAGGGTCAGTTCCGCGTCCGGTTCGGCGTAGAGCAGCGCCCAGCGGGCCCGCTCCTCGTCGTCGGGGGCGCGTCTGGGGGTGGTGTCGGTCCTCTGGGGGCGGTAGCCGGGGATCGACACGCCGTCCGCGCGCAGGTACGACCCGAGGGCGGACCCCCAGTCGCACTCGGCCACGGTCACGTCGGGCCGTACCCGCCCGAGCCCGGCCCGCACGGTCCGCAGCGCGGAGGCGTAGTCCGGGGCGCGCACGCCGGTGCCGTGGATGAAGAGCACGCTGGTCATGGGGGTGCCTCCGCGGGGGCCGGTCCTGGGTGGAGCTTGGAGCCTGCCTCATGGGGATGCGCGGTCACAAGAGGGGGCCCGGTCAGGCGCCGGGCGGGCCGGGAGCCGCTGTTACGGTGATCCCGAGATCTTCGGAGGAGTGGAACATGGCCGACGCGCGGATCGAAGCCGACCTCAAAGGCGATCTCTACGAGCAGTTCGCCCGGGTCGGGAAGGCCCTCGGCAGCGGCAAGCGCCTGGAACTGCTGGACCTGATCGCGCAGGGCGAGCGGACCGTGGACGCGCTGGCCAGGGCGGCCGGGCTGGGCCTCACCACCGCCTCCGCCCACCTCCAGACCCTCAAACGCGCCGGTGTCGTCACCACCCGCCGGGAGGGCACGCGCGTGTACTACCGGCTCGCCGGGGACGACGTCGCCGCCCTGTACGTCCTGCTGCGCGGCGTGGCGCAGCGGCACCTCGCTGAGACCGAGCGGGCCCGCGCGGCCTACCTCGGCGCCGGGACGGAGGCCGTCGGCAGGGACGAACTGCTGGCCAGGGCCGAGGAGGGCAGCGTGGTCGTGCTGGACGTGCGCAGCCACGAGGAGTACGCGGCCGGGCACATCCCGGGGGCGCTCAGCGTCCCGCTGGCGGAACTGGACGAACGGCTGGCCGCGCTGCCGCCGGACCGGGAGGTCGTGGCGTACTGCCGGGGCGGCTACTGCGTCCTGGCGTACGACGCCGTACGGCTGCTGCGGAGCCACGGGCGCCGGGCACGGCGGCTGGCGGACGGGATGCTGGAGTGGCGGGTGGCGGGGCTGCCGGTGGCGGTGGGGGCGGCGGACTGACCGGACCGTCAGACGGAACTGTGGCGGACGGTGATCGTGCCGGGGGCGCCGGAGGTGACCCGCCCGATGGTCGCCGCGGGCAGCCCCTGCCCCCGGAGCGCGTCGACCAGGCCGGTGTCGTCCCCGCCCCCGGGCACGGCCAGCAGCAGCCCGCCGGAGGTCTGCGCGTCGAAGAGGAGCGTGGCGAGGGACGCGGGCACGGTCTCCTCGACGGTGACGGCGCCGACGACGTCCCGCAGGCGGCTCATGGTGGCGCGGGTCCCCCCGGACACGTGGCCCCGCGCCACCAGACCGGTCACGCCGGGCAGCAGCGGTACGGACGCCGCGTCGACCGTCGCGGCCAGCCCGGCGGCGCGCAGCATCCGGTGCAGGTGGCCGAGCAGACCGAAGCCGGTGACGTCGGTCGCCGCCCGGACCCCGGCCGTCCGGGCCGCCGTACAGGCGCCGTCGTTCAGGCGCGTCATGGACTCCACGGCGGCCCGGACGGTGGCGTCGTCCGCGGCGCCCTGCTTCAGCGCGGTGGAGACGACGCCGGTGCCGAGCGCCTTGGTGAGGACGAGGTGGTCGCCCTCGGCGACGGCGTCGAGGGTGAAGAGGCGGTCGGGGTGGGCGAGTCCGACGACGGCCATGCCGTACTTCGGGACCGGATCGTCCACGGTGTGGCCGCCGACGACCGCGCAGTTCACGGACGCGGCCACCTCGGCCCCGCCGCGCAGCACCTCGCCCAGCGTCTCCAGGGGGAGGTCGGCGCCCGGCCAGGCGGCCAGGTTGACGGCGATGAGGGGGGTGCCGCCCATGGCGTAGACGTCCGACAGGGCGTTGGCCGCGGCGATGCGTCCCCAGTCCCGGGGGTCGTCGACGATGGGCGTGAAGAAGTCGGTGGTGAGGACGACGGCCCGTTCGTCGTCCAGCCGGAGCACCGCCGCGTCGTCCCCTTCGAGGGCCCCGACGAGCAGGTCCCCGGCGGCGGGCTGGAACCCGGCCGCCAGCGGTGACAGCACCTCCTCCAGCTTGCCCATGGGCAGCTTGCAGGCGCAGCCACCGCCGGGGGAGAGGCTGGTCAGCCGCGGGGACTCACTGAGGGCGGGGGACGGCGCTGACGGCATCGGGACTCCAGTGACCTCGGGTGCGGGGCGACGCTAGCAGCAACCGTGTGCCCTCCCGGCGGAGGAACAGGCAGGTCACAGAAGCGTTTACGGGAGGTTGGCCCACTTGTAGCAGGCCGTGGAGTGCCCCGCCCCCTGCGGGGCTCTCCCGCTTGCCGACCCGAGCGGTCAGGACATGTACAGCGACTGGAGCCTGGTGACCCGGCCCTCGCCGTCGAAGCTGAGGTCGTACCCGAGGAGCGCGCGGGCCGGGGACGGCTGGGCGGTGAGTCGGCTGACGAACTCGGCCTGGGAGTAGGACGACGGGTGCTTGGCGTCGCCGAGCGGGACCGACAGCAGCACCGTGGCGTCGTCGGCCATGGGCACCTCGGTGTAGGGCCCCTCGCCCGGGACGATCACCCACGCCTCCAACTCGTCGTGGGCCTTCTTCTCGGCGGGCCGCACCGACAGGTACGTCCGTCCGCCGCTGGTCCGGGCGCCGTCGATCTGCACGAACTGCTTGCTGCCCGCCCACGGCGCGGAACTGGCCGACGACGACGGCGTGCCCTGCTGGCCGGCGTCGCCGACCGGGGCGGCGGTCGGGGTCGCCGCGTCGGCCGAGGCGGAGGGCGTCGCGGGGGTCGGGGCGCCCGCCCGACCGTCGCCGTCGCCGCCGCACCCGGTCAGGGTCACGAGGGTGAGGGCGGCGGCGGTGAGCGCGGTGAGCGCGGTACGGCGGTGCGGGGCGGCTCGGTGGTGTGAGGCGCGCATGGTCAGGGTCCCCCCAGGGATCAGGTGTGTTCCGGATACACGCTCTCTACGCGCCACCCCACCAACGGGGTTGCACCCCGGTCCCACTTTTTCCCGCCGCTTCCCGCCGACCTACCCAGCGAGCCAGTACGCCTCCCGCAGCGAGGCCACCCGCCCCTCGCCGTCGTAGTCGATGGCGAACGCCCAACGGGGCCCGTCGGCCAGCCGGTCCACCAGCTCGCCCAGTTCCACGTCCGCGGGCCCGCCGTCGGCCAGCCGCCGCACCTCGACCAGCGTCCCCCGCGGCACGGTCAGCGTGTGCGTCGCACCGTCGGGCGCCGCGGTCCCGGCGTCGTCACGGACCGGCCGGACGGTGACCCGCACCGTGTCCCCGTTCGCCACCGCGCCGTACACATAGCCCAGCTCGCTGGCGTACTCCTCACCCGGGGCGGGCGTCGGCGGCACGAACTGCGAGGTGGCGGCCGGTGTGGCGGGGGCGGCGGGCGGCTCCGTCCCCCGGGTGGCCTGCGTGAGCGTCAGACCGCCCACCGCCACGGCGGCGGCGAGCAGCGCGCCGCCGGACGCGAGAGCGGTCCGCCTGCGGCGCTGCCGTCGCTCGCCGCGCGCCCGGATCCGGTCGGCGGCGAGGGGCGCCGCCTGCCGCCGCCCGGCCTCGGCGAGGTCGGCCAGGTAGTCGTCCAGCCCGGTCCTGTCAGCCATGGCGCACCTCCGGCAGGCTGTTCGTCCGCGGATCCAGCTCGGTGTCGGCCAGCAGCCGGGCGAGCGCCGCCCGGCCCCGGCTCAGGTGTGCCTTGACCGTACCGACGGGGGAGCCGGTCTCGGCGGCCACCTGTCGGACCGTCAGGTCGCACAGGTGGTGGAGCACCACGGCGCGCCGCTGTGCCTCGGGTATCCGCCGCAACGCCTGCACCAGCACCACATGGTGCGGTTCCGGCGGCGGTGCGGGGGCGGGCGGGCCCTGTCGCCGGGCGAAGGCGAGCGCGGTGCGCACCCGCCGCCACCGGCTGACCGCGAGCCGCCAGGCCACCGTGCGCACCCATGCCTCGGGGGCGCCGTCCAGATCGAGTTCGGCCCGGCGTTCCCAGGCCCGGACGAAGGCTTCCTGGACCACGTCCTGCGCCTCGGCGAAATCACCCGTCATCGCGTACAGCTGGCCGATGAGCCGACCGACGCTCGCGGTGTAGAAGGCGTCGAACTCGTCCTCGGCCGCGCCCCGGCCGCCGCGCGGTTCGTCTGGTGCTCGCATCCCTCTCCCAAGAAACCCGACGGCGCACGAGCCGTCGCGGTGCGTACCACTGAGGAAGGAAGGGTGCGGGGTGGCGATGGCGGTCCCGGCGGAAGCCGCCGACGCCGTCCTTCTGCGTGGCGCCCCCGGCAGGACTCGAACCTGCGGCCAAGCGCTTAGAAGGCGCCTAGCGAGGGCACGACTGCTGTGCCTCTGAC
This sequence comes from Streptomyces sp. NPDC006997, assembly GCF_040635175.1. NCBI lineage: Bacteria > Bacillati > Actinomycetota > Actinomycetes > Kitasatosporales > Streptomycetaceae > Streptomyces > Streptomyces sp. NPDC006997. The sequence goes on from NZ_JBEYHH010000003.1 coordinate 244,464, forward strand.
CTGCTCTTACGTGATGCTCTGACCGTCCGTCAGTGCATCTTCCGGCATTTTCGGGAAGGAGCCCGCTAGTCCCGACTCCTGCTGGGTGCGTGACGGTCCGGCGTGAGGCCCTTCGAGCCCGGCTGCAATCGATGCTGCGAGTTCTGAACTCTCGACCTCTTCGTCCCGGACGAGGTTCGATTGGTGAGGCTGCCAGCCTTGATGGCGTTTCCGCAAGTCAGGTAGGTGCGCTCGGTTGGTGTCGCGGGGCCTGGAAGGGGCTCGGGGAGCGGGTCGGCTCCCAGATGGCTCCCAAAGAAGGGGAAGGCCCTGTCACTCAGATGGGAAGATTCGCGGGCCTTATGCGTTGTCCGTGGCGCGACGTCGAAGGTCGTCAATGAACCTCTTCCAACCTGACCGGTGGTTGGGCCAGTGTGACTGAGTGCTTCAGTTGGCCAGTCAGCGCGTGAGTCAGCCGCTTGAGTGTTCCGTGTCGAGGTCGCGGCCGAGCTGCTCGGCATCTGCGTCGAGCAGCGGTTTGATCTGCTGGTAGAAGGACCCTTTGTTCTGCTCGCGAAGCGGCGGGCTCCGAGCGGGCCGTCCCGGTAGTGTGAACTGCCGCTGATCAGACTTGCGTTCAGGACAAGGGGGAGTGTTGGCGTTCTTGTTGTACTACCCGTTGGTGAAGCCTCCGACGGAGGTCCTCCATCAGGCGTTGCTCTACTGGGACGGCATCGCGACCGTCGTGCCTCGGGCCCCATCGGTATACGAAGTCGCCGTGCCCGAGGAACTGAAGGAGCTGCAGCAGCGGCAACTGTACGTCCCTCTGACATTCGACGAAGGCTCCATGGCTCGCCTGGAGGAGCCCCTCCGGCCAGGCCCTTATGGCAGTCCAGCTTCGCGAGCACTGCGGAACCAGTTGCGGAGGATGGCTGCGAGACCCGACCGTCCCGGACTTCCGTCCCCACCGGAAGCCTTTCTCTACCACAGCAAGATCAGCTACTGGCTCATGAACGAACTCCTCTCCCTGGGCCTGGCCGAGCCCCAGCGACACCCTTTCGTCCTCGCCGTTCCGGAGGAGGTACAGCGGCTGGTCATCGGCACCCTGGCCCGAGAGCTTGCTGCCAGCAGCCGGGACCCGTACATCCCGTACACCGATCGGCCACAGGCACACGCCTACGCCCTCGAAGGCCCCGCCGAGAACCTTCGACCTGCCTGGGAGCTGGAGTTCAGCAGACTGCTCCCCGTCCCCGCTCCCAGCACTCCAACCGCTGACGTCCTTGCCTTCCGGGACCGCCACGCCGATGAGCGCCAGCGTTTGATGAGGGCACTCCACCGCCTGCTTGGTGAGCTGCGCCGGGACTACGAACACCCTGCCGATGTCCTGTCCCAGCTGCGCCGCGAGATCGACCAGTCTGTGGAGGACTACCATGCCGCAGCGAGGAGCACCCGGATGGCATGGGTGACTCGGTCTGTGACGGTGACCATAGCCTTGGCGGCCGCCGCGGGAACCGTCGTGCAGCCAGGTCTGACCTGGGTCTTGGGGGCAGTTGGCGGCTACGCCCTGAACGTATGTACTCGTGAGGTGCGCCCCCTGGCCCGTGCCCGTGATGAACACGACTTCAGCTACTTGCACAGGGTCGTGAGCACGTTGACCTGATGTTTAAGCGACGGGGCGGAGGTGCCTGCCAGAATGGAAGGGCGCACAGCCCCGAACATGGCCCCCTCGCGGGTCCGCTTTGCAGCCGACTGCATCGCTGAAGCGGCCACCTGAAGCGCGTCCGGACGGAGGACGCGGCGGCATCGTGGACGCTTCCCTGCGCTGATGTTTTCCACATACTGGGCAAGGCGTTCCGGGTTTTGGCCGACCACCCATGCGCGAGAGCCCACCCCTCGATGGGCGCGAGTGTCATCGTAAAGACAGTGCCGATACCTACGACCTTGCCTGCCGGCCAGGCAAGTTCACTGTTTGCACTGAGGGACGCGCTGGAAACCTAAGCTTCCGGAAACCACTTAGCTGTACCGCCGCCCTGCCTATGCTACAAACGGCCCCCTTCCTCGACTGACGAGGCCGACATGCAGCAGTCATGGAACAGCGACCGCCGCCGCACGGCGATCGGTCGCTCCAGCCTCTCCGTGCCTGCGCGCCAGGCCCTGGCCGACCGTCAGCTCAACGCGGATCGCACGATCCTCGACTACGGCTGCGGTCGAGGCGGCGACGTCGCCTCCCTCCAGCGCCTCGATTGCAAGGTCACCGGTTGGGACCCTTACTACAGCTCGAGCGCTCCAGTGGCCCCATCCGACGTCGTCCTCCTCACCTACGTCCTGAACATCATCGAGGACCCCGTCGAGCGTCGGCAGACGCTCAAGGAGGCATGGAGGCTAGCCACCTCCGTACTCATCGTCTCGGCTCGCCTCACCTGGGAGCGGTCCAAAGTCCGCGGCCAGGAGTACGGCGACGGCCTCCTCACCAGCCGGCAGACGTTCCAGCACCTCTTCAGCCCGGACGAGCTCCGGGTCTACGTCGAGGAGGTCACAGGAACACGCTGCATATCAGCGGCACCCGGCATTGTGTACGCCTTCAAGGAGGACTCAGCCCGACTGAGCTACCTCGCACACCGCATCGTCCCCGACGCCGAGTGGCTCGCTTCAGCCGATACCACTTCCGCTATCACGTCGCTGGTCGACTACGTCGAACGGCGTGGCCGCCCGCCCCGTGTCGATGAGATGCCCCGGCGGATGGCCGAACAGCTCGCACACCTGAAACCCGGAGAACTTAGGCGCCTCATACGCGATTCCGCCGACCTCGAGAAGGTCTCCGAAGGCGCCAAGCGCACGACGCTGAACACGCTGCTGTTCCTCGCCGTCGAACTCTTCAACGGCCGAGGTCCGTTCAGCAGTCTCCCCCTCGGCATCCAACTCGACGTCCGCTCGTTCTTCACCTCGTACAAGGAAGCCTGCAGGCGCTCCGACCGTCTGCTCCTCAAGCTCCGGGACGACACCTATATCCGGGGCGCCATGAACGCATCCCCCGTTGGCAAGATCACCCCAACCGCACTGTACGTGCACCGCCGGGCGATCGACCGGATGCCGACAGTCCTGCGCCTGTACGAACACTGCGCCTCCGTCGCCGCCGGCCGCCCTCAGGAATGGACCATCGCCAAGCTGAAGCACCAGGGGCGAGCCATCAGCTGGCTCGACTACCCGGAATTTGACAAGGACCCACACCCGCGAATCACGTCCTCGTACCTTGTAGATCTCAAGACCCTTGAGACGTCGCACATGTCCTACGCGAGCTCCGCCAACCGTCCTCTGCTCCACCGCAAGCACGAATTCCTGGCGCCCGACGACCCAGACGTGCCGCGCTACCGCCGTCTGACCGAGTCCGAGCTACGCGTCGGCCTGTACGAGAATCCAAACCTGATCGGCACCGAGAATGGCTGGGAGGCAGAACTGATCAGGTGCGGTCGCATGCTTCGAGGACACCGGCTAGTCCGGCGCCCTGAAGACTGAGCAGCTCAAACCGTCAGGGGGCATCCGGCTGCATGTAGGCAATAGTCTCGGCCAAGCCGTCCGGGTCGAAGTCCGAAACCTGCCCAGGGAACCACGAGAAGCGGAGGCCATTGCTGGCCACCTCCTCCGGAAGACCCATTGCGGTCAGCACGTGGCTCGGCGTGTACGAGGCGCTGGTGCATGCGGAACCGGTCGCCACGGCCACCTGGTCCTTGAGCCGTACGATCAAAGCCTCGGCGTTGAGCCCGTCGAAGGTCACATTGAGGATGTGCGGGACCGCGTGGTCGGCATCGCCGTTGATCTGGAATCGAGTCTTCCCAAGCGCGGTGAGCAGCCGCTCCCGCATCTCCTTCGCATCCCGCTCCCAACGCGACCGGTTCTCCTGGAAGACTTTGGCTGCTTCATACAGCCCCATGATCAGCGGTACGGGGAGCGTCCCCGGCCGCAGCTTTCGTTCCTGCCCCCCGCCGAACATGATCGGCTCCAACGGCACCTTGTCCCAGCCTCGACGCCGGGTCACCAGAGCACCGATCCCCTTGGGTGCACCGATCTTGTGGCCGCTGATGCTAATCAAATCGATGGATGCCTTCAGATCCTCTGGGACCTTGGCGTACCCCTGCGCGGCATCGACGTGGAGATAAGTCGGGGTCTTCCGCAGCTTCTCCGCCAGCTCGGCGACGGGCTGGATGACGCCCGTCTCATTGTTCACATGCATCAGCGAGACGAGCAGGGTGTCCGGCCTCAGCTTCTCCAACACGGTCTCCGTAGAGATCCGCCCAGAGGGGCCGGGCTCAAGGAACTCGACTTCGAACCCCCGCTTCTCCTGCAGATGCAACAAGGGCTCGATGACCGCCTTGTGCTCGATGGCGGAGGTGATGATGTGCTTCCGGCCGTGTCTCTCGCCGTACGGGGCCATGCCGAGCAGCGCGATGTTGTTGGACTCCGTCGCTCCACTGGTGAAGATGACCTCTTCGGTCCTCACACCCACTGTCCCGGCGATGAACGTCCTGGCCTCCTGGACCGCCTTCTTTGCCCGGGCTCCGTACTCATGGGTGCGGCTGCCGGCATTGCCGAAGTCTTCGGTCATCCAGTGGAGCACCACGTCAGCCACCCGAGGCTCCACACGGCTCGTCGCCGCCACATCCAGATACGCCACCACCGCACTCACCCATCCCAGAGCAATCATCCGTTACCGCGTACGTCAAACCGTTAACGTACACGCACGCTCGGCTGACGCGCAGCGCGGCGCCTCAGAGTCATCAACGCAGACATCGACGCACGCCTTCCCGGGGCAGAACGCCCTTCGCGCGAGCCGGGCGTACCCCCAGACGCGCCGGTGCGTCTTACGTACGTGAAGGTAACGTGACTTCAGCAAGCTGCGTACGTTAAACGGATGACGTACGCTATGGTTGCCGGGTGGAGATCAAAACGGCGACACCAGCAACCGGAGTCGTAGCTCCGCGCACCTCAACGGGGTTCGAGTACACGTTCCCTGCGATCCGCGGCATCCAGGCAGGACGCGAGTATTACGTCTCGATGTGCCCCCTGCGCCTCATTCCGAAGATCTTCGTCTTCGACGAAGACGAGCTCTCGCCGGAGTTGCGCGCCCAGCGGCTTCTCAACAAGGCACGTCTCCCGGCGCTCACGAAGTACATTCTGGACAATCCAGGGGATTACGTCTTCAGTGCTTTGACCGCATCCGTCGACGGCGACATGGAGTTCGACCATCTCGGCTCTGACGGTAACGCCTTCCGTACCGGACAGCTGCGCATCCCCATGGACTCCCGCTTCCTGATCAACGACGGCCAGCACAGACGCGCCGCCATCGAGCACGCCCTCAAGGAGAACCCGGACATCGGCAACGAGACGATCGCCGTCGTCTTCTTTCATGACGCGGGGCTCGCCCGCTCACAGCAGATGTTCGCGGACCTTAACCGGCACGCGGTGCGTCCGGCCCGGTCTATCGGTGTCCTTTACGACCACCGGGATAGCGAAGCCCAGGTCGCGCGCAAACTGGCCAGCCATTGCAAGGTGTTCAAGGGCTACGTCGAGATGGAGAAGAGTACCCTTTCCGCCCGTTCCCGGATGATGTTCACCTTGAGCGCTCTCTACTACGGCACCCAGTCCCTCCTGCAGGGCCTGGAGATCAAGGCAGACGCCGCAGCCGAGCTGGCGCAGGAGTACTGGGAGCACATCGACACGACGCTTCCCGAGTGGGAGATGGTTCGCAATCGAGAGCTCTCGGCACCCGAGATGCGCCGCGACTTCATCCATAGCCACGGAATTGCATTGCACGCTCTCGGCCGCATCGGAAATTCCCTACTTCGGGAATCCACCGCGCCCAGTAAATGGAAACGGAAACTTTCCCCTCTGGAAAAGGTCGACTGGACTCGGGCAAATGCAGACTGGGAGGGCCGCGCCATCGTCGGCGGCCGTGTTTCCAAAAGTCACCAAAATGTCACTCTTACAGTCAACTACCTGCGCAATCACCTGCGCCTTGGCCTGAGCGCCGAAGAGCAGCGGGTAGAGGACGCGTACCTGCGAGGCGAAGCATGAGCACCATCCCCCTGCAACTCGGCATCACGCCGGTGCGGCGGAAGCCGTTCGACGGGCAGCCCCTCGAAGAGGTCATCGCCAAGCTCTCAGACGAGGTTCGTGAGCTCTACACCGCAGACCAGGTGCCCTGGGTCGTCGGATACAGCGGCGGCAAGGACTCCACCGCGGTCCTTCAGCTCGTATGGAACGCCATCGCCGCTCTGCCGGTGGAACAGCGCACCAAGACGGTCCACGTCATCAGCACCGACACCCTCGTCGAGAACCCCGTCGTCGCGGCGTGGGTGACGACATCCCTAGAGACGATGGAGAAAGCCGCCGCCGAGCAGGGGCTCCCTATCGTGCCTCATCGCCTGACGCCGGAGATCAAAGACACCTTCTGGGTCAACTTGATCGGTCGGGGCTACCCAGCGCCGCGCCCCAAGTTCCGCTGGTGCACGGAGCGCCTCAAGATCAAGCCCTCCAACTCCTTCATTCGGAACGTCGTGGCAGCACACGGCGAGGCGATCATGGTGCTCGGTATCCGTAAGACCGAGAGCCAGGCACGCGCCCGTGCCATGGAGAAGCACGAGAAGCGGCGCGTCCGTGATCGTCTCTCCCCCAATGCAAACCTTCCCAACTCCCTCGTCTACAGCCCGGTCGAAGACTGGACCAACGACGACGTCTGGGAATACCTGATGCAGAAGCCCAACCCGTGGGGCTACAACAATCAGGATCTCCTCACCATGTACCAGGGCGCCTCCGGCGATGGCGAATGCCCGCTAGTCGTCGACTCCACCACTCCCTCCTGCGGCTCCAGCCGCTTCGGGTGCTGGACTTGCACACTCGTCGAACAGGACAAGTCGATGTCGGCGATGATCCAGAACGACGAAGAGAAGGAGTGGATGAGGCCGCTCCTGGACCTCCGCGACAAACTAGACGCTCCGTTCGGCTACTTCGAAGAGGGCGAGGAAGGACTCCCCGCTGGCCGGAAGCTCCCGTACCCCCGCCCTGACCAGCCAGCCCGAGACTTCCGCCGCATGAACGGCAAGGTCATGGTCTACACGCGCCGGACCGACGGCGAAGAGGTCCCGATCCACGGCCCGTACCTGCAGAAGTTCCGTCAGGACTGGCTCAAGGACCTGCTGGATGCCCAGACTTGGATCCGTGCTAACGCGCCGGAGCACGTCAAGAACATCGAGCTGATTACCCTCGACGAGCTGCACGAGATTCGCCGCATCTGGGTCTTCGACAAGCACGAGGTCGAGGACTCCCTCCCCGGTATCTACAAGGAGTCCACGGGCGAGGACTTCCCAGGCGGACCCCTGGATGAGCAGCTCGTCATGGGCGCGGACGAGATGGACCTCCTGAAGGAACTCTGCGGGGACGACGACCTGCATTACGACATGGTCCGCGAGCTGCTCTCCGTCGAACGCAAGTACCGCACAATGTCCCGACGCGCTGGCCTCTTCCAAGCCCTGGAGACCGCCGTAAAGAAGGGTTACTACGAGGACAGCGCCGATGCCATCGACTTCGCGCAGCGCAAGAACAAGTTGCGTAAGGAATCACAAACCCACCTGACCCTGGACGAAGAAACCAATATCGATGCTCCTGCGTAAGATCACTCTCGAAGAGTTCGGGGCTTATCGCGGCACCCAGTCGCTGGATCTGACCACCAAGAAGAACAAGCCGATCGTCCTTATCGGCGGCCTCAATGGCTGCGGCAAGACGACCCTCCTCGACGCCATCCAGCTGGCACTGTACGGGCCGCGAGCGCGCTGCAGCGGTCGAGGCAGCAAGTCGTATGAGACGTACCTTCGCGAGAGCATCAACCGGCAGGCCGACCCGACCCGCGGTGCGCAGATCATCCTGGAGTTCACGGTCTCGGTGGACGGCACGGAGCACTACTACAAGGTGGTCCGCAGCTGGCACACCAGCGGCAAGACGACGCTCAAGGAGTTCGTGAACGCGTTCGTCGATGAGGAGTATGGTTCCAGGGCGAAGCGGGGGCAACGTGTCGAACCTGAACTGAAGTACAGCCGGGTTCTCAGCCAGGAGTGGGCCGATCACATCGAGAGCCTGCTCCCTCTCGAAGTCGCCTCGCTGTCGTTTTTCGACGGAGAGAAGATCGAATCTCTCGCCGATCCCGAGCGTGCAGCATCGGTCATCGAATCGGCCATCCACTCGCTGCTCGGCGTCAGCACCGTCCAGCAGCTCCGTACGGACCTCCTCGCGCTGCAGCGCCGACAGAAGCTGTCGGACGAAGAGCAGCACCTGATCGACAAGATCAGTGCGGAGGAGCGGGAACGGCAGGCGGCCGACGCCGCCCTGGAGAACGCAGAACAGCGAGCCGCGCAGCGTAACAGCGAGCTCGTCAAAGCTCGGCGCACTCTCGAAACGCTGGAGGCTGCCTACAAGCAAGAGGGCGGAAGCCTATTCGAGCGTCGTATCGAGATCGAGCGAGAGTACACGCAGGTTTCCGCTCGCCTCGCCGAAATCCGCAGCTCCCTCGTCCAGTTGGCTGCAGGCCCGCTTCCACTCCTCATGGTGGGAAACCATCTCAAGGAGCTGCGCAAGCAGGCTGGTCGCGAGCGGTCGGCAGCCGAGTCCCACCAGGTGCTGGGGGTACTCGAGGAGCGTGACCGGTGGCTGCTGGACATGCTCCCTGCCGAGGCGAAAGCCGCCGTAATGGAAAAGCTGGAGGCTGACCGAGCCAAGCGTGCCAAGTCAGCTGGTCTCAAGGTGGATCTTGGCCTTGCCCCCGACACTCTCCCCCAGCTGTCGGCACTCGACGAGGCACTCAGCCGCGATAAGGCACGAGCTGCTGAGCTCCTGCAGCAGGCTACCGAGGCCGCCGAAGAGCATGTTGAACTGGAGCGCCAGCTGGCTGGTGTACCGGCCAAGAGTAAGATCGAAGCCATCCAGAAGGAGCGCGAGGACCAGCTTCAGGAAGTCACACGGCTGGAACAGGAACACGAGAACAGCCTGAACAACGTCGGCGAGTTGAAGCGCCGCCTCGAGTACGTCTCTGCCTCCCTGCAGCGTGCCCACGAAGAGTTCGTCCGCACCAAGGTGAAGGCCGAAGAGGTCGAGAGGATCATCAAGTACTCGGAGAAGGCCCGGAAGACGCTGGAACAGTTCGGCGATGCCCTTCTCAAGCGCCACATCAGCCGCCTCGAGGTAGCGATGCTCACTAGCTTCCAGACGCTCATGCGCAAGCAGGGGTTGGTGAGCGACCTCCGTATCGATACAGAAAAGTTCACGCTCACCCTGGCCGATGCCGACGGCGATCCGATCGACCCCGGCCGTCTCAGCGCGGGCGAGCGCCAACTACTTGCTGTTTCCCTTCTTTGGGGCTTGATGAAGGTCGCCGGCAACCACCTACCCAGCGTTATCGATACGCCGCTTGGTCGGCTCGACAGCCGACACCGTGAGCACTTGGTGGACCGCTACTTCCCATACGCCAGCGACCAAGTCCTCCTCCTCTCCACCGATGAGGAGATCGACGAGTACCTGCTGGGCCGCCTCAAGAAGTCAGTCGCTCGCACCTACACCCTGGTCCACGACGACACCACCTTCACCACCAGCGTCGTTGAGGGTTACTGGTGGAACGCAGGAGCCAGCAATGTCGCTTGAGAACATCCGCCTCGCCACCGCGAGCAAGGACCGCCTGAGCCGTCTGAAGCGCACCACAGGTATCACTCAGTGGAACGTCCTGTGCCGCTGGGCGCTGACCCTCTCCCTGGCGGACGCCTCTACCCCCCTGGTTCGTGAGGTCGTCACCGACTCCAACGTTGAGATGTCCTGGAAGACGTTCGCAGGGCCGCACGGCGACCTCTACCTCGCCCTGCTCAAGCAGCGCTGCGTGACCGACGGACTGGAGCCGACGGACGAGAACGTCTCCAAGACGCTGACGATCCATCTGGCGCGAGGGATTGGGTACTTGGGGGCGCACAAGGAGATGACGACGATCGAGGGACTGATCGGGGCCGTGGCAACCCCCTGAATCATTCAGAATCGCCTAGTTGAGGGACTGATCCGCCTGTGCGGGTCGGCTCCCTCTACCCTTCACAAACGGAGTTCAGTCATCAGACGAACGATCAACATCGAGGGGCCGATTCAGCTATGCCCCTCGATGGTGAGGACGGCAGCGGCCATGGCCATTTTCCAGTTCCGGCTGCAGCTCGTGTGGGAGGCCCGCTAGAACTACAGGCGGGCGGCCCCGTGCGTGAGAGTGCGTGGGGGCGAGTGCACGGTCCAGCGTCAGGGCAGTGCCCCCCTGGACTGGAGACCCGTTCGTGTCAATATGCGGTAAGTATCCGGGAGCTGACTGCTACTCGTAGACGATCGGTGCCTGCTGCCTGTACGCCGAATCTCCGGCGGGTTTTGTAGCCCGTGGCACGGCGGAAGTTTGCCAGGCGGCAGGAACGGGTCTCGTCGAAGCGGCGGGCTCCATGGAGCGCCTCGCTTTCGAGGGTGGCGTTGAACGACTCAACGAGTGCGTTGTCCGCGCCCAGGCCGAGCGCCCATTGACTGTCACACCCCTAACTCAGCGCATAGGCGGGACTTCGCGAGCGGCGTACTCCGTGGCTACAACCAGTCGTTGAGGCTGATCCTGTGAAGTGGATGCTCGGACGATGGTTGTTGCTGGTCCAGGAGGGACTGTCTAGGTGGAACGCTAGTCTCCGTATCCGGAGGAGTTCCGACAGGACGCCGTCGCGCTGTATCGCGCGGGCGCCTGCAAGCGCATGTACGTGGCCATGACTGCAGAACTCAGTGAGCCCATTCCAACTTCAAGCGACAGCTGATCGGCGATGTGTCACGGACGTCTGGTAGACCCTGGCTATGACGTTCTTGGCGGTGGTCGAAGGTGATGTGGGCGGATGGCGCATCGATCGGGATGCGCTGACGGACGCGATCCGTGCCCGGTGGTCTGAGGTCGCGATCGACTCGATGCACCGCGGCGAAGTCCGCAGCCTCACATGGGAGATTGAGACGGAGAACGGCCCGGGTGAGGCGTATCTGCACGAGGACGGTACCTGCCTGTACATGGACGTCTGGGAGGAAGACGCGATCTGGTTGGCGATCGTCTTCCGCAGGCTGGCACCCATGAGCCTTGACCTGGTGTTCTGCGATGAGGGTTACACCTTTGACGTTCGTGTGCGGGCTGGGATGACCGAGGCCGAGTTGACGGACCTGGTGAATGCTGTGGGTTGATCTCAGCCCGTGGCGACGAGCTGGAGGACCAGGACGGCTTGGACGAGGCTCGTGATCCGGGTCGTCGAACACCGGAGTTTGCGGAGGAGGCGCCAGGACTTGAGGGTGGCGATGGCCTGCTCGACCAGTGCGCGGATCTTTGCGTGGGACCGGTTGACGGCCTGCTGGCCGGTGGAGAGGCTGTCCCATCGGCCGCGGTAAGGGAGACGGACTGTGCCGCCTGCACCCTGGTAGCCCTTGTCCGCCCAGCAGGTGATGTCGGCCTCGGCGAGTGCCTCGATGATGCCGTGCTCGCGTGCGGCCCGGACGTCGTGGACGGCGCCGGCCAAGGCTGGTGAAGCCCACATCAGACGCCCCTTCGGATCGGCTATGACCTGCACGTTCATGCCGTGCTTCTTGTGTTTGCCCGAGTAGAACGGGCGGTCGGCGGCGATCCGGTCGATGGGCAGGAGCGTCCCGTCCAGGATCACGTACGCCTTCGCCGACGCCGCTCGTACGGCTTCGGTGAGAGTGGGGGCGAGGGCGGCCAGGAGGTTGACGGCCTCGGTGATGTATCGGTAAGCGGTGGTGGTGCCCACCCCGAATCCGGCCGCGAGCTGGGCGTAGGGCTGGCCGTTACGCAGGTGGGCGAGGGTGAGCAGGGCCTGTCGGCCGGCGTTCAGGCGCCGCCACCGGGTTCCGAGAGCGCGGCGGTGCTCCCTCAGGCGAGCGGCGAGGAAGCGCAGGGCAGAGCTGGACACGTCGACGCCGGACGGGTAGACAAGCATACGAAGCCTCTGGTGGACACGGTTCTCTTGGTCGAAAACCCATCTACCAGGGGCTTCATCTGTCTGTCATCCCAACTTCCCGACTGACACGGGAGGTTGGAAAGAGCTGAGTATCACTGGGGGGCAACTGCGCACGTACGTTCGCAAGAACCCGGGGCGAACATGTCGGCAAGCCGGGAAGGTAGTGGCCCGGACTCCAGGCCAGAAGCTGGCCTGGCCTGGTGGCCGAGAACGCCAGGGCTCGAAGGGGCGAGAAGGTAGTCCGGGCGATGCCTTCCGTAGAGCTCACCTGGACTGACGGCCGGACGCCTGCATTGCGGCCCGCCACACAGGAAGAGCTCGTAACACGATCTTGTTGATCGGTCCTGGTCGGCCGTGACCGGTGTGACGATTCGGCCGTTCGGGATGGTGTGACTACCCGGCCGTGGATCGTGGACGATGACCTGTGGGCGCTGATCGAGCCGTTGCTGCCGCCCTGGCCCGAAAGGTCGCCGGGGCCGCGGCCGGTGCCGGACCGACTCTGCCTCCAGGGCATCCTGTTCGTCCTCCACAACGACATAGCCTGGCAACTCCTGCCCCTGGAGCTGGGGTTCGGCTCAGGACAGACCTGCTGGCGGCGTCTTGAGCGATGGCAGGAGGCCGGGGTCTTCGACCAACTTCACCGCATTCTGCTCGCCGAGTTGAATGCGGCCGGCGAGCTGGACTGGTCCAGAGCGTGCGTCGACGGTTCCCATGTCCGCGCGAAAAAGGGGGCGCCGACACCGGCCCGTCGCCGGTCGACCGGCGGAAGACGGGCAGCAAGCACCATCTGATCTGCGACGGACACGGCACCCCGTTCAAAGTCATCACCACGGCGGCCAACGTCAACGATGTCACCCAGACGCTCGCCCTGGTCGACGGCATCCCGCCCGTTGCAGGCCGTCCCGGCCGACCCCGCCGACGGCCCGAAGCCCTGCTCGGCGACAAGGGCTACGACTCCAACCCCAACCGCCGTGAGCTGCGAAAACGCCGGATCCTGCCGGTCATTTCCCGCAGAGGTGCCCCGAACATCCAGGGCCTGGGCAAGCTCCGCTACGTCGTCGAGCAGACCTTCGCCCTGCTCCACCAGTTCAAACGCCTCGCTGTCCGCTGGGAACGCCGCACCGAACTCCACGACGCCCTCGTCTCCCTGGCCTGCAGCCTCATCTGCTGGAGACGCCTCAAGAAGCGTCGATCATGATCGTGTTACGAGCTCTAAAGGTGGGCCGTATGACGGATATGCGTGCTTTTTACAAATTGTGTGATCGAAGCGGCATTTGACGCCGGCCAGTATCCCATTACCAGACTTAGGGCTTCGGCGCTGAAGAATCGCTAGATCCCCTATCGGCCTCGACGATTTCCAGCCGCACTTTCTGTGACTGAATCGCTCTAATCGGCGCAGCGCGGGGAATTTTCTTGCTACGCAGAGGATCCAAGCGCCATCCGGACTGATAAGTGGAACGAGGGGCTCCGGAGCTACGTGCAGCACTTGTGTGCACCGCTCGATAAGCAAGTAAGTCACCCTCGCGGGAGGATCGCTCCACCTTCTGCGCGCACCAGCGCCGCGACCAGCAAATTTAGAGTAACAGCTGGAGGGAATCGCATCTTCCACTTTTTCTCAACCGCCACTTTGACACCAAGCCGTACTGTTCGCGAAGCCCACTGCGGCTTGGCGTACCACTGCATCCATGTGTCCGCGCCCGACGTAACGGCGGGGTGGACACATGGATTTAAATTTGTAAATCGAAAAGATGTGACTGGCGGTTACCGGCAAGTGCAGTGTGGGAACGTCTTGTTCCGAAGCGGTAGGTGACGTTGATGGTGTCAGAGTTGTTTCACCACTCATGGTTCGCTCGTTCTCTCGGCTCGCTGCAGCCACGAGGACGAGGTAGTTGTGGGCTCAACTGTCACCGTGTTCATGGCAACCGTAAGAGCCCGAAGAGAGGAGCAACATGCACGATCCGATTGATGACGGTCACTGCTGCGCTTCGACGTGCCTGCGGGGTGAAGGCCAGAGCACGTTCGACGGTCGAAGCAACGAGGGGCCCCCGAAGGGGCATATGACTCCAGCCGTAATCACGGCTGTTGCTACCCTGATCGCTTCTCTGGCTGCACTGATCACGGCCTTCCGGTAGCAGTAGCCCTTACTGCAGCACTGAGACACTCTGTCAAGTCGCGGCGAGTTACAGGCTCTTTCGGTTGACCATCTTGGATCACCTCAGCGTCTTGTCAGGAGTTGCCCAACTGGGGGCCGCGGAGATCTGCCATAACTACTCCACCTAGCCGGGCCGCAGTGGAGATTGCCGCGAAGCTGGGCATCGGTCCCGGCCGGCCGCCCCAGAGCCGGTCGACTGGCAGCCCTAAGACGGCTGGAGCCAACGCATAGACCCTCCACTGATCCCGGAGCGCTTATTATATTGGGGGAGTAGTTGGTGCTCGCCGCTGCGGAAAAAGCAATCCCGCGCTTCCTCGGCGTTAATTCGACACTCTGGCGACGGTTAGACGGGAAAAAGTTGCAAACAAATCTCGCCAGCAAAATACCAAGTCAGACTGGCCTTGAGCGTGTGTTCTCCCAGGATACTAAAGAAGCGGATTAAAAAAGGAAATCCAGAAGGGTGAGGCGAGTGTCCAATGTGTCAAGCTTGAGTCAACCGGAAACTCAGCACGAAAAGCAACTAACCTCGGACGGCATCATCTCCGGTAGACCGCCTGCACTGCACTTGCGGTTACTAGCTGGCCACGGCGGAGCGGCAGCGTTGGCAGCCGGGTGGCTCCTGGCTGTCAACGCTAACCTGAGGAAGCTGCTCTACCAGTCCAGATCAGCGCTAGCGAGGATCTCGCCGACATCGTCCTTCTCTTCCTCCAGCGCGGGCCTCCTAAGCCCTTCGAGCACGAGATTCGAGATGACCGTGTCGAGGTCCTGGTCGGACTGACGATTTAGCAAAGTCTGCAGGTGGGACAGACCAGCGTTGGCATACTCCTCGAAAATGAGGACTCGCTCATGCTGGCGGTCCACGCTGAGGATCTTCGGGTCGTCGGGGCACTCGACGGCTCCGAGCATGTCGAGGAGCACCTCCCCGTAGTCCCGGCTCTCCATGAGTGCCAGGCGGATCGGCTCGTCAGTCTGGTCGAACGGCTTGCGTTCGCCTCGGCGGTGGCCGAGCAGCGCTGCGAACATCATCGCTTCGACCATGGTCGCGAATGTACCGGTCTTTCTGTCGGTGAGCTTACCGAGCAGCTCCTCATGCTCTTTGGGTCGGCGGAATCGGTCCGTGTAGGCCATCAGAAGGTCACCTTTTCCAGGACAGTGTGCTCGAAGTCGCCGTGTGACACGTACGGAACCTCACGGTTGTTGATCACGATCGTCTCTTCGCCCGCCGACCTGTTTGGCGTGTAAGCACGTAGTACGTACATCTGATTGGCGGCCTGCTGGAGGTTCTCCAGAACCTTGCCCCGCGCCTGCGACTGCGAGAGCAGGGTGATGATCTGGGATGTCAGCGCTGGCAGGGCCTTGGAGATCTCTTCCTGATAGGTCAGATCGAGGCTGCCGAAAGGGGCGTCCATGACGACCGGGTAGACGCCTCCGCTGCCGGTCTCAATAGTCGCCTCCCCCCGTTTCTTCTTTCGGGCACTGATGTTCCGGGCAACCTCGGAGACCGCGCCGACGAAGCTGAGGCCGAGGATCTGGTTCTCACCGGTGGAGCGGATGGCAACTCCGCTCGGGGTGTGCAGTTCCAGCTCGAAGTCGTCATTCAGCTCGGGTACGTAACTCTTGATGAAGATTCGGGAGAATACCTCCTTGACCTTCTTGTCGAGCTGGTCGCGTACCTCTTCGGTCTTAATTTCGAGGATCTCCTTCAGTGCGGCACGCACCTTCTCGACGAGTTCGACCTGCTTTTGAACCCTGCGAGCCTTCTCGCTCTTGACCTCAGCATTCCGGTACTGACGGCCTGTGGCCTCTGCCTCCTGCTTGATGGAGGCGACCCTGTTCTCAGCCTCCTTGTGCGCGACGCGGGCGTCGGTCTCCTTGGAGGCATAGTTCCGTCGGCGCTCGATGAGGCGCTGGACGTCCTGGATGTTCACGCCCTCGAGCTGCCGATCGACATCGGAGCGTTCCTCTTCCAGCTCGCTGATCTCGGCGTCTGCCTTCTGAACGTCGGAAGCGTTGAGGGTGAGCTGCTCCAGGAGCTCCTGGCGCCTCTCCTCTAGGTTTTTCATCTTGCCGCTGACCCGCATCCAGCTCTCTTGGACGTCCTCTAGACCGGCGTTGTACTTACGCTTGTCCAGCTCCTCGAACTCCCGGGTTCCCTCACGGACCTCACGGCCGCACAAGCACAGCTGGGCTTCGAGGATGTCTTCGATGAAGCTGCGCTGGATGCCTGCGGGCAGCTGGCGGCGCTCTCGCATCTTTTCCGCGAGCTCAAGCACCTTTGTGTCGATCCCGCTTGTCAGAGCCAGGAAGCCGTACCGCGACAGCAGCTCGCGCTTGCGGCTCTTGTACTCCATGTGCCGGTCGTGAGCGGCCTTGATCCGGCGGGTCAGCGAGTCCCGCTTTTTCTGGAGCGGCTCCGCATCTCTGTTCTGGAGCAGGGCGCGATCAATGGACTGGACTTCCTTCTGGAAGGCGCTGATTTCGCCCGAGAGGCGCAGCATCTCTGCCACCTCTTCCTTCTCGCGGGCGGCGAGGTGGTCCATGTGGTCGGACAGCTGCTTCAGCCTGCTGTCCTCTTTGGAGTCGATCTCGCTGGCGAGCTTTCGGGAGACCTTCGGTAGGTCCTCTAGGGCACGCTCGATGGCTTCCAAGTCCAGAAGGGTCTTGATGGCCTTTTGGACCTCCTGGTTCTTGCCTTCGCCTTCCCGCTTCACGTCGCCGGAGAACATCTTCTCCATGCGCTCACCGTTGAAGAAGAAGAACTGGCGGAGGCCCTGGGGCAGGATCTTCTCGATCCGGTCCTGGCCATTGCGGATGGTCTGGGCTTCGCCGTCCGTCCCAATCTCCGTAACCGTCAGCTCAGGCTCTACTAGCTCCTGCTCCGCCTTCTCCTTGGTAACGGTGACCTGCCGGACCACGGAGAACCGGGTCCCGTCGTGCTCGAAGTCCAGCCGAACGGAGGCCGTGATGTCCTCCCCGAATGCCGTGTCCGCCCATGCTTTGTCGTGAATGATGCGATGCTGCTGTTCCACATCTTCTGAGAAGGTGCCGTAGAGGGCCCAGGCGAACGCGTTGAGCAGGGTGGTCTTGCCGGCACCGTTGTTACCGAAGATGAGAACGGCGGGCTTGCCCTCCTCCACAGACAGGTCGAGAACCTGCTCACCGTAGAAGGTGCGGAAGTTCTTCAGTGTCAGCTTGAGCAGCTTCACTTGGTCAGCTCCCTCACGGCGTCGACGATCTTCGGGACGACCTTTGTCGTCTCCCTGATGTGGATGTTCTCGGTCTCCAAGTCGATGACCTTCTGGACGAGAATTTTGGCCTCCCGCGGCAGCTCGCTCAGGACGTCGCGCACCGTTCGTGCGGGAAGCTGGCCGACTGTTTCGTCGCTCACGGGTTACTCCTGGTTCGAGGTAGCGGGTGCGGAAGGAGTTGGGGTACTTGCAGGGAGGGCTCAGGTGTCGAAGAGGCCGTAGCGCTCGCGCACAGGGCGGAGAACATTGAGGGTGTCTCCCTCGTTGTCAGCGAGGTGGGCGAACTCTTCGACGCGAGCCAGCTCGCGACGGAGCAGACTGCGTTCCGTTTCGTACTGAATCGCCTCCCCGCCTGCAGGCGGCACGACGACGAAGTCGATGATGTCCGCGCGCTCCTTGCCGGGCGCCTTGCGCAGAACGCGGCCGCGGCGCTGAATGAACTGGCGGGGGTTGGAGGAACTAGCTAGGAGGTAGGCCGTCCGGGAGGCCGGGACGTCCACGCCTTCGTCCAGGCAGCGCATGGAGGAGATGACCTGGAGGTCGTTGTTCTCGAAGCGGCGTAGGACGTCCAGACGGGCCGAGCGCTTCGTCTCCGAGGTGTAGCGGGCAGCGGGCATGTGGAGCTCGTTGCCGACCATCTCCATGACCTGGTCAATCTGGCGCGGTCCGTCGGTGCCATATTCGTAGAGAAGGGGGTGCTTGCCCTCGGCGCAGTAGATCAGCTGGTGGCTGGAGTCTCGGCGCCTCTCCATCTCCGCGCGGAGGACCTGCAGCTTGCCGCGGGCGTGGCCGATGATGTCGGCGCGCTTCTTCAGAAGTCGACCGAGCGGGCTGTCCCGTTCAGCGGTCTCTTTCAGATCTGTGCCGGCCGCGATCAAGCGGGCGATCTTCGCGCTGGTCTCTGCGTACAGCTCGGCTTCTTCGTCGTCCAGCTCCACGAGGATGGGCGTGTAGGTGTAGCGGCACAGGGCGCTGCGGCGGATGGCTTCGCCGATGCCCATCTCGAAGACGACTTGGTCGAAGTAGTCGGTAAGGGCGTTGGTGCCCTCCTCATCGAACCAGCGCTCCGGGGTGGCGGAGAGGCCGAGGCGGTACTGGGCTTTCTCCGGGAGGCGGGTACGCAAGTGCGCAGCGCCGAGGTTGTGGGCCTCGTCTGCGATGAGGAGGAGGTGCCCCCGATAGGAGCTGAGCAGGTTCTGGAAGGCATCGCCGCCGAAGGTGGCGTTGGTGGTGACGATGACGCCGCCTCGCGTACCGCCGAGGGCGATGTTCTGGAGCAGGCTGTGAGCGCGTGGGGACCACCTGCTGGTCGCCTCGTAGGCCCGCAAGGGTGTCACGCCGAACCACTCGATGTCTTTGGCCCATTGGTCGACCAGATGCTGATACGGGGCCACGACGACGGTGAGGAGTGAGGCGAACGCATCATTTCTCCGAAGGAGTGTGCCGAGCTGGGAGGCGGCGGAAAGCGCGGTCAGGGTCTTGCCTGTGCCTGTGGCCATGCGGAGGATGCCTCGGCACTGGTTGTGGAACCAGTTCTGGACAGCTTCCTTCTGGTAGTCGCGAACTTTCAGGCTAGGTGGGATCGCAAGCGTGCCAGGAGGAGGCAGCGGCGTGGTACGGATGGGGGTTCCGCCGGTCGGGAGGTCGTCTAGCTCGTACTGGTCGGCGGTGGCCCGGGCGCTGCGCTCGACGATCACCTTCGCGGCATCGGTGAATGGGATGACGCGCAGCATCTGCGTGCGGTTCTCCCAGAGGTCATCGAAGTCCTTGCTGATGCGCGCGGCCCGGCGGGCATCGCTCGGATCCCAGCTTCGATAGACCTCGATCGCCTCGAAGTTGCCAACGAGACCGGAGCGGGTCTCGTTGGCGCTGCCCTTGAAGGCGATGACGTCTCGGCCGTCCCGGAATACGCCGATCTTCTCGTGGTACATGCCCACGCGGCCACGCTCTTCGACATAGGCCAGCTTGAAATCGACTCGGCGCTCGGCGACCAGTCGTCCGAGCTTGCCGAGGCCGCGGGCTGCCCGGGCGTCCTCGACCGCCTGCTCCAGGTCGCGGAGGGCAGCACGCTCGAGGACTTTACGCAGTTCGTAGCCGTCCTCAATGTCTTTGATGTCAGCCGGGTCAAGGTAGGGGGAGGCGACGATCCGCATGATGCCGCCGCGCGCGGTGAACTCGTCGATTCCCTGCCCGAGCGTGGCGATCACGGACGCAGCGAAGTATCCCACCGCCCGGTCGTAGGCGGTGGAGGCGGCGAGGGCAGGCAGGTAGAAGTCCTCGACAAGGTCATTGCGATCGCTGCGGTAGTCGGATTCCGCGCCGCAGTCACGGAGGAAAAGGGAAGCCGCCATCAGAGCAACCCCAGGTGGTCCATGAGGTCGTCCACGTCGGGGGCTTCGTCGGCGGAGTTGGACTGCTGCTCGGCCGAGGCATCGGTCTCAGCGTTGCGGGCTGCGGGGACAGCTGCTTCCTCAGAGCCGGTGTCGAGGTCTTCACCTATACGGCGGACGATTCCTCCGCGTGCGGTGAAGGGCGCAATGGACATGGCGGCTCGCAGGCTGGACTCTTTGATGTCGAAGTCTCGGCGAAGAATCGCCACGACCTTGTCCGCCTCAACCTGGCCGCCGTGTGCATCGACCATGTCAGAGATCAGTTCCTTGATCGGCTTGTACACCGGGAGTTGCCACTCGGCTAGTGCCCACTGGTTCCGCTGGCTCCGGGTGAAGCGGGCATCCCCTTCGATCTGCTGCCGGAGATACTGGATCCCGATGGCGACGCCCGTGCGCTCCTTCAGCTCCTCGACAGTCAGCGGGGTGTCCGCCTCGCGCAAGACGGCCTCAACCTTGTCGAGGCGCTCGCGCTCACGCTGAAGCCCGCCGCGCGAGCCGACGCCGCCGACAGCCTCGGTGGTCGAGGTGGACGCTTCTTCTTGGGAGGAAAGTCCCTGGGCCGGGATCGCTGCAGCGGAGGGTGCGGTCGTGTCGGAACCGTCCTGGAGGCACCAAGCTCCCGTGGCCGTGATCGCGAAGCGCGTATCCGTGAAGAGCGCCTCTGCCACTTCCCCCTGTGGCACGACTCCGTCCAGTGCACCCTCGATGAGCGAGGTGCTCATGCCCTCAGCGCAACCTTCGAGGAGCTGCGCGATGAGGTCTCCAGTCGGCGCCTCCAGACCCGCTTCGTCGGCATCCGCCAGTGTGCCTGTAGGCGGAGTGGATCCGTCACTCTCTGCTTCCCTATTTTTGACTTCCTCGGCTATATCTGAAGGGATGTTACCCTCCGTAGCATTCTGCTTCGACGAGGTCCCTTCGCCACGCACTGCCCGACGCCGCTCGGAATCGGTGGAGCGATCCGGCACAACCCAGCTCTCATCCGCCGTGAAGGTGGCGTCGCGGAGCATGCGCAAGACCACTCCAAGCTCCCCGTCCGCCGTCTCCGCCTCACCAAGAAGGCCACCCAGAGTAATGCTGGCGCCGTTCTTATTTACTAGCAGGAGGGCGGACAGCTGCTCGACCAGCTCGGACAGCCCGTCAGAGGCGACGGCGGTCTCAGTCGGCTGGAGCTTAGTGCGAGCCAGCGAGACCTGATTGCCTTCACAGTCAAGACCGCAATGGACCAGCCACTGATGCAGAGTGTCGGGATCGCTGGGGACAGGCACCTTGCGTGCGTCGAGAAGAGCGGAGGCTGTCGACAGGCTCATCACCTCATCGACATCAAGATCAAGAGCTTTCACCGTGGCGGAGGCGCACTCTTTCAGATCCTCCATGAAGATCCACTGTCTGGTCGAGGGCGCGGAAGTGGTCGCGCCCAGCCAGCGCATGCCGGTGAACAGGCGGAGGACGGTGAGTCCATCCCCAATCTTCTCGCTAAGCCAGGTGTGGCGGTCCAGCAACGAACTGACGAGACAAGG
Source organism: Streptomyces sp. NPDC006997 (assembly GCF_040635175.1). NCBI lineage: Bacteria > Bacillati > Actinomycetota > Actinomycetes > Kitasatosporales > Streptomycetaceae > Streptomyces > Streptomyces sp. NPDC006997. The sequence continues at coordinate 265,800 of NZ_JBEYHH010000003.1, forward strand.
TTTCCCCAGGTCAAGCTCCGCGTGCTCTATCCGGGCACGGAGCATCGAATCGCCCTCAACACTGCGGTTGAACTCCTCTACGAGGAAGTTACGGCACTGCCGTGCAGTCTCCCGAAGAAGAGCGTGCTGAGAAGCGAGTTCGCCCAGCGGAACTGGATCCTCTGCGCAGATGTGCTGCAGGACGAGGTCCCGGTTGAAGCTGCTGAGCCCCTTGTACCAACGGTCGAATGCGTTCATGGCCTTCAGAGATGGGGATGGACGATGGTCAGTCCGCTGAGAGCGGCGCCTCATCACATGAGGCGATCGGACGGACTGTCGATCACCGCGGGTTAGAGGCGCTATTGCGTAGTTCGTTCCAGTACATCCCTGCTTCTCTTCCTCCCCCTTGGTGCACCAGCGTCAGTGTTAGTACTTCCAACGGTACGGGCCTTACCTTGAACTGATCCATGGTTCCCCGAACTGCAGCAGACGCGGAACGTCGGATGCGGTCCTACAGCCTGACGCCCGCCTCCGTGGAACGAATACTCGCAACGACGCCCGAACCCGAAGTTGGCGCGGCAGTACATCTGCCGGTTGACCATTTTGAGCTTGTTGTTGTGGCCCTCGAGGGCGCCGGAGCTGTAGCGCGGAGGTGAGCTCAGCGACGAGGGCGTTGAGGTCCTGGTCGAGATCGTTGACGAAGCCGTACACGGCCAGCACGGCTTCAACCTGCAAGCGCTCCATCCACTGGCCAAGGTGTCGCGGCCCCGGTGGTCGTTCATCACTCGACGAAGACGCCGTCGTGTTCGGCGGCCCGGTCAAGGACCGGGCCGTGAGCGAGCACCCGCTTGAGCTGCTGGGCTTGGTCGTAGAGGCGGTCGGGTTGGCGGTGATCCAGGTGATCACATCGCGCGCGAACGGGTGCTTGGGGGCGGATCGTTGTGCGGGAGGCTTCGCGGAGCCGTTGGACGTACCTTTTGACTAGGCTTTCACCGCCGGGATAGCCGCGCTCCCGGACTTCCTCAAACAGGGCCGGGGCAGAGAGCAAGCATGGGAAATTTCATCGACGAGTGGGCGACACGGATAGCAGAAGCAGAACTCAGGAGCACGCTTCCACGGAGGTGGGCGCACACCCAAGGAGTGGGCGAGCGCGCGGCTGAAGTCCGGCAGCTCCTCGGTAAGGACGCCGACCTTCTCATCGCTGCCGCCACACTGCACGACGTCGGCTACGCGCCTCGACTGGCCGTCACGGGCTTCCACCCGCTGGACGGGGCAAGGTTCCTTCGTGACGAGCACGGGGCCGATGAGCGGCTGGTGCGACTCGTGGCGAACCACTCCTTTGCCCTGTTGGAGGCGGAGGAACGCGGGCTCCGAGATGAGTTGGCGTCGGAGTTTCCCTTGCTGGACGATCCGCTGCTGGTGGATGCCCTCGTGTACTGCGACATGACGACGACGCCCGACGGCGGCCGGACGACCGCGCAGGACCGGGTGGCGGAGATTGTCGGCCGCTACGGCGCGGACAGCGTGGTCGGGCGGTTTATCCGGCGGGCGGCGCCGGAGATCTTTTCCTCCGTCGAGCGGATCGAGGCCGCGCTGGCGGCTCAGCCCAGGTAGGGGTAGGTGCCAGCGAGGTAGTCCCCGATCTGCTGGCGCATACTCGGGTGGATGTCGTACTGGTCGAGGTCGGTGGGCTGGACGAAGCGGACGCCGTCGGCTTCGTCGTTGACGGTGGGCGCTCCGCCGACGGGGCGGCCGATGTAGGTGTTCTCGTACTGCTGGCGGATCTCGCCGTCGGTGTAGGCGACGATGTGGTTCGGGTTGGTGTAGACGCCGAGGAAGCCGGTGACCTCGGCGATGATGCCGGTCTCCTCCAGGCACTCGCGTACGGCGCACTCGGCGGCGGTCTCGCCGATGTCCTGGGCTCCGCCGGGTAGTGCCCACTGGCCGGTGTCGCGGCGGCGCTGGAGGAGGATGGCGCCGGTCTCGTCGACGACGAGGAGGTTGCTGGCCGGGATGAGGGTGTTCGCCTTGGGGGCGGTCGGGTCGTTGTAGTACTCAGTCCTGCCCATGGTCGGCGGTCCTCTCCTGGTCGGGTACCCAAGGCCGCGCGGCGGCCCAGACGGCGTCGAAGCTCTGAGCGTAGTTGTCGAACCACCCTGTGCCGTCAGCCCTTTTGAGGTGGAGGAGGGGGTTGGCGCTGGCCGGTTGTCCCCAGATGTGGGGGTTGACGAGCAGGTCGTCGTCGTAGCGGAACATGGACGTGTAGAGCGTGGTGTCGTGGAGCCGTACGGCACAGCCTGTCTCGCCCAGCAGGGGCCGGTAGTACGTCAGTGAGGCGCGGATCTTGGCGGCGAGGGTGTCGCCGATTCCCTCCTCGCGGCCCCGGAGGGCGACTGCCTGGCCGTCGGGGTCGCCGAAGCACAGGCGCACCCGCACGCCCTCGGCGGCGCGTTCGGAGAGCATCTTCGCGACGTGGGGGTTGGACTGGGCGAAGAAGGTGCCGGAGAAGACGAGGACGCTGATCTCGTTTCGGGCCTCTCGCAGCAGGGTGAGCCAGACGTCCCGGGGCACGCTGGCCCGGTTCTGGTAGGTGCTGACCAGCTCGGTGCCTAACCCGTCCCGCGGTGGGCCGGAGCGCTTGGACGGCTCAGGCCAGAGGAAGGTCTCCTCCACGCGCAGGTGTCGCGCGACACGGAAGCGGTGCCGGGCATGAGGAGTCCGCCCGCCCAGCCACCGGCTCACCGTCTTGGGGTCCACCTCGCAGACCTCGGCAAGAGACTCCGGTGAGACACCCCGTTGGCCGAGCACAGTGCGCAGTCGGTCGTTCACGGCAGTCATCGAATCGGTGCGGTGCGTGATCGCGCAAGGACGTTTTGGGACGCGGTCGCTGAAGCGCGTCCTCGCCGACTGCCTACCCTGACCTCATGGAGCTCATGGTCCTGTGGGACATCGACCACACCCTCATCGAGAACGCGGGAGTGAGCAAGGAGATCTACGCCGCTGCCTTCTCGGCCCTCGCGGGACGCGAGCCCATGGAGCTGGCGCGTACCGAGGGGCGTACGGATCGACTGATCATGCGCGACATGTTCGTCCGCGAAGGGCTGCCTGTGCCTGACTGGCATTCCATCGAGGTCGCGCTTGCCCAGGCGGGCGAAGCGCGCCTGGATGATCTGCGCAGACGGGGGACCGCCCTGCCGGGTGTCCATGAGGTGCTGAAAGCAGCTTCGGCTCAGCGCAGTTGGGTTTCCTCTGTCCTGACCGGCAACATCGCCGCCAACGCCCGGGTGAAGTTGTCAGCCTTTGGCCTCGACTCGCTGCTGGACCTGCCGGTGGGCGCCTACGGAGCGGACGCCGAACTACGTCCTCAGCTTGTCGCTGTCGCCCGCGAGCGCGCGCAGCGGCTGCGCGGCGTTGCGGCGGACGTGCCCACCGTTCTCGTGGGAGACACCCCCCGCGATGTGGAAGCCGCTCTGACCTCGGGCTCTGGGGTCGTGGCGGTCACGTCGGGCATCCACGGACCGGAGGAACTGGCCGCCGCTGGCGCTGCTGAAGTCCTGCCCGACCTGTCGGACACGAAGCGCGTGCTGGGCATTCTGGAGTCCTTCACAGGTCACTGAAAACGTCCCAGGACGTCCTCGGACCGTCCCTGAACGCGGTGACGAGGTCCCGGGCCACGAAGCCACCATCGGAGCTCCAACAGGCAGCCAGCCAAAGGAGCCGATGTGATCGGGGAAGTCACCGGGATCAAGAAGATTCGGATGCTGTACCTGCAGCTGCTCTACCGCTGCAACTTCACGTGCCTGCACTGCTTCCACGGCAAACGACTCCAGTACGCCGACGCCTTCACCGCCGAGGAAGCGGCCAGCCTCCTCACCTTGATGCGGGACGAGTACGGCACGGAGGCCGTGACCCTGCTCGGCGGAGAGCCGTTCCTTCACCGGGACCTCGCCCAGGTCGTCCGCCACGCCAAGGAGGAGCTGGGCCAGCGCGTCGAGATCTGCACCAACGGTTACCGGATCGAACGCCGACTGACCGAGGTCTCCCCGTACCTGGACCTGCTCCGGGTCTCGCTGGAGGGCGTCGGCTCGACCAACGACGGCATCCGCCGACCGGGCAGCTACCACAGCGCCCTCAACTCGCTCAGTCTGGCCCGGGACCTCGGCGTTCCGACGGGCGCGACCATGACCGTCACCTCGCGCAACATCGGCGAGGTCCTCCCCCTCGCTGGCGTCCTGGCGCAGCTCGGCGCCCGGCAGCTCAAGCTCCACCACCTTCGGCCGGTCGGCAATGCCGCCGACCACCCCGAACTCCTGGTCACCGAACCCTCCGCCTACGTCCGGCTCCGCGAAGAGCTGGCCTCGGCCGACCTGCCCCTGGAGGTGATCGTCGACGAGGACCTCTCCGAGCACGGCGCCCCGCAGGTCTGTGCACCGTCCGGCGGACCTCGCGAGATCGACCGCATCGAGGCCGACCCGCGCGGCGCGCTGACCATGTCCTGCAAGGCCGTGGGCAAGGACTCCCACGCCTTCTGGTACGAGAAGGCGGCCGGACGCATCGTCCACAAGCCCTCGTCCGCCGACGAGCTCACCCTCGCGGTACCAGACGTGGTGTACGCCCGTGCCTGATCACCCGCGCTTCGAGAGCCTGGAGGGCTTACGCGGCACCGGCAAGTCCACCCTGGCGCCGATGCTCGCCGCCGCCCGTCAAGCCGTCCTCGTCCCCACCGTCCCGGCCCTCTACCAGCCCGTCAGGCAGACGGTGGACGCGCGGACGAACGTAGAAGCACGAATGTGCCTGTACCTCTCCGCGCTGTTCACCGCGGCCGAAGAGATCCAGTGCCACCTCGACGCTGGCGTCTCGGTCGTGGTCGAGAGCTACTTCGCCCGGTGCCTCGCCAACCACCGCGCCTTGGGCGCCCGGCTCGGCGTCACGCTGCCGCGGTGGATACCGACACCCGTCGCCTACCACCTCGTCTGCGCCAACGACGAACGACAGCGCCGCCTCGTCGGCCGGAACAAGCCCCTATCGCGGTGGGACGCACTGATCGAGACCGTCACGGACCGGGTGACGGACGCCTACCTCTCCTTCCCGATGCATCGCATCGACACCAGTGGGCGCAGTCCTGACGAGGTCCTCCGCGTGATCATGGACACCGATACACAAGGAGCCCACTCCCGTGCAGACACAGAGCCTGTGGGAGCACACCCTCACCTTCTTCCCCCAGTTCCTCGCCACTCTGCGGGAACGCGTCGCCCCTGACGCCACCGTCGCGGTCGTCGGCGCGAGCGACGGCAAGTTCGTCCTGCCCCTGGCCGCCGCCGGTTACCACGTCGTCGCCATCGAGCGTGACGAGGTCGCCCTCCACGGAGGCGACGTCCACCTCCCGGGTGACAGCCGGGCACACGCGTTGGGTCTGATCGATCGACTGAAGCTCGAAGAACTCCACGACCGGGTACAGGTCGTTGAGAACGACTTCCTCGACGGCGAGCCCCTGGCCCCGCATTGCGAGGCGGTCTGGACGAGCTGCTCGTGGCACTACAGTGCCAACCACCACCGCCCGCTCGCCGAGTTCGTCGACCGTATGCAGCGCCTGGTCCGCCCGGGCGGTGTGTTCGGCGCGGAGTTCATGATGCCCGTCGAAAGACGCCACCACATGATCGAGCACTACACCTCCCCAGAGCGCCTGCGCCATCACTTCCTCGGCGACTGGGAGATCCTGCTCACCCTGCGCACGAACGAGTTCACCGAGCGCCCCCACGTCGGCCAGCCGCACGACCACACGCACCGCATGGGCCTGCTTGTGGCGGCCCGAGCGTCTACCGTCACCGACCACTTCTGAGAGAAGGCCCCATGAAGCACGAGTACGAGGCGAAGTTCCTGGCCGTCGACACCGCCATCCTCCAGGCCAAGCTCACTGCTCTCGGCGCCGTCCAGGCGTTCCCCCGCACACTCCTCACCCGCAAGATCTTCGAGAACGACTCCCTGGACGGCGGGGCCTGGATCCGCCTGCGCGACGAGGGCACCCGCTCGACGCTCACACTCAAGCAGGTCACCGACGCCACGACGATCGACGGCACCAAGGAGATCGAGACCGAAGTCGCCGACCTGCACGCCATGGCCGACATCCTGCGCCGGGTCGGCCTCACCGAGGTCCGCTATCAGGAGAACTACCGTGAGGAGTGGCGCCTGGGCGAAGTCGCATTCGACTTCGACACCTGGCCCGACCTCCCCACCTTCCTGGAGATCGAGGGGCCCGACGAGGCGTCGGTCCGCCAGGCCGCAGCGCTGCTGGACCTCGACTACTCCGAGGCCCGGTTCGGCAGCGTCGACGAGATCTACAAGAGCGAGTCCGGCCGCGACATCCTCGCCGAACCCACCCTCCTGTTCTCCGACGCCGAGAAGCAGGAGGCCACCTCCCCGACGGCGCAGAGCCGTTGACCGCGGAGGTGGAAGAGCAATGCTGACGGAAGTCGCCTTACAGCACAGGGTGATCCCCGGGATAGCCGAGTTTGCCCGCGGAGGACTGCCCGCCCCGGCGGCCACCGACGACGGAAACGCCTGGGTTGACGGATACTGCTGGCTCTACTGCGGGCAGCGGTGGACGCGCGTCCTGTGGATCGGCCCCGCCAGAGTCGCTGGTGCCCAGGCGCCGATGTTCGCATGCGGCCCCTGCATCCGCGAGCTGCAGGAGCGGGTCTGGCAGTCCCTCCTCAGTGAGGACCACCCGGAACGCCCCGCCCGGCCGAGCGATGCCCCCGCGGTGGGACAGCCGACCTCGGGCAGGAGGACCGGCAAGCACCGGGGCCAGAGCAAGTTCCTCCGCCGAGGTTAAGCCCCCGTCCTGGTCACGCAGGTGCCCGCTGTCCCCCGCGGCGTGAGCCCCGTGACCAGGGCGGGCCTTGGCTTGGGGCGGGGGTGGCTGAGTTCACCACTGCCGTCGTCCTGGCGGAGGCCGTGGCTTCGGAGTATCGCCGTGTGGGTCTCAGTTCGCCGGAGGCAGACAGCAAAGGTCCACGAATGACTGGCCAACGCCGCAGCGGCATGTGAACCTAGACGACCTCCTTGCAAAGCAACAGGTCATAGAGGTGATTGCCTGGGGCGGTGGCGCCCGCAGGCTCTGGCTTCACCACCACTGTCGAAGCCCTGCGGCTGCGCGATTGGCTGCTCGGCCCAGGACCCGGGTCACACTCGTGGTGTTACCGGTGAGGCCGAGTACGTGGCTACCGGATGTCCCTCGACACCGAGACGTCGGCCGACGTTGATGGCATGGCGCGGTCACACAGCTAACCCTCCGCCGTTCGAGACTGCGGAGCAGCCGACCCAGCACACCGGTCCAGCCTTGGGCACCGCTGACGGCACTAGAATCTTCAAGCCCTGGGAGGGCAACTGCAATCCGACTTCCTGTCCGGTTCACCTGCCCCGGCCAATGTCCCGTCCGCGTACTGGGTCGGTCCCCGGCACCTGGCCGGTGACGACGCACGCCAGTACGACTCCGTTGCCGACGCACTCGCTGGCCTCGGCTGGACGAGCTTGACGATCGTCCGCGGGCTACGGGAGCTGAGCGACGTGCCGAAGGACCGTGAAGTGGTGCGTAGCACCGTCCTGCACATCAGCCCCGACTTCCTGCGGTGGGCGCAGTGGGTCCTGCCGGATGAGCCGTTCCACCTGGGGGACCTGCCGATCGCCTGGCATGTGTCCGCTCGTACGGACCTGAGCAGTCCGCTCGCCCATTGGTCGGCCTATTTCACCCCCGATGTCCCGGGGGAGGTCCTTGCCGACTTCCTTGCCGCGCTTGACGTCCGCGATCAGCCCACCATGCCGTGCGGTGGCCCAGAGCTGGTTCTCGACGCCGTTACGGCGCACGGCTGGCTCCGTGACATCGACCAGCCCGGCACGGGAGCGGTGGATTCGACGTTCGCCTCCCACTTCCGCCTCGGTGAGGTGCCGCCCCTCATCCAGGACGGCGATCCACAGGCCCTGGTGACTGAGGCGGACGGGGCCGCCCTGGCTGGGTGGCAGGCATGGGCCGAGCCAGTGCTCGGCGCGGGCTACCTGTGGGCGGCTTCGTTCAGCAGCAGCGTCCCGCACGACCTCGTCGCCGCGTTCGCCGACTCCCTCGGCTCCAGTGTTCCGGTGCTGCGCCGGGTGCTGCCGGAGAGCACGCGTGACAGGCTCCTGCGGGCCCCAGCCAACTGAGAGCCAACCAACGCATTGAAGCCGGGCCTCCCCCGCAGGGGAGGCCCGGCTTCCTGCTGCTGTGTCCGTGGCTGGCGTCCTTGCGGCGTCACGGTCTGGGGCTGCTGGCGGCGATCCGCCCCCGCCCCTTGGTGGTGGTTCGACGCGCCGAGTCCTACGGGCTATCGCTTGGAACGCACGCGCCCATCTGCCAGATGTCGAGTTTGTCTTGCAAGCCGGTCACCAGCACGGTGGGAACGCGGTGACACAGGGTGCCAGGGTCAGAAGGTGTACGGGGTGAAGGGGCGAACTGGGTCTGTGACGAGGCGGAGCAGTCGGTCGAGCTCGGCCCGGTCGTCCTTGTTCATGAGCTGGACGGCGTTGCCGAGTGTCTTCTTGGTGAGCTGTTCCATGAACGGGGCGAGGAAGCGCTGCAGAGCCTCCGGTGCTTCGCAGCCCGTGCGCAGGTACTCCTGATAGCGGGTGAACTGTCCCTTCATTTCTTCGAACTCGGCTCGGGTGGCGGTGAAGGCAAGGGCCTGCTCTTCCTCGCTGAACGGGCGTCCGTCGCGGTGGGTCCATGTGTTGGTGTCACGGCGGCGCTTGAAGTCGGCGTCACAGAGCAGAGCGACGATCTCGGGGCGGGGTCGGGTCTCGGTTCCGGGCATACAGGTGCTCCTCATGGGAGTTTGGGTGGGTGCAGGCATCAATGGTCCGGAGGATCGCCGGTTTGGCCAACCGGCGATCGTCGGCTATGTTCCGCCCGCCTTGCCGGTCAGCGCCGACGGCTGGAGTCGTTCACAGCGCTGGGCGCCGACTGTGCGCTGGGCGCCGAAGGTAGGGTCCGACGGTTGCCTCGGGCCGATGCATCGTGAGGACTCGCGGGCAGGTGGGCGTCGCGGCGCAGGCGCCAGACGAGGACATCGCTGACGGACGTGGCGGTGTCGAGTTCGCGCCGTCGGGTGGCGTCAGCAAGCAGGGCGGCCGGGTCGTGACCGGCCCTTTGGGCGTCGTCGAGGGTGGCGGCCAGGGCGGGCCAGCCGGGCTCGGCCCGGACCCGTTCCGCCAGCTCCGGCAGCACCTGGTGCAGGAGGTCGGCGTGCCGCTGGCGGACACGTGGGCCCAAGCGCTGGCCTCGCTGGCGGAGGATGGCCATCGGATGGGCTGCGGCGGCCTGGTAGGCGGCACGCAGGTGCTCGGCGGCTTGCCGGGCGGCGGCGGCCTGCTGGCCGTGGTGCCTCTTGGCGTGCCAGTTCGCCGCGGCGACGGCGAGGAAGAAGGCCATGTCGATGAGCATGGCGGTGGTGGCGCCGTCTTCGCCGCGGCCGAGGGCGGGCCCGCTGTGGACGAGATCGCGGGCGGCCTGGCGCAGGGCCCGGTCGTGCCCGCGTACGGCCTTCACGTGGGAGCGGCTGGCCCGCTCGAACACGAACGCCGCCTCACGCAGTTCAGCGCGGGTGTGGGCGGCGGAAGTCTTGGCGAGCGCGTCCAGCACCTCCCCCGCCGCGGCAATGTGGGCTGCTGCCCCGCCGTCGTCACAGTGGTCGATGACCAGCAGCGCCTGCCAGGCGGCGGCGGTGGCGCGGCGCCGTGCGAACGCGGGACCTGTCACGTCCGGCAGAGCGGGCTCCTCCGGGGCGGAGCCGTCCGCCGAGGCGGCAGCCTGCGCGGGAAGGGTCCAGCGTTCCCGGATGCGGGGCAGGGACAGATCGGGGGCGAGCGTGGAGCCCGCGTAGAACACCGGTTCCTTCTCACCGTTGCGGTCATCGGGCAGCGCCACCTTGTAGCCGAGCAGGTCACCAGAAGGGGCGACCCGCTTGCGGATCAGCACACCGGCGGCAGCCAGCCGGTCGAAGACCTCCTCCTCGCTTGCCGCGCCAGCCACCGCACGCCGTACGGCCTCCCGCAGCTCCTCGCGTGCAGGACGCCTCCTGCCCTGCCGTTCCGCCTTGTGCCGCTCCGCACTGGTGGCACGTTTGGCGGCGGTGCCATCGCCTGGTGCGACGCGGCGCAGGCCGTAGTCGGCCTCTATGGCGCGGGCCTCGGCCTGGGCGCGGCGGGCCTCGTTGTGCAGGCGGGGCCGTCGGCCGTCGTCGCGGACCAGGGTGGCGATGATGTGGATGTGGTCGTCGGCGTGCCGGACGGCGGCCCACCGGCACGCGGCATCGTCGCCGTCGGGAGCGATGCCGGTGGCGGCGACCATGCGACGGGCAATGTCCGCCCAGTCCTCATCGGGCAGGACCGGATCCTCCGGGCTGGCCCGCACGGACAGGTGCCACACGTGCTTCCTGGGGCGCCGACCGTCGGGCAGGGCGTTGACGGGCTGGTCGAGCAACCGCTGAAGCTGCCAGTAGGTGGCTCGCGGGTCGCGGCCGGGGTCGAGGGTGAGCGGGTCGAAGGCGGCCACCAGGTGCGGGTCGGTGTGTTCCTCATGGGTGCCGGGCCCGAACAGGTAGCGGATCAGCCCGTACGTCTTGCTGCCGCGCATGTGGATGCTGGGGATCACGCGGCGGCACCGCTGTCCCGGTGGGCGAGCAGAGCGTCGGCGGCGTCCTCCATCCGGCGGGCCGCGCTGCGGACAGCCTGGGCGGCGGCGTTCAGGTAGGGGGCGTCGGCGCCGGAGTTGAGTGCCCTGGCGACCTGGTTAAACAGGCCATGGATGCGGCCCAGGTTCCGGCGGGCAGCGAACAGTTCCTCGATGATCTCCCGTTCGGTGGCGATCTCGGCGGCGGTGCGGGTCAGGTCGCGGGCGGCCTTGTCGACGGCGTAGGCGAGGAAGGCGGCGTTGGTCATCTGGCAGTGGGCGGCTGCGTCGGTGAAGCGTTTGTACTCGGTGTCGTTCATGCGGCAGCTGGGTTGGTGAAGGCGCTTGTGCTTCTTCGGCTGTCGGGCGCGCTGACGCCGCCGCGCAAGGGACTCGGCTGGTCGTCCCTCTCCCGGCTGCGGTCCGCCCTCGGTCGCTGCCTGCCGGTCCGGCGCCCCCTGGCGTTGGGCCGTTCCTGCCACCCCGGGGGCAGGGACTCCGGGAGCATTGCTCCCGGGACAACTTGCTGGGGCTGAGGTGGGGGTGTTGATCTCCTTTTGAACGTCGTGGAGTTCGTGGTGCGAGTCGTGCATCGAGCGGTCTTCCTGAGGGCTTGGGTGTAGGGGCGGTCTCACTACGGGTGGCTGGCTGGCCTGGTGCGCAGGTTGGCCTTGACGCCGCGGACGACTTCTCCGGCGGTGTCGCTGGCGACGCTGTAGCCGTCCTCGCGCACGGCGTTCTCCAACAGGTCACGGGAGAGACGTCCGGTGTCGCGGTGGAGGCGATGGGCGTACTCGGTGAGGAGGTTCCGTGTCGCCCGCGGTTTGTGGCCCGGGCGATTTGGCTTCGCCCGCGCAGCCCTGCCCGGATCGATGTCCGGCGGATCCTCGCCCGGTTTCGGTTCCGGGCTGGTGGCGGTGCGGGCAGGCTGGGGCGGGCGGTTTTCGGGCCGAGGGCGGGCTGCGCGGTCGGAGGCGTCATCACCCGCGACCTGCGAAGTCGGGCTGCCCAGATTCTCTGCCCGATTTGCCATGTCGGCCCGCAGGCTGGCGATCGTGGATCCGTCCGTAGACCCCGGGGCGGGGTGGGGCCAGCGGGCAGGCAGCGGGATAGAGGCCAAGGCGAGGGCTTGTTGGCGGGTGGCGAGTTTGCGCAGCAGCAACCCGTCCTGCTGTGCGTCGCGGTCGACATCGGCCTGCTCCAGTGCCTGGTGCAGGCGGCGGGTGAGGCGCTGGCCTCGCCGCTTGGCGCGTTTCTCGGGCTTCAGGGCATCTGCCCGGAGGATCAGGGTGACGGCCCGGTCGAGGGCGCGCTCGCGGATGATCCGGGCGGCGTCCGCGTCCCGGTCGGCGATCCCCACGCGGGCCAGCAGGCGTTCGCGTGCCTGTCGGGCGAGGACGGCGGTCAGGCTGCGGGAGGCGGAGTGCGGGCTGTGGTTGCGCAGTTCGATGCCCATGGCCAGGTGCCACAGCACGGCCGCCAGGACCGGGCCGACGAAGGCTCGCACGGTTCCGCCGACCAGCCCGGACTCGGCGTAGGCGGGCACGATCTGCACGCCGGTGATCATCCAGGTGAGGGTGCCGGGCAGGCCGGGCGACTGCTTCGGGCCGTTGAGGTTCGCCCGGGCCATCAGCGCGGTGGAGAACAAGGCGAGCTCGGCGACAGCGAACATCGCGGCGCGCTCGATGGTGCCGCCCATGTCGAGGTAGTCGGCGGCGAAGCGCCAGCTGGTGTCCGCGCTGTATGCGGTGCAGCCGATCGCGGCGACGGCGGCAACCGGGATCGCGGCGGTACGAGCTCGCTGTCCGTTACCGGGCTTGCGGGCGCGCTGCCACCGCCACCCAGCGGTCAGGGCGAGGACCGCGAGCAGCAGTACGGCTGCGGTGGGCGAGGTGATCCAGTGCGCCAGGGATGCTGCCGGAGTCTCTTCGGCGCTTGTAGGCACGGTGTTGCCAGGTGTCATGCAGGGGCTCTCCAGGGGCTCGCGTGTGTGAGGGCATGTCTGTGCGCGGGCAGGGCGAGGTGGCGGTACGGAGCGGGAGACGCGGTGCCGCCCTCAGGCGGCAGGCGCGGTGCGGCGTCGGTCGGGGCCGGTGAGGACGACGCGTTCGGTCATCTCGGCGAGGCGGGAGGCGACGCGGTCGCCGAGCGCGGTGCGCAGCTCGGCGGTGGGGAGGTTGGTGGTGATGAGGGTGGGGAGCATGTGCTCGTACCGGTGGTTGATGAGCCGGTAGGTGAGCTCCTCCGTCCACTCGCTGGTCTTGGCCGCGCCGAGGTCGTCCAGGAGCAGCAGCGGGCAGCGGGCCAGCGTCTGCAGTTCCCGCTCGCCGTCGTGCCCGGCACGGGGGCGGAGGCGCGCGTGCAGGTCGGCGCTGGTGGTGGCCTCCCAGCGCAGGCGGACACCTCGGGTGAGGAGAGCGCGGACGGCGCCGTACGCCTGGTGGGTCTTGCCGGTGCCGGTGGGGCCGGCGATCAGCAGCGAGGGGCCCTCGGCGATGCCGGGGCCGCCGGGCCCGGGGCGTCCTGCTCCGGCGATGTGGTCGGCCCAGGCGATGATCTGCGAGTGATCGGCCAGTGCACGGCGGTAGCGGGCGGGGATCCGGGCGTCCGCGAGTTCCAGTGCCGTGACGGGCTCGGTCGGCGGATCCTCGGCTGTGACGCGGGGGTCGATACCGCGGGTGGCCAGGATCGTGTTGAGCCGGTCGGCGAGTGGACCGACCTGGCGGGGTTCTCGGACGAGGGTGGCGCTCAGAGGTCACCTCCGTAGGCGGCGTCGATGTCGCTGGGGTTCGTCCACGGCGTGTGGCCGACCGGCACGGGCGCGGCGTTCATGGCCTCGTGGACGAGACTCGGCAAGGTGCTGGGATGCAGGCCCTTGGCCCGGTGGCGTTCAAGTCCGGCCCGGATGTGGGCGGGGGCGATGCCTTCCGCGAGCATCTTGCGCACTTCCCGGCCGAGATGGTCCAGGACACCGGCTGGTGGACGGTGGGCGCAGGCGGCGACGTACTCGGCGATCAGATGCCGGGCCGAGACGGTGTCGGGTGTGTGGGCGCTCGCGCCCCCCGAAGGGGTACTTCCTAGGTCCATGATCCTAGGTCCTAGATCCGTACCGTGAGGCTTCACCGACGGCTCCGGGCGTCCTCCGTGAGCCGTCACGGAGGACGCCGTGAACCCCTCCTGACCTGCGGGTCCGTTACCGGTGCCCGGATTCTGTGCGGGCTCGCGCATCTCGCGTGCGTCTGCATGGAGGGCTTCGTGAGGCGGCATGGAGGGCTCCGTGAAGCGGACCCCCGTGGGGATTGGCGTGGCTGCGGCGGCCGGGGCGTCGTGGTGCGGGCAGGCGGGGAGGCGGCTCTTGCTGGGCCGGTTGATCTTCTGGTGTCGGCTCCAGGTGACGATGTGCAGGTACCGCTTGTCGTCGAACCCCGTGTAGCGGCAGACCAGCCCTGCATCGGCGAGCTGGGCGAGGTCCGTCTCAACGTCCGAAGGCCCGTGTTCCGGGCGCAGCACCCACAGTTGTCCCGCGATGATCGCGGCGTGGTCGCGGTGGCGGCCCTGGTCGTCGGCCTGGGTGAGCAGGCCGATGAAGGTGCGCTCGGCGGTCAGGGAGACGGCGGCCAGGGACTCGGAGACGAAGGCTTCGGGCTTGATGGTGCGGATTCGGGCCAAGAGGGGCGGTTCCTCACTCGGTTGCGGGTGGGCGGGGACCCACGGCTCACCGTCGTCGTGGCGGTACGGGCATCAGGGGTGGGGGAGTTGACCAGCCGGTAGCGCGTGGCGCACTGGTGGCCGCTCGCGCTTTCCGGAGGTGCCGTCAACACATAGCCACACCCGGGCCGCGCAAGTCCAGCCCTGTCTCGCGACATCTCTCACGGCAGAAAGGGTGCCAAAAAAGAAGGCGGTAGAAGGCGTCCCAAGACTTTAGGGCACGATCGCCGGTTGACGAAATAGTCGATTGATGTGCCGGTTTTCGGTACTTCCCGCTCCTGGGAAGCCGCTTCGCGGCGAACCGCGCGAGCGCAACATAGACGACGATCGCCGGTTATCCAAACCGGCGATTCTATGGATAGTTGTGGTGCCGATCGAGGTGCTGACCCAGCCCACGGGTCTACGCCGCTACCGACTGGCAACTCCGCGTCCGCCTGCCTTTCGCACCGATCCGGTGCAAAAGAAGGACAGCCCCGCCCCCTGCCCAAGGAGCACCGCTTGACGTCTCCGCCCCGCCGCCCCACCGACAAACTCACGGTCGACGAGTTCTGCGACGACCTCCGCATCTCGCGCTCCACCTTCTACGACTGGCGCAAGAAGGGCACAGCCCCGCGCTGCATACGCATACCCAACGGTGCTTTGCGCATCCGCCGCAGTGACTACGAGAACTGGCTGACCGACTGCGAGGACCACGCTTGAGCAACCGGTCCTTCAAGGTCCGCTTCTATGACACGGAGATATATCGGGGGAAGCGCAAGACCAGCTACACCGTGCGGTGGTCCGTCAACGGAAGGCGTCACGGCCAGAGTTATGCCACGAGTGCGCTCGCCGAATCCTTCCGTGCAACGCTACGCGTAGCCGCGAACAACGGCGAACCGTTCGACATGGACACCGGCCTGCCGGTCTCACACGCCACCTCGGCTGCCGAGGTCACCACCTACGAATTCGCCCTCCAGTACGTCGACATGAAATGGCCGCGCATCTCGGCCAACAACCGTAAGAACACCGCCAAGGCCCTCACCAAGGTCACTCTCGCGTTGCTGCGTACCGAACTCCCGGACCGGTTCGACCCGATCGACGTACGCCGGGCACTGCGCGAGTACGCCTTCAACAAGATCCGACGCGCCGAGGCGCCGCCCGAGGTCCGCACCATCCTGTCGTGGATAGCCCGCAACTCCCTGCCCATGACGGCCTGGGAGGACACCAAACGCGTCGACGCCGTCCTGCACGCGCTCGACACGCTTCTGGACGGCAGCCCGGCCGCCGCCAGCTCCGTCAAGCGCGAGCAGCGAATCCTCAACGTGGCGATGAAGTACGCCGTCCGGCAGAAGATCCTCACCGCCAACCCGCTCCCCAAGGGCAAGGAGGAAGGCGCTGCCCCCAAGGTGGCCGAGGCCGTCGACAAGCGGTCGCTGCTCAACCCGGTGCAGGTCGCCCGCCTTCTGGCCTGGATCGCCGACCGCCCCCGCACCGGACACCGCCTCCACGCCTTCTTCGCCACCCTGTACTACGCCGGTCTGCGGCCGGAGGAGGCCGTAGCCCTCCGCGTCAGCGCCACTACACTGCCCGCCGAGGGCTGGGGCGAGCTGCTCGTCCACACCGCCGAGCCCGAGGTCGGCAGCCAGTGGACCGACGACGGCCGCGTCCACGAGACCCGAGACCTCAAGGGTCGCGCCGAGGGCGACACCCGCCCCGTCCCCGCCCACCCCGCACTCGTCGCTGTCCTCCGCGACCTGATCAAGAGGGACGGCCTCCAGCCGGGCGACCTCTTCTTCCCCGGCGAGAAGGGCGGGCTGCTGGCCGGATCGGTCTTCCGCCGAGCCTGGAACAAGGCCCGCGAGGCCGTCCTGCCGGAGCACGAATACGAGTCACCCGTGGGCAAGCGCGTCTACGACCTACGCCACACCTGCCTGACCACCTGGCTCAACAACGGCATCCCACCCGCCCAGGTCGCCGAGTGGGCCGGCAACAGCGTCCCCGTCCTACTCGCCACCTACGCCCGGTGCATCACGGGTCAGCTCGCCGAACTCCAGCAGCGCATCGAAGGCCCCCAGCGACTGCCCGCCGGGTCGGCCCCGAGCACGCCCGTTCCCAAGCCTGGGACTACCCCCGCACCGCGTCGCCGGGCCTGACCCAGGCGCCGGAGGGCGCGGCGACCTCCACCTCCGGCACCGCCGTTCAGTCGGCGATGTTGACGCCGTATCCGCGTGCGAGGGTGTCGAGGCCGTGGTCGTAGCCCTGGCCGACGGCTCGAAGGCGCCACACCGGGCCACGGCGGTAGACCTCCGCGAGCAGCATGGTGCGTTCGGTGGTGGCGGCGTCCAGGGTTGCCCGGGCGAGCGGTGCGCCGCTGCTGCCGGGGGCGGCACCGATCTGGATCGCACCGACCGTCCCGAAGGTGGCGGCGCCGTCGATGGCGGC
Source organism: Streptomyces sp. NPDC006997 (assembly GCF_040635175.1). Taxonomy (NCBI): domain Bacteria; kingdom Bacillati; phylum Actinomycetota; class Actinomycetes; order Kitasatosporales; family Streptomycetaceae; genus Streptomyces; species Streptomyces sp. NPDC006997. Next base: position 282,607 of record NZ_JBEYHH010000003.1, read on the forward strand.
GGCGACGACGACCTTGCGCGTCGCGGGCGGCAGGGAGGCCAGGTTGAGGGCGATGGTCTGTTCGGCGGGGCCGCCGGTCAGCAGCCGCGCGGTTCCGGACGGGTTCTCCGGGGCGCCGTAGAAGATGAAGTCCTCGTCGAAGGTGACCTGCTCGTCCTCGTCGAGGAGGAAGGCGACGACGTCGATCCCGTGGTCGGACTGCGGGGCCCAGCCGGCGGTGACGTACCACTCCGGCGCGGCTCTGCCCTGCGGCATGGGCAGGTCGATGACGCCGCCTCTCGGCATCACGTGCGGCTCCTGAGTCCGGAACGTCGCCGAGGTCGGAGCGGTGACGGCCGGAGCACTGAGCCAGTGGAGGTCGTGCACGGGGAGTTCGAGGGCGGTGATGCGGCTCATGCGCCGGTCACCCTCCCCTCCCTTCAGGAGTACGACGTCGGTGACGCTGGCGGAGAGGTTGATGGCCGCGGACCCTCCGAGTTCGACGATGCGGGTACGGGCCGCCGCGGCATCGGCATGGACACCGCCGAGCACTAGTACGCGACGCCCGGCCAGAGGCTTGTCCGACGTGCCGACGGAGGGCACCGGTCGGCGCGGAGCGGGTACCCCCGTACCGGATGCGGCCCGGGGGAGGGCTGCGGCTTGCGGGACGGGTACGGCACCGGTTGGGGTGCGCGCTGACTCCACGGGTCCGACGACTGGTACTGGTTCCGGCTCGGCCACTGGGGTGACAGCCGCGGCCGTCGTCTCATGTGCTGTTCCCGGCCGTACGTCGGCCAGCAGCCGCAGGAAGGTGTGCTCGTCGATGACCGGCACGCCTTCGGCGACTGCGCGTCGGGCCTTCGCCGAACCAGACGCCGGTTCATTGGTGACCAGCACGCTGGTGTGTCGGCTGACGGAGGTCATCATGTTCAGCCCGGCGGCGACCGCCCGCCCCACCAGCTCCGCACGGGCATGGGCGGTCTCACCGGTGATCGCGACCTTCATCCCCTGCTGGAGAGGCCCGCCGGGAGTCATGCGTCCCGGGTTGCGGTAGGCGCAGGGAGTCTTTGGCGGCTTCGGTGTGAACTGCGACTCCGCCCGGGGCGGGCAGGCCACCAGTGGCAAGGGCAGATCGAGCCGCGCCGCCTCACGCAGAGACGCCCGCAGGATCCCGGCCAGCACACGGGTGTCGTCCAGCGCATCGTGCGCACGCTGCTGAGGGACGCCGTAATGGGCGGCGAGGGTGCCGAGCTTCATGTCGTTCGTCGGCGGGTCCACCTGGCGGTTCAGAGCCAGGGTGCACAGCCGCTGCGACACCGGCAGCCACATCCGCGCGCGGGCGAACTCGTGAGCCAGGAAGTCGTAGTCGAACTGGGCGTTGTGGGCGACCAGGACCCGGTCCTGGAGCATCGCGCCGATCCGCCCGGCGACCTGGTCGAAGCTCGGCGCACCCTGCAACCGCTCGACGGTCAGCCCGTGCACCTCCACCGGTCCCGGGTCGCAGGCCGGATTGAGCAGGGTCGAGAACTCCCCGGTCTGCTCGCCGTCCGGGCCGATCGTGATCACCGCGACGGACAGCACGCGGTCTCGCCGGGCTATGAGGCCCGACGTCTCCACATCAACCAGGGCCCAGTCGTGTGCGTAGTCGCCCGTGTCGGGCACGTCGAAGGAGGTGGAGACGAGACTCATGGCGGCAGGGATGATCTGACATTCAGAGCTCCTTCAACCTGTATGGCGATTTGCCCCCATCTGAGGGGTGTGGCCGGGTGATCGTCGCGCCTCGACCGCCGAGGGGTTGCAGAAAGATCGCTTCGGAACTTCGGGAAGTTTTCGGGAAGGACACCCGTCGAGGGCCGGACGAAATCGTCTCCAGCCGGACACCTGCCGACTCCGCCCGGGGCCCACCCGCACCCCTGAAACTGCTCTGTCGAGCCCGATTAAACGGCATCTGACCAGCAAAAATGCCCTCCCGATGGGAGGGTGGAGACTGGGCGCCCCCGGCAGGACTCGAACCTGCGGCCAAGCGCTTAGAAGGCGCCTGCTCTATCCACTGAGCTACGGGGGCCTGGTGTGGCCTCTGTCGCGGTGCCCGGGTACGGGCTGTTCCCTGACGTTGCCGGGGACAAGGATAGGGCTCCCGGATCCGTGTCCCTGTCGCTCCTCCTCCGTGGCTCGGTGTGGAGGTTCGGTGAAGCGGTCCCGATAATCGCAGGCAGGTACGAATCGTGCATCGCTTTTGGCGCCCCGCGTCCCGGGTGTTGTGTACTCGTTATGCCTCGGCTGTGCCCATGTCCCGCTCATCCCTTCCGTCCCTTGTGTTCCATCGGCGCGCAGACATGTCTATATGCTTCAGAATTCCCCTAAAATTGGGCATTCTTCGCATGTGGTGACCTTGGACGTACGGCCTCAGCTGCTCGACGCACTCTCCGCCCTGCGCGACCGTGTCGCCGCCGCACGCTTCCCGCTGCCCCTGGCGGGGGCCGCACGCGCGCGTGCGAACCGCGACGAACTCCTCGCGCAGCTCGACGACTACCTGGTGCCCCGGTTGAGAGAACCCGAAGCACCCCTGCTGGCCGTCGTGGGCGGCTCCACCGGCGCGGGCAAGTCGACCCTCGTCAACTCCCTCGTGGGGAGACGGGTCAGCGAGGCGGGGGTGCTGCGGCCCACGACCCGGACGCCGGTGCTCGTCTGCCATCCGGAGGACCACCACTGGTTCAGCGGGATGCGCGTACTGCCCGACCTCACGCGTGTGTGGGTGCCCCAGCGCGAGTCGGCGGACGATCTCCTCCTCCCCGGGGAGGACCCCGCGCGCGTCCTCAGGATCGAGACCGCCGACACCCTGCCGCCCGGCCTCGCCCTCCTCGACGCCCCCGACGTCGACTCCCTGGTGGCCGACAACCGCGTCCTCGCCGCCGAGCTGATCTGCGCCGCCGACATCTGGGTCATGGTCACGACGGCCGCCCGCTACGCCGACGCCGTGCCCTGGCACCTGCTGCGCACCGCCAAGGAGTACCGGGCCACCCTCGTGACCGTCCTGGACCGGGTACCCCACCAGGTCGTCTCCGAGGTCTCCCGGCAGTACGGGGCGCTGCTCACCAAGGCCGGGCTCGGCGACGTACCCCGCTTCACCGTGCCCGAGCTGCCCGAGTCGGCCTGGGGCGGCGGACTACTGCCCGCCACCGCCGTGGCGTCGCTGCGCACCTGGCTCGTCCAGCAGGCCCAGGACCCCAGCGCCCGCCAGCACACCATGGCCCGCACGGCGTACGGCCTCCTCGACTCCCTCAAGGCCCGGCTGCCCGAACTCGCCGGTGCCGCCGCCGCGCAGTACGCCGCCGCCCTGCGGCTCACCGGCGCCGTCGACACCGCCTACGACAGCGAACACTCGCGCGTACGGGGGCGGTTGCAGCTGGGGGCCGTACTCGCCGGGGACGCGCTGAAACGCTGGCGCGCCTTCCCCCTCGACTGCACCGCGGCCGAACTCCTCGACGCCCTGGTGGAGAGCCTGTGCGAGCTGCTGCTGTGCGCCGTCACCGCCGCCGACGAACGCGTCGACGACGCCTGGCGGCGCGAACCCGCGGCGGGCGCGCCGGAACTCACCGCCGCCCAGGAGCCGTCCACCGAGACCGTCGAGCACCGCATCGGGCTGGCGGTACGGCGGTGGCGGCGCGAGGTGGAGGAGTACGCCGAGGAGGAGGTGCGCGAACTCGACCGGAGCGTCGCGCCCGACCCCGAGGTGATCGCCGCGCTCGTCGCCACGGCGCTGCTGGGCGGCCGACGGGCGCGCTCCGCGGGGGAGGGCCTCGCCGAGCGGATCGGCGCCCACGGCGCGCTGCGGCTGCGCGACCGGGGCGGGCGTCTGCTCATCGACTGTCTGGACCGGGTGATGAACACCGAGCGCGAACGCCGTCTCGCCCCGCTGGACGCCATGGAGGTCCACCCGGAGCCACAGGCCGAACTCATCGCCGCGCTGTCCGTACTTCAGAAGGAGAGGTGACCGGTGACCGCCGTCACTGACCAGGACCACACGGAACAGGCCGAGCACATCGAGCACATCGAGCACATCGAGCACGCGGAGCGCACCGAGGGTGCCGCCGAGGCCGAGGCCGATGACGCTTCCGCGGAGGGCGCGTCCGAGGGGCGTGAGGAGGCCGACTCGGAAGAGGACGGCGACGAGCCGGACGATCCCCCCGCGAAGCCTTCGGCACCCCGCGCGGCGGAGCAGGGGGCCGACCGGAACGACCGGGATGACGCCCAGGAGGCGGGCTCCGAGGAGGACTCCAAGGAGGAGCCCGAGGTGCGACCCGAGGAGGACTCCAAGGCGGTGCCCGAGGCGGTGCCCGAGGTGCGATCCGAGGGGGACTCCGAGGCGGTGCCCGAGGTGCGACCCGAGGGGGACTCCAAAGCGGTCCCTCAGCCGGTCTCCCAGGCGGACTCCCCCCAAACCGGCTCCAAGACCGGCGCTGCCTCGGAGCAGCGGCAGACCGCGCGCCCCTCCGGTGCCGCCCCCGCTCCCGCGCCTCCCGGTGAGCGCCCTGCTGACCGCCGTAGGAACCGCCGTACGGAGGCCACCGGGCGCCGTACGGGGGACGACGACGCGGACCCGGGGGGCGGCTGGGACGACGGGCTGATCGCGCGGCGGGTGAGCGAGGAGGCCGCGGCCCGGCAGGCAGCCGCTGCCGCCGCCGTCGCCGTCGTGGAGACCCGGACGCCGGGACCGCGGAGCGTGCCGCAGCTGGCGTACGACGGGCCGTTGCGGTCGCGGCTGGACGCCATGCGGGAGCTGGTCGGGCTCTCGCGCGCGCGGCTCGACGGCCGGACGCTCGGCGAGGCGGGCCGGGTCCTGGACGAGGCCGCCGCGCGGCGCAGGCTCTCGGGGCAGCACACCGTCGTCGCCATCGCGGGCGCGACCGGCAGCGGCAAGTCCCAGCTGTTCAACGCGCTCGCCGGCGTGACCATCTCCGAGACGGGGGTACGACGGCCCACCACCGCCTCGCCCATCGCGTGCAGTTGGAGCGACGGCGCCGCGAGCCTGATCGACCGGCTGGGCATCCCGGGACGGTTGCGCCGCCGCCCCGTGCAGAGCCCCGAGGCGGAGGAGCAACTGCGCGGACTGGTCCTGGTGGACCTGCCCGACCTGGACTCGGCGGCCGTACAGCACCGGGAGCAGGCGGACCGGGTGCTGGCGCTCGTCGACGCGGTGATCTGGGTCGTCGATCCGGAGAAGTACGCCGACGCCGTCCTCCACGAGCGCTATCTGCGGCCCATGGCCGGTCACGCGGAGGTCATGTTCGTCGTCCTGAACCAGATCGACCGGCTGCCCGGAGAGGCCGCCGAGCAGGTCCTCGACGATCTGCGGCGTCTCCTCGACGAGGACGGCATCGCCCTGGGGGAGTACGGCGAACCGGGCGCGTCCGTGCTCGCGGTGTCGGCGCTCACCGGGGACGGCCTCGGCGAACTGCGGGAGTCGCTCGGCCAGTTCGTGGCGGAGCGCGGCGCGGCGGCCCGCCGCATCTCCGCCGACCTGGACGCCGCCGCCGTACGGCTGTGGCCGGTGTACGCCACCGGGAGGCGCAGCGGGCTCAGCGAACGTGCGCGGGACGAGTTCTCCGCGCGGCTCGCGGACGCCGTCGGCGCCACCGCCGCCGGGGAGGCCGCCGAACGGGCGTGGCTGCGCAACGCCAACCGGGCGTGTGGGACGCCGTGGCTGCGGCTGTGGCGCTGGTTCGAGGGGCGGCGTGATCCGTTGACCGGGCGGTTCCCGGTCCGCCCGCAGCCGGAGGAGGAGGCCACCGCGCGGCAGCGCGTCGAGCAGGCGGTGCGTACGGTGGCCGACCGGGCGTCGGCCGGGCTGCCCGCGCCCTGGGCGCAGGCCGTGCGGGAGGCCGCCGTACGCGGGTCGCAGGGGTTGCCGGAGGCGCTGGACGAGCTGGCCGCGCGGGCCGGACTGCCGCCGGGGCGTCCGCCGCGGCCGGGCTGGTGGCCCGCGGCCGTCCTCGCCCAGGCGTCCATGACGCTGCTTCAGGTGGTCGGCGGCCTGTGGCTGGTGGGACAGATCGTGGGGGTGATGTCGCCGAACCTGGGGGTGCCGGTGCTGCTGATGGTGGCCGGGATCGTCGGCGGACCGCTCGTCGAGTGGAGTTGCAGGATGGCCGCCCGGGGACCGGCCCGACGCTACGGCCTGGAGGCGGAACGCCGGTTGCGGGACGCGGCGGCCGGGTGCGGGCGGGCGCGGGTGCTCGACCCGGTGGCGGCGGAGCTGCTGCGGTACCGGGAGGTACGGGAGCAGTACGCGCGGGTGATCGGGGCGGGGGAGGCGGTGGGGGTGCCCGCGGGGAGGTGATGGCCCGGGGCCCTGGTGGGGGAGACCGAGGTGGGGTGGTCACTCGCCTGGGTGGCGGAGTTGTCCACAGGCGGGGGTTGGTCCACAGCGCTCAGCGGGTCCGGCCCGGCGGAGGCAGTCTGGCGGTGCGGCGATCGCGACGGAGGCGGTCGCCCGGCAGACGCAGCCGTACGGGACGGACCCGTCGGCGTATCCGTCCGCGCCCGGCGTGATCGTCCCGGGGCGGGCAGGGAGGGGACAGCCATGAACGAGACGGTGATCTGCGTGGTGGGCAACGTCGCGACGCAGCCGGTGTACCGGGAGCTGGCGTCGGGTCCGTCGACCCGGTTCCGGCTGGCGGTGACCGCGCGGTACTGGGACCGGGAGAAGAGCGCGTGGACGGACGGGCACACCAACTTCTTCACCGTGTGGGCCAACCGGCAGCTCGCCACCAACGCGATGGCCTGCCTGTCGGTGGGCGAACCCGTGATCGTGCAGGGCAGGTTGAAGGTGCGCACGGATGTGCGCGAGGGGCAGAACCGGACGTCGGCCGACATCGACGCGGTGGCGATCGGCCACGACCTGGCCCGCGGCACGACCGCCTTCCGCCGCCCGCCCGGCAGGGGGGAGCCCGCGGGAGCGGGCACAGCGCCCGCCACCCAGACGACGGCACAGCAGCCGGAGCCCAACTGGGAGACGCCGACCGGAAGTTCCGACCCCGGGGGACCGGAGCGGCCCGCGGAGACCAGGCACGGCCACCAGACCCCGGAACCGGCATTGGTGACGTAACCGTGACGGCCAGCCAAACCGCGTCTTATCGGCGGTTGAACGCCGCCCAACGGGGTGGATTTGTCGATAAGCCCTGCTCGCGACCGGTCTCGGCGATAACGATTCCGATTCGGATCGGTTGGCCGACGGGATCTCCGGGAAAAGCGGCGCGGGCCCGTACCTAGGATGCCAGAAATAGCTCTTGGGGTTACTGGGGCTGCTGATTTCTGCTGGTGGGACCTGCTCTCCGCGTCAACGGGTGCCACTCGAAGGGGAATTTCGTGCTTTCTTCGCTCTCCGCGCCGTCCGTGCTGTCGACGCTGTCCGCACCGCTCGCACTGCTTCGGCAGCCGGAGCGCAGACGGCGGGTGGCCCGTCGTGCCGCGGGCGCGGCGCTGGCCGCCGGACTGGTCGCCACCAGCGTGGCAGCCGGTGCGGGCACGGCCGTCGCGGACAGCGGGACGGCACCCCGGGGCGGGGCGACGGCGACCATCAGCGGTCTGAAGACGTACGGCGCCGCGGTGGTCCACGCGGAGAGCGGGGACCTGGAGGTGTCGGCGGGCCTGTTCGAGATGTCCGTCGAGGGCGGCGGCACCCTCCAGACCTACTGCGTCGACCTGCACAACCCCACGCAGGAGGACGCCAGGTACTACGAGACGCCGTGGAGCGGCACGTCCCTGGGCGCCAACGAGGACGCGGGCCGGATCCGCTGGATCCTCCAGAACTCCTACCCGCAGGTGAACGACCTCGCGGCACTCGCCCGCGAGGCGGGCATCAGCGGCGGCCTCACCGAGCAGGACGCGGCGGCCGGCACGCAGGTGGCCATCTGGCGCTACTCCGACGGCGCGGACGTCGACGCCGTGGACGCCGAGGCCGAGAAGCTCGCGGACTACCTGGAGAAGAACGCGCGGGACGCGGAGGAGCCGAAGGCGTCCCTCACCCTCGACCCGCCCGCGGTCTCCGGCCGCCCCGGCGAGAAGCTCGGCCCGGTGACGGTGCGCACCGACGCCGAGACGGTGACGGTCACCCCGCCGGCGAACGCCGTCACCAGCGGCGTCCGCATCGTCGACGCGGACGGCGAGCCGGTCACGTCGGCGGCCGACGGAGACCGCCTGTTCTTCGACGTCCCCGAGGACGCGGCGGACGGCACGGCGGAACTGACGCTGAACGCCACGACCACCGTCCCGGTCGGCCGCGCCTTCGCCTCCGAGAGCCGCAGCCAGACCCAGATCCTGGCCGGTTCCAGCGGGTCCACGGTCTCGGTGACGGCGACCGCGACCTGGGCCTCGACGGGCGCCATACCCGCGGTGTCCGCCCGCAAGAACTGCGCCGAGGGCGGCCTGGACATCACGGCGTCCAACGTCGGCGACGCACCCTTCACCTTCGAGCTGCTCGGCGCCGAGCACAGCATCGCCGCGGGCGCGACCAGCACGGTGACGGTCCCGTTGCGGGAAGACCAGCCCTACGACCTCACCATCACCAGCCCCACCGGCTTCGAGAAGCGCTTCACCGGGGTCCTGGACTGCAAGACCCAGGGCATGGACACCGGCATCACCACCCAGACCGGCACCGAGCCCACCCCCACGGTCAGCGCCCCCTCGGACGACCTCAACCTGGCCGCGACGGGCTCCTCCAACGCGACCCCTCTGATCGCGGGCACGGCGATCGGCCTGGTGCTGATCGGCGGCGCGTCCCTGATCCTCGTACGCCGCAGGAACACGCCGTAACACCTCAGCTCCCTCACAGGCAGCCGCAGGACCAGAAGGCGTAGGCAAGGAAGGCGGCGGCCCAGCAGAACGCAAGGGCCGCCACCCCGACCAGTCGCCCCCGCCGTCCCGCCCTGCCGGGACGCAGCACCTCCCACCCGGCGAAGCCCAGAAAAGCCAGCACAACGCCACCGGCACTCCCGGTGACACCCGGACTGCGCTCCCACCCCCAGACGAAGGCCAGCGCCAGCCCCACGAGCGCACCGCAGGCGACCACCGTCAGCACGGCCTCCCCGACGACTTCCTCCCACAGCCACCTGAAGAAGGAACCCACACCCCGAACCACCCGGACGACGCGCCCCCGCATCCCCCACACCCTCCCCACCTCACGCCACGTGCTGGCCAGTCCCCCACCAGCAACGGCTCAGCACCAGCGACCGACCACAAAACCCCAGGTCACACCCCCCACCCGATGCGCGTTTCCGCCCAGGGCTAGCCGTACGGCAAGATGGGGTGTATCTGCCCACTGCCAGATTCAAGTTGCCGGACGGTTTCTCTTGGCTGAGTTCATTTACACCATGCGCAAGGCGCGTAAAGCGCACGGCGACAAGGTGATCCTCGACGATGTCACCCTGAACTTCCTGCCGGGGGCGAAGATCGGCGTCGTCGGTCCGAACGGTGCCGGCAAGTCGACCGTGCTCAAGATCATGGCGGGGCTGGAGCAGCCGTCGAACGGGGACGCGTTCCTGTCGCCCGGGTACAGCGTCGGCATCCTGCTCCAGGAGCCGCCGCTGAGCGAGGACAAGACGGTCCTGGAGAACGTCCAGGAGGGCGTCGCCGAGATCAAGGGCAAGCTCGACCGGTTCAACGAGATCGCCGAGCTGATGGCGACCGACTACTCCGACGCGCTGCTCGACGAGATGGGCAAGCTCCAGGAGGAGCTGGACCACGCCAACGCCTGGGACCTCGACGCCCAGCTGGAGCAGGCCATGGACGCGCTCGGGTGCCCGCCCGGGGACTGGCCCGTCACCACCCTCTCCGGTGGTGAGCGGCGCCGCGTCGCGCTCTGCAAGCTGCTGCTTGAGGCGCCCGACCTGCTGCTCCTCGACGAGCCCACCAACCACCTCGACGCCGAGTCGGTGAACTGGCTGGAGCAGCACCTCGCCAAGTACGAGGGCACCGTCGTGGCCATCACCCACGACCGGTACTTCCTCGACAACGTGGCCGAGTGGATCCTCGAACTGGACCGCGGGCGCGCCTACCCGTACGAGGGCAACTACTCCACGTACCTGGAGACCAAGCAGACGCGTCTCAAGGTCGAGGGGCAGAAGGACGCCAAGCGGGCGAAGCGGCTCAAGGAAGAGCTCGAATGGGTCCGCTCCAACGCCAAGGGGCGGCAGGCCAAGTCCAAGGCCCGCCTCGCGCGGTACGAGGAGATGGCCGCCGAGGCCGAGAAGATGCGGAAGCTGGACTTCGAGGAGATCCAGATCCCGCCGGGGCCGCGGCTCGGCAGCATCGTCGTCGAGGTCAACAACCTCGGCAAGGCGTTCGGGGACAAGGTCCTGATCGACGACCTCTCCTTCACGCTGCCGCGCAACGGCATCGTCGGCGTCATCGGCCCCAACGGCGCCGGCAAGACCACGCTGTTCAAGATGATCCAGGGGCTGGAGACGCCCGACTCCGGCTCGATCAAGGTCGGCGAGACCGTCAAGATCTCGTACGTCGACCAGAGCCGCGAGAACATCGACCCGAAGAAGACCCTCTGGGCCGTCGTCTCCGACGAGCTGGACTACATCAACGTCGGCCAGGTGGAGATGCCCTCGCGGGCGTACGTCTCCGCCTTCGGGTTCAAGGGGCCGGACCAGCAGAAGCCCGCCGGAGTGCTCTCCGGTGGTGAGCGCAACCGGCTGAACCTCGCGCTCACCCTCAAGCAGGGCGGCAACCTGCTCCTCCTCGACGAGCCGACCAACGACCTCGACGTGGAGACGCTCAGCAGCCTGGAGAACGCGCTGCTGGACTTCCCCGGGTGCGCGGTGGTCGTCTCCCACGACCGGTGGTTCCTGGACCGCGTGGCCACCCACATCCTCGCCTACGAGGGCGACTCCAAGTGGTTCTGGTTCGAGGGCAACTTCGAGTCGTACGAGAAGAACAAGATCGAGCGGCTCGGGCCGGACGCCGCCCGTCCGCACCGCGCGACGTACAAGAAGCTGACTCGGGGCTGACCTTGCGGCACATCTACCGCTGCCCACTGCGCTGGGCGGACATGGACGCGTACGGGCACGTGAACAACGTGGTCTTCCTCCGCTACCTGGAGGAGGCCCGTATCGACTTCCTGTTCCGCCCGGACAAGGAGTTCCAGCAGGGGTCGGTGGTGGCGCGCCACGAGATCGACTACAAGCGGCAGCTCGTCCACCGGCACCACCCGGTCGACATCGAGCTGTGGGTCACCGAGATACGCGCCGCGTCCTTCACCCTCACCTACGAGGTGAAGGACGGGGACGTCCTCTACGTACGGGCCTCGACCGTCATCGTGCCGTTCGACTTCGAGGCCCAGCGCCCGCGCCGGATCACCTCCGAGGAACGCGAGTTCCTGCGGGAGTACATGGACGACGCGGAGGAGGCCGTCGCCGCATGACGGTGCTGGACCTCGTCGACGAGGGGGAGGCCACGGACCTCGCCGCCTTCCTCTCCCGGCTGCTCCACTACGACCGTGGAGCCGCCGTCCGTCTCCAGGCGGCGGGCAAGGCGCTCGCCGTCTTCGGACGGCCGCCGTCCTTCGAGGTGCTGGCCGTCCGCACCGCGCGGCTGGCGAAACCCTACGAGGACGGCATCGACGCCGTCCTCGACACCACCGTCTCCGCGGGGGAGTTTCTGGAGGCCGTCGACGAGCAGGCCGCCACCGCCGTCGTACCCGCCGCGGTGACCGGGCCGCCCTGGGCGGGCGTGCTGCCGCCGCGCGGCGGCTGGCGGGCGGAGCCGGGACTGCCCGGCCCCGACGACCTGCGGGCGATGGTCGCCGCCGGGGTCGCCGAGTTCCGCGCCCGGACCGGCGAACTCACCGACGAGCGGCGCACCCGGGCCGAGCTGGACCGCATCGGGCGGGAGATCTGGTCCCGGACGGTCGGGGAGACCGGGTTGCCCGTGCGGGCCGTGCACGCCGCGCAGTCGCTGGGCTTCCTGCGCGGGCCGGGCACGGCGGGCGCGGGGCTGTTCTCGTCCGGGGCCTGGCTGCGGCTGCGTACGCCGTACGGGTCCGTCGCCGTACGGGGGCCGGTGGGGGCAGGGGCGCTGCCGCTCAGCGTCCGGCGCTGAGCGGCCCCTCCGGGCGCGGGCGCCGCGGCGTCAGTCCGGCGCGTTCACCATCGACGCCGCCGCGTACGTCATGTAGCGCCACAGCTGTTCCTCGTGCTCCTCGGACAGGCCCAGCTCGTCGACCGCGACCCGCATGTGCCTCAGCCACGCGTCGTGCGCGGCGCGGTCCACGGTGAACGGCGCGTGCCGCATCCGCAGCCGCGGGTGGCCGCGGTTGTCGCTGTACGTCGTCGGGCCGCCCCAGTACTGGATCAGGAAGAGGGTCAGCCGCTCCTCGGCGGGCCCCAGGTCCTCCTCGGGGTACATCGGCCGCAGGACCGGGTCCTCGGCGACTCCCTCGTAGAAACGGTGGACGAGCCGACGGAAGGTCTCCTCCCCGCCGACCTGCTCGTAGAAGGTCTGCTCCTGAAGCGTGCCACGCCGGATCTCTTTCACGCTCCCCATGGTCTCAGACCGGGTGGACCAGGACTCAAGCCCTAGGACCACGTCAGACCGGAGCGCTGTCTTCGCTCCGGGTACTCGCCTCCGGCGCCCGTGCGCCGCACAGTGGACCCATGGGCGCGCACGCGGGCGGCAACGACCTGGACGACCTCGCCGCGTCGGCACGGGCCGCGCTGGTGCGGGAGATCGCCGCCGACGGCACCTTCGACGCGGACCCCGTCTGGCGGGCGGCGTTCGAGGCCGTCCCACGCCATCTGTTCGTGCCGTACTACTACGTCGGTGTCGTCGGCGGCTTCGAGCGCCGCTGGTGCGACAGTCCGGAGGAAGGCGCGCGGGAGCGCTGGGTGCGCGGGGCGTACGCCGACACCCCGCTCGCCACCCGGCTGCGCGACGGTGAGCTGCTCTCCTCCAGCAGCCAGCCGTCCCTGATGGCGACCATGCTGGTCGAGCTGGGCGTGACGGACGGCGACCACGTCCTGGAGATCGGCACCGGCACCGGGTACAACGCCGCCCTGCTCGCCCACCGGCTCGGCGACGACGACCTCGTCACCACCGTCGACCTGGAACCCGAGATCACCGACTCCGCCCGACGGCATCTCGCCGCCGCCGGGTACCACCCGGCCGTCAGCACCGGGGACGGGGCGCGCGGGGTACCCGAACGCGCCCCCTACGACCGGATCATCGCCACCTGCGCCCTGCCGTCCGTGCCCGGCGCCTGGATCGCCCAGTGCCGCCCCGGCGGGCGCGTGCTGACCCCGCTCGCCACCGGCCTGGTCGCGCTGACCGTGCACGACGCCGGACACGCCGAGGGCCGTTTCCTGGACACCGCCGCCTACTTCGTGCCGCTGCGGGGCGGGGGTACGGAGGGGCCCGGGCCGGACGCCGTGCCGCTGGGCGGGGTGCCGCGCCGGGGCCGGGAGCACGAACTGTTCCGCTTCCTGCTCGCCCTCACCCGGGGCCGCCTCGACCCGCAGGAGGCGTACGCCCTGTGGGAGCGCGAGGACCGGCCGGGACGCGCGCGGTACGGCATCACCGTCGTCGGCGACCGTGAGTGGGCGTGGCTGGACGACCCGGAGGGGCCGTACTCCTGGCCCCTCTCGGGCGGTCCGGACCCCGGCTTCAGCCCCGGCGGATCGTGATCGTCGTCCAGGCGCCCACGTGCACGCGGTCGCCGTCCTGGAGCGGCACCGGCACGAACGGCTGGATCGGCTCCTCCGAGCCGTTGACCGTCGTACCGTTCGTCGAGTTCTGGTCGACGATCGCCCAGGTGCCGTCCGGCTGCTGCACCAGCACCGCGTGCTGGTGCGAGACGCCCGGGTCCTCCGGCGGCACCGACAGGTCGATGTCGGGGGTCTCGCCGGTGGAGTGGCGGCGGCGGCCGATGGTGACCTGGTTGCCGGAGAGCGTGCGCTGCTGCTCCGGGGAGTACGCGGGCAGGTTGAGGCCCGCCGCCTCGGGGCCGGAGCGCTGCATCATCGACATGAAGTAGTCGCGGTCCGGGCCGATGGTCGCCAGCCAGGTCGCCGGTCGCTGCGGGGCGGCCGGGCCGGGCGGGGCCTGGGTGGCGCCGGGCTGCGGATAGCCGTAGCCGCCGGGGGCGCCGGGGCCGCCGGGGCCGCCCGGTCCGCCCGGGTTGGTTCCGGAGGGCGGGGAGAGGACCCAGTCGTCGTCGCCGAAGGGGGAGGCGCCGGGTGCGCCGCCCGGCTGGGGGCGGTTCGGGTCCTGCGGGAAGCCGGGGGGCGGGGGCGGGCCCTGTGGACCGGGGCCGCCCGGGCCGCCCTGGCCGGGGGGCTGCTGGAAGGCCTGCGGGGCGCCGCCGCCCGCGCCGGGACCCCCCGGGCCACCGGGGCCGCCGAAGCCGCTTGGTCCACCGGGCCCACCCGGCCCACCCGGCCCCGCGTGCGGCGTCGGGCCGGGCGGGGGCGGTACCGGTCGGGAGGGGTCGCCGCCGAAGGCGGACGGGCCGGGGTGCCCAGGGCCGCCAGGCCCACCGGGCGGGCCGGGAGGTCCGGACGGTCCCGGGTCGCCGCCGAACGGCGAACCGGGCGGGCCCGGTGGGATCGGCTCCGCCGGGCGGTTCATCTGGGACGGGCGTGAGCCCTGGTACTCGTACGAGTCACCGCCCCCGAAGGACGGCGGCGGGCCGGACGGCCGCTGGAAGTTCGGGCCCCCGGTGCCCGGCGACGAGGGGCGCGGCGCGGCCGGGGTGTACGAGGTCGCGGTGTTGGTGAGGAAGTTCCACCGGCACTCCTCGCAGAACGGCGCGCCGCCCTCGCGGGGCGTACGGCACTGCGGGCAGAGTTCCGGTTCGGGGTTCCCCCGGCCACCGCCGGGCGGCGGGAAGCCGTAGCCGCCGCCCGGGGGCGGTGGCGGCGGGGGCGGAGGCACGGCACCGGCCATGCGGTGACCGCAGACCTCGCACCAGTCGTCGGAACCCGACTGGTGTCCGTTCGGGCAGGTCGGCATGTCGGCGCTTCCCCCTCTCCTTTCCGGCCGCTCCGGCCGGATTTCTCCCCACCCCGAGGGGTCAGGCCCAGTCACTTCTTTACACGAACAGTCTTTGTCGACCGAGTTTCGAGCGTCATCTCGTCGGCGTCCTCGACCTTCGCCTTCAGTCGCACAGTACCTGTCGGGGCATCGACCACGTCCACCACCTTCGCGAGCAGTTTCGCGGTATCGGCGTTGCCGGAGACGCTGGCGAGCTGAACGGCGCGGCCCAGTTTGGCCGTTGCTCCGTCGAAGTCTCCCGCTTTGCGTAGATCGAGCCCTTGTTGGATGGCCTGTGCCAGTTCGGCCTGCCCGGTGTAGTGGGCGACCTGGGGGTTGATCGAGGTGGAGGCGGCCATGTCGTCCGTCCACACGGCCCGTACGAGGCCCTGGGCGCCCAGGTTCTGCACCGTGCCGTCCGGTTGTGGAATGACCAGCGAGACCCGCGCCGCCAGCATCTCCTGGCCGATCCCGGCCACCGGGACCTCCACGCAGACGTGGTAGTCACGGGACTCGTCGCCCCAGGAACCGGTGGGGTAGTCCCCGGCCCGGGGGCCCGCTTCCGTGCGCCGGTCGGTCAGTTCCTCGACCGTGGGCGCCACTTGTTTGACGAACCTGATCGTCGTACCGACAGGGGTCCACAGCCGCAGGGCGACGTCCGCGACCTCCTTGCCCATCGCCGTCTCCATCATCCGCGTGAAGTCGGCGGCGAGTCCGGACGGGTCGGCGACGATGTCGGCGGTGCCGAGCAGGGCCGAGGCGATCCCTGTGACTTCTTTCACTTCCCAGTCGGTGCCCACGCCCCGCGCGTCGCAGGTGAACCGTCCGGCGCAGGCGTCCAGTGCCGCCTTCAGGTCCTCCGGCGACTCGTGCTCGTTGCGGCCGTCGGTGAGCAGGATGCCGTGCCGGATCGCGACGTCCGCCGACGACAGCAGCCGGTCCGCCAGCCGCAGCCAGGTCCCGATCGCCGTGCCGCCGCCCGCGCTGAGCTTGCGCAGCGCCTGCTTGGCCTGGTTCCGGGTGGTGGCGTCGGCGACCGCGAGCCGGCCGCCGCCCGGGTAGACCTCCTTCGCCACGTGGGTGCCGCCGACCACCGCGAAGTGCACCCCGTCGCGCAGGGTGTCGACGGCCGCGGCGGTCGCGTCCCGGGCGTTGCGCATCTTGGTCGGCGGGTAGTCCATCGAGCCGGAGCAGTCGACCATGATCGCCACGGCTGCGGACGGGCCCTGCCCCGGCGAGTAGAGGTGGGGCGCCGCCACGGCGCTCCCGACCGTGCCCCCGCCGGTGGCGGTCACCGTGACGATCGCGTTGACCTCGCGGCCACCCTCGGGGAGGTACTCGTTCTGGTACACGTCCACCGAGAACTGCGGCACGTTCGACTTCGAGAAAATGGCCATGCCTACTCAAATCCCCCTTGTTGCCCTGGTCGACGCCGCCGGGCGCGCACCAAGGCGACGACGGTGTGCGGACCGGTCCCCTCCGGTCCGTCGTGGTCCCTTGCGGTCAGCTGCGGTCCGTTGTGGCTCGTTGTGGGTCGTTGTGGGTCGCAGTGGTTCTCTGCGGCCCGTCATGGTCCGTCGTGGTTCTCTGTGGTCCGTCGTGCGTGGTTCTCTGTGGTCCGTCGTGGTCGATCGCGGTCCGTCGCAGTCCGTGTTGCCCACGTATGACCCGTGGCCTCAGGCCGATCCTGCCCCCTGCGGCGGGGTCGGGAACGGCACGAGGGCCACTGTTACGTTGTCGTGGCCCCCGCCGTCCAGGGCGTGGCCGACGAGGACCCGGGCGCCGTGCAGCGGCCGGACGGCGGCGTCGGCGGGCACCACCCGCGCCATCTCCTCGGCCGCCTCGGCGTAGTTCCACAGGCCGTCCGTGCACACCACCACCACACCCGGCCGGTCCGGTTTGAAGGAAGCGGTGTGCGGCTCCAGTTCGTAGGCGTCCGCGCCGAGCCAGCCGGTGATGGCGTGGGCGCGCTCGTCGGCGTACGCCTCCGCCTCGTTCATCAGGCCCGCGGCGACCATCTGCGCGGCCCACGAGTCGTCCTCGGTGAGCCGGGCGGGGGGCGCGCCGCGGTCCACCGGCACCCAGTAGGCGCGGCTGTCGCCGACCCAGCCGACCACCAGCAGGCCCGCCGTCACTACCGCGCCGACGAGCGTGCACGCCGGGGCGTTCTGGTGCGGGGCGTGCTCGCGGGCCGTCTGCGGCTCCCGCGCCAGGGAGTTGACCGCGTGCGAGGCCGCGACGATCGCCTCGTGCATCGCCTGCTGCGGATGCGTGCCCAGCGGCAGCGCGGCGAGCAGGGACTCGCTCGCCGCCTTCGACGCGGCCAGCGAGGCGTCGTCCGGGCGGGTCGCCGAGGAGACGCCGTCGCAGACGATCGCCAGCGTCGCGGGGGCGCCGTCGGGCAGCGTGGTGCGGCCGATGGCGAACGCGTCCTCGTTGCGGTGGTGCCGCAGGCCGCGGTCGCTCACCGCGGCGATCGGGCCCGACTCCTGCTCCATGTGGTCGCGTTCGCGCGGCTGGGCGTGGCCGCAGGTCTCGCAGTAGCCGTCGTCGTCGACCCGGCCCGCGCGGCAGGCGACGCACACCTTGGCGGTGGGCCCCGGCGGCGCGGCCATGTCCGCGGCGATCCGGGGGTCCGGGGCCTGGAGGGGGTACTCCTCCGGTTCCGGCGACGGTTCCGGCGCCGGTCCTGACGCTGCTCCCGGCGCTGCTCCCGGTGCTGGTTCCGGCACCGCTCCCGGCGCTGCTCCCGGTGCCGGTGCCGGTGCCGGTTCCGGCTGCGGGGAGGGCTGGTGGCGGTGGTCGAAGCGCATCTCGGTGCCCGCTGCCGGGGGTACGGCCACGACGGCGGCCGTCGGCAGGTGCCCGGGGGCCGGGGGCGCCGAGCCGTTGGTCATGGTGAGCGTCGGGTTGTCGTCCGGCGGCGGCGGTACGGCGGACAGGTCGTATCCGCACGCACCGCAGAAACGGTCACCCGACTCAAGCGGCTCGGCGCAGCTCGGACACCTCGACAGGGCGGCCTGCTGGGGCATCTGCGACATCAACTACACCCATGTCCGGGGGCGGTAACGATTGGCACGTTCCACCAGGTCGATCCTCTCCTCGCCGCCCCGGGCCAGCCGGGCCAGCGTGCGGTACGAACGCTCCAGGCCCAACCTGAGGCCCCGTTCGTCCAGGCCGCTGCCGAGCAGCGTCCGTCCCCCGGCGGCCTGGGGCGGGACGGAACCCTGGCTACCGGAGAGTATCCAGTCCAGCGCGCAACCGAGCACCTCCGTGGCCAACCGCTCCCGCCGCGTCGCGTCCAGACCGTACCCCTCCAGCGCCTCGACCTGCCGCGCTGCCGCGGTCAGATCGTCCAGGAAAGGTACGGCACCGGTCACCTCCGTGCGCTGCCGCAGCCGGGCCCGCACTGCCGCGACTCTAGCGGGGATGTAGTGGATGGAGCTCTCCGGCACGGACTCCAGGGTGGTGACGGCCCCACGCCGGTCGCCGCTCGCCAACTGCACCCGCGCCAGCCCGAAGGCGGCGCTCACCTGGCTCGGGTCGGTCGTCCACGCCAGACGGTAGTACTCGGCGGCGTTGTCCAGTTGGCCCAGCACCTCCGCGCACACGCCGAGCGCCAGCTTGGGCGCGATCTCGCCGGGGAAGGCGTCGTAGATCGCGTCGAAGGCGAGCGCGGCGCTCTCCCGGTCGCCGGTCACCAACGCGGCCACGCCCCGGTACCAGACCACCCGCCAGTCGTCCGGGTGTTCGGTCTCCAGCTGTCCCAGGACGGTCAGCGCGGGCGCCGAGTCGCCGTTCTCCAGCCAGGCGCGGACCTGCCGGAGCCGGGTCTCCACCGACGCCGCCGGGGCCGCGGCGAGTGCGCTCAGCAACTCCGAGGGGGCCGTTGCCAGCAGGCCCGCGAGGAACCCCGCGTTGGGGTCGGTGGGATCGACCCGGGGGACCGGGAGGGCCAGGGCGGCGGTGGGGGTGTGGACGGGTCTGACCAGGGGGGAGAGCGCGGCGGTGGGCGGCGGCGGGGTGGTGGTGACCGCGGCCCCCTGGGGAAGCGCGCGGGGCGTGCGGCGGGCACGCGGGGCGCGAGCCCCCAGGCGTGAGACCTCGCCCTCCAGAGGCGGGAACAACTCCGTGTCCGGCACGCGAAGTTCCGGGCCGAACAGCGTCGACAGCGCCGGGCGCGCCCGGCCCGTCTGCAGGGACACCACCTCCCGCAGTACGCCCGTCAGCTGCTCCGCCATCTCCTGCGCCGAGGCGAACCTGCGCGCCGGATCCGGGTCCGTCGCGCGGACCAGGAGGCGGTAGAACGACTCGTACCGGCGGAAGACCTCGATGCTGTCCGGGTCGGGCAGGGAGTCCGCGAAGACCGTGGTGTAGCCCTGGAAGTCGAAGGCCAGGACGGCCAGCGTGCGCGCCACCGTGTACAGGTCCGACGCCACCGACGGGCCCACCTCGGCGACCTCCGGCGCCTGGTAGCCGACCGTGCCGTAGATCGCCGACTCGTCGTCGTCCATGCGGCGCACCGCGCCCATGTCGATCAGCTTGAGCTGGTCCTCCGTCTGGATGGCGTTGTCGACCTTGAAGTCGCAGTACAGGAGGTTGCGGCTGTGCAGGTGGTCCAGCGCCTCCAGCGCCTCGATGCCGTACGCGCACGCCTGCTCCACCGGCAGCGGATCGCGGCGGCCGTCGGGACCGCGGCGGGCGTTGGCGATCTCCTTGAGCGACTTGCCGCCCACGTACTCCATGACGATGTAGCCGTCCAGGGAGCCCGTGCGCTGGTCGAGGTGCTCGACGAAGTTGTAGATCCGTACGATGTTCGCGTGCTCGATCTCCGCGAGGAACCGCCGCTCGGAGATCGCCGCGGCCATCGCGTCCTGGTCGCCGGTGTCCAGCAGGCCCTTGAGGACCACCCAGCGGTCGGACACCGCGCGGTCCACGGCGAGGTAGATCCAGCCGAGGCCGCCGTGCGCCAGACAGCCCGCGACCTCGTACTGGCCGCGGACGATGTCGCCCGCCCTCAGCTTCGGGATGAAGGAGTACGGGTGGCCGCACTTCGTGCAGAAGCCCTCCGTACGGCCGGGCCGGTCGCCGCGGGCGCGACCCACCGGCGCCCCGCAGTCCGAGCGTGAGCAGTACCGTTTGCGCTCCGGCACCTCCGGGTTCTCCAGCACCATCGCCCGCGGGTCGGGGCGCGGCACCTGCGGGACCTGCACCAGGCCCGCGCCCAGTCGGCCCCGCGCCGACGAGGCGGCCGTCGAGCCGGAACTGCGGACCGAGACCGAGCGGCCGGTCGACCTGCCCGACAGCGAGCGCGACAGTCTGCCCGACACCGAGCGGCGGGACTTCGACGACTGTGACGACGTACGGGACGACGGGCGCGACGACGGGCGGGAACTCGTGGAGCTTCGGGAACCGGAGCTTCCGCCGCCAGCGGTGATGCCCGTGGGGGGTGAGCCGACCGCGCCGGTCGGGGAGACCACCGGGGCCAGACCGCAGGTGTCGCAGTACAGCTCGCCGCCGCCCATGTCCTCGTACGCGCCGTCGCAGCCGGGGCGCTGGCAGGGTTGCCGGGGCTGGTCCGGGAGGGGCTGGCCCGTGTGGGGGCCGCCCGTGGGTGCCTGACTCATGACGCTGTGTCCCCCTTCTCGCTCACGCGCCCGGTCCCCGGCGGTCCCGCGGGCCGCTGAGCAGGTCCGCCGCCGCCTGCTGGAAGCGCAGCACCGCCTGCTCGGCCACCCGCAGGTCGCAGGGCGCGCTCCACAACATGCGACGCGCCTTCTCGTACCGCTCCATCAGCAGCGGGTCCTCCGCCAGGCCGTGCCGGGCCACCTTCGCCTTGTACGCGTCCAGCCGCCCGCGCAGCTCGGCGCGGACCGCCAGCGGCGCGGTGACCTCGGTCAACGACTCGCGGGCGCGCAGCAGTTCGTCCTCCGCCTTCTGCTCCAGCGACTCCAGGAGCGGCGACAGGCGGTGCCACTGGCCCTGGCGGCGGTACTCCGCCGCCGTCGCCAGCTGTTCCTGGAGCGCCGTGGGCGGGCCGCTGACCACCGGGACCTCCGTCGCCGCGATCTTCGCCAGCACCTCGCCGCGCGCGGTACGGGCCTCCGCGAGCGTGCGGTCCGCCCGCGAGAGCACGTCCCGCAGTTTGATCAGCCGCTGTTCCGCGTCCTTACGGACCTCCAGTACCGCGTCGATCTCCCGGCGGACCTCCTCCAGCGCCCGTGCCTCCCTGTCGTACACCGTGGTGTCCGGCCTGCCCCCGCCCGGCGCCGAACTGCCCTGCGCGGGCACCCAGTACGCCAGCGGGTCCGACACCACCTGCTCACGCAGCGAGGTGAGCGTGCGCGTGATGCGCTCCAGGTCGTCGCCCGCCGGGTGCTCGCCCGGGCGTACGCCCACCGAGTGCGCCAGTTGCCGGGTGCGCTGGAGCTCCGCGGCCAGTAAATCGATCCTGGCGGGCAGCGCCGACCAGACCGCGTCGGCCGCGACGACCATGTCCAGCGATGTCGCGTACAGCTCGTTCATCCGGTCGACGAGGGTGGTGAGGGAGTAGCTGTGGCTGAGCTTTCCCGTGCCGCCGTGCGGAGTGGGCGCGTTCGCCGTCACGGTCGCCGTGGCGCTGCCCGCCACCGTGACCGACTCGCCGCGCAGCAGTTCCGTCAGCTCCGACAGGTCCTCGCGGCTCGACCAGCGGCGGCGGGAACGGATGTCGCGGGCCGTGCGCAGCGCGTCCGTGTACGCGTCGAAGTACGTCCACAGCAGCGTGATCGCCGCCTCCGTGGCGGCCCAGCGCTCCTTGGTGGTGCCGGTCAGGTCGGCGCCTTCCAGGAGTCTGCGGCCCGCGTGGTCCTGGAGGGCGAGGAGTGAGGTCTCGATCGCCTCGTGCTCCGCGCCGAGCCGCGCCAGCGCACGGTCCACCTCGTCCCGGTCCAGTACCGGCCCGGTGGGTCCCGCGCCCATCGATCACCTCTCGTCGCTGTTGTGGTGCCGGTGTGTGTGCCGGTGTGTGCCGGGTTGCTCTATGTGTACTTCGGTACCGGTGGCGTCGCCGAGTCCGAGTCCGAACCCAGCGTCGCCGACAGCCAGTTGTCGTACGACCTCTTCCAGCCGCCGTCCTGGCGGTAGTCCTCCAGTATTCGGTTGACCCGGCGTACCAGATCGTCGGCGCCCTTCTTCATCGCCACGCCGTAGTACTCCGTCGTGAACGTGTCCCCCTTCAGCATCACGGCCGGGTCCTGCGCCGCCTGGCTCGCCGCCAGCGCGCCGTCCGTCACCACCGCGTCCGCCTCGCCCAGTTGGAGCCGGACCAGGCAGTCGAGCTGGTTCGGGACGGTGAGGGAGATGTCCGCGGAGGCGGGCAGCTCACCGGACTTCCTGTCCGCGTCGAGCTTCTCGTATGCCGTCGAGCCGTCCGCCGAGCAGATCCGCTGGTTGGCGAGCGACTCGTCGTAGCCCTTGACCGGGGAGGACTTGGGGGCGAGGACCTGCTGACCCGTCACGAAGTACGGCGCGGAGAA
Source organism: Streptomyces sp. NPDC006997 (assembly GCF_040635175.1). Lineage (NCBI taxonomy): Bacteria > Bacillati > Actinomycetota > Actinomycetes > Kitasatosporales > Streptomycetaceae > Streptomyces > Streptomyces sp. NPDC006997. The sequence continues at coordinate 305,136 of NZ_JBEYHH010000003.1, forward strand.
GTCCACCTGCTCCAGGCGTGAGCAGGTGATCGTCATGGTGCGGACCACCATGTCGACCTGGCCGCTCTGGATCGCCGGGACGCGCTGGTTGGTCGGGATCGCCTTGAACCTGATCTTGTCCGGGTCGCCCAGCAGCTCCCGCGCGATACGGCGGGCCAGGTCGATGTCGAAGCCCTCCAACCGGACGTCCGTGTCGGTGTTGTTCGGGTCGCGGTAGCCCCAGCGGTAGCTGTTCTGGTCCACGCCGACCGAGAGGTGGCCGCGCTTCTTGATGGCCTCGATCGCCGGGCCCTCCGCCGCCGACGGGGGGAGGCTGAGGTCCTGCGGGTTGTCCTCGCACGCCTCGGCCCTGGTCTGCCTGCCCTCGGCCACGCCCTGGCCGCCGATGCCCGTACTGCCGTCCACGGCGGGCTGGGTGAGCGGCAGCAGCAGGATCATGGCGGTCGCCAGGGCGCAGACGACCGCCATCGCGCCCACCCCGCCCCAGCCCCGGAGGCTGGTCCGCCAGCGTCGTGCGTGCATCCTCACGCCCCCTTTCACCGGTACTCCGAAAGCCTGCGGCCGATGCCGAGGACCGCGCCCGCCGCGCCGAGTACCGCGAGGACGGCCGCGCCGACGGACAGGCCCGTCATCGCGTCCAGGCCGTCGCCCGCGGACTCCTTGAACTCGTTCTCCTCGTGGGCGAGGGCCGCGCGCAGGTTGCTGTCGACGCTGTCGAAGCACTCGCGCGTCGGCTTGTCGTCCTTCGAGCCGATGATCTTGTCCAGAGCCGCCTGGTAGTCGCCCGCGTCGTCGGCGCCGCGGGCCTCCGCGTGGCGGGACCGCCACTCCTCCATGTTGCCCGTGGCGGCCTGGACGGGCTCCTCGCCCGTCGCGTCGTCGGCGAGTTCCCGCGCGTCGTCGAGGCGGTCGGCGAGGTCGTCCATCGAGGCTCTGAAGGCGACGTCGAACTTGTCCTCGAACTGGCCCGTCTTGACCTCGACCGTCTCGGCGCCGCGGCTGACCAGGGTCAGGTTCTCGTTGCCCCGGGCCTTGAGGGAGGCGATGCGGGCGTCGTGCAGGACGTTGAGGGAGCGCACGCCGTGGTCGTAGGACGCGTTCAGGCCCTGGCGGGCGACCGTGTGGCCGATCACCAGCCAGAGCAGGACGACCGTGGTGGTGGCCGTCGCGGCGACCAGGCCGTGGTTCAGGACGCGGTTCGTCCGCTGGTAGTTGCGGTGCTGGGCCCAGGCGAGGGCGGCGAGGGCGAGGACGCCGAGGGCGATCGCCGCCCAGGGGTAGGGGGTGGCGTTGTCGTAGTCCCCGCGCAGGCGTTCGTTCTCGGAGGTGTAGAGGTCCTCCGCGGCCGGGAGCATGTCGTTCTGCATCTTGTCGTTCGCGTAGCGCAGGTAGGCGCCGCCCAGGGGGTAGCCCTGGCGGTTGTTGGCGCGGGCGCGTTCGATCAGGCCCTTGTACTCCGGGAGGAGGCGGTTGAGCTTCGCGATCGTCTTGGCGGCGGGGGAGGCCGGGTCGCTGTTGTTGGCGGCCGTGATGAGTTTGGCGGCGGCCGTGCGGATGTCTTCCTCGTAGCGGTCCCTGGACGCCTTGGTCTCCTGGCCGCCGGCCAGGAAGCCGCTGGAGGCGGCCGTGTTGGCGTCGGCGAGGGAGCGGTAGATGTCGGCGGCGGCGGAGCTGAGGGGCTGGCTCTTGTGCAGGACGTCGTCGGCGGCGGACGACCGGAGGGTGGTCTGCCAGGCGGTGACGGTGCCGAAGGTGACGACGAGGAGGGCGAGGACCGCGCCGATGATGCGGAGGCGGCCGGGTTCGGTGGTGGCGGCTGCGCGGAGGCGGTCGGCGCCCTCGGCGAAGGCGGTGCGGCGGCGGGTGGGGTCGGGGGCAGGTGTGGACTGCGTCTGGCTTGGTGGTGCCGCGCTGCCTGTCGGCGTGTGTGTCACTGCTGACCTCCCCCGTGGTCATCCCCCGTTGCCGCAAGTATCTCCGCCGGGACTGACAATGGCACCGGGCTTGACTGGATCTTGATCGGATCGCAGCGGGGTGCTTGCGCTGGACCACCCCTGCCCATGAATACGTCGGTGGAATCGGTTCGGTTCCCGGGGGTTGGGGGTGCCTGCGGCGGCCTGTGGCTGTTTGGTGGGTGGCTGGGGTAGCGCTGTCTGCCGGGGGGTGGTGCGGGGCCGCGCCGGGGGGTGTCCGTCCTCGGAACCGCGCGGGCTGTGGGGTGCGGGGTGTGCGGGGTTGTGCGCGCGAACCACTGCGGGCGGACCCCCCGGACCCGTCCCCTTCCGTCGTACGGCGACCGCGGGCCGTCGTCGGCTGACGCCCCGACCGTGGGCAGTCGCCTGCCGGCCCGGCTGCGGGTCGTCGCCTGCCGCCCCAGCTGCGGGCAGTCGTGCCGCTGGGGCGGTGGGGGAGGGTGGGCGCTGGGGGTGCCCCCTGCTCGAAGACCTCGGGGGAGGCACCCCGTGGCGCCGGGCGTGGGACCCGCCCTCGCGCGAGCAGCCACGCCGGGCGCCCCACCAGCGACCGGTGGCTACTTCGTCGTCGGTGGGGCCAAGGGGGACGCCGCGATGGACTGGGGAGACGACGCGCTCGCGTAGGCCGAGGGGGCCGCCATGCCCGCCGTGGGGTCGGTAGGGGTGTCCTCCGTCGGCTGGGCGGGGAGGCCTCCGACGATGCGGATGCCCTCCGCGTCCAGGGTCCGCTTGATGCGCCAGCGCAGTTCGCGTTCGACGGTCAGGGACTTGCCCGGCATCGTCTTGGCCGAGACCCGCACGACCATCGAGTCGAGCAGCACGCTGTCCAGGCCCAGGACCTCGACCGGTCCCCACAGCATCTCGTTCCAGGGCTCTTCCTTGCTGAGCTTCGCGCCGACCTCGGTGAGGACGGCCTTCACCCGGTCGAGGTCCTCCGACGGGCGGACGGTGACGTCGACGCCCGCCGTGGCCCAGCCCTGGGAGAGGTTGCCGACCCGCTTGACCTCGCCGTTGCGGACGTACCAGATGGCGCCGTTGTCGCCGCGCAGCTTGGTCACCCGCAGGCCGACCTCGATGACCTCGCCGGAGGCCACGCCCACGTCGATGGAGTCGCCGACGCCGTACTGGTCCTCAAGGATCATGAACACGCCGGACAGGAAGTCGGTGACGAGGTTGCGCGCGCCGAAGCCGATGGCCACGCCGGCGACACCGGCGGACGCCAGCAGCGGGGCCAGGTTGATCTGGAAGGTGGCGAGGATCATCAGGGCGGCGGTGCCCATGATCAGGAAGCTGGCCACCGAGCGGAGGACCGAGCCGATCGCCTGGGAGCGCTGGCGGCGGCGCTCCACGTTGACCAGCAGGCCGCCTATCCCCGTGCCGTCGACGGCGTCCGCGGTGCGGCTCATGCGGTCTATGAGCTTGGTGATCGCGCGCCGGACCACCACGCGCAGGACCACCGCTATGACGAGGATCAGCAGCACCCGCAGGCTGATCGCCAGCCATGTCGACCAGTTCTCCTCGACCCAGCTCGCCGCCTGGGTGGCGTGCTCCTGGGCGTCCCCGATCGAGGGGACCGCCGGGGTCGTCGTCTCCGAGGGGGACGGCGACGGCGTGGCGGCGGCCGGTAGGCCGGACAGGGGCGACGACACGGGGGTACCTCCAGGTGCGGGTCCGCGCCACCGGTACGGCGGTCAAGGTCACGAGAAGGTCACCGGAGGGCGGGTCCACCACATTAGCGGGGTGTCGTGGGGGGATCGGCGCGTTGTTCGAGGGAGAAGGCGTGCTCATCCGGGGATGTTCAGGGGGATGAACCGTTACCCGTCCGGGGGATGCATTTCCGTGTGGTCGAAAACACTCCCAGCCCGTTACCGGGACATGGTGGCGCTTCGACCAGGCATGAGGGGAGACTGACGTCAGATCGTCCCGGCGCGAGCCACGCGCCGCCGGCGTACAAGGAGGCATCCGTGCCGCATGTCCTGGTCCTCAACGCGTCGTACGAGCCACTCGGCGTCGTACCGCTCCGCCGCGCGCTCGTCCTCGTCCTGGAGAACAAGGCCGTCTGCCTTGAGGAGTCCGGCGCCTTCCTGCACAGCGCGACCGTCACAGTCCCCGCACCCAGCGTGGTCCGGCTCAAGCGATTCGTGCGGGTTCCCTACCGGGGGCCCGTTCCACTCACCCGTCGGGCGCTGTTCGCGCGGGACGGGGGCCGGTGCATGTACTGCGGTGGCGTCGCAACCAGCGTCGACCACGTCATCCCGCGCTCACGCGGGGGCAAGCACGTCTGGGACAACGTGGTGGCCTCGTGCCGCCGCTGCAACCACGTCAAGGCCGACCGGCACCTCGGTGAGATCGGCTGGCGGCTCCGTCACAAACCCGCTCCGCCCACCGGCCTGGCCTGGCGCATCATCGGGACCGGCCACAGGGACCCGCGCTGGCTGCCCTACCTCCAGCCGTACGGCGCGGACGACGCCTTGGCCCGGATCGACGGCATCTCCGCCTGAGGATCCGGGCTTTCACATGCCCCGCGCGGGGCCGGGACGTCCCCCCTCCGTCCCGGCCCCCGGCTGCGCCTACCTCAGCTCTCCCGGGCGCACCGAGCGGCGGACGAGGGGCAGGGCCGTGGTGGCGGCGGAGACGCCGCGCAGGGCCGGGGTCCTGCCGTGCGCCTCGCTGAGGTCGCGGGCCGCGGGCAGCGGCACTTCGTCGGTCACGCCGGGTCGACCTCCGCGGTCAGGGTGGTGAGCCGTTCGGGGCCGCCGCCGGAGTCGGTGTCGTCGACCTCGGCCAGGTGGCCGCGGACCAGGCGCCGCGGGGTCGTGTGGACCTGCCCGTAGGCCTGCGGGGTCGTATGGACCTGCCCGTAGGCCGGCGGGCGGGCCTGCGGGAAGCGTTCGGCGTGCCCTCGCCTGAGGTCGCAGCCGTGACGGTGACCGGTGGCGAGCAGGCCGAGCAGGAGGTGGCGGGTGCTCCTGCCGATCAGTACGCGCTGAGTGTGTGCACTGAGCGAATAGTGGTGGGGTGGGTGGCGTGCCGCTTCACCTGTGCGTGCCGCTGCGCTGTCCGCGATCAGCGCCGAGGGCGGGGTGGAATGTGACGAGAAGTGTGTTCTCCCGGATCGGGGCGTCTGGGGGCGCGTCCGCTGGGTAGGGCTGCGAATACCCCATTCGCTCGACGAGGAGAACCCGTGGCCGCATCCGCACACCTGCTTCTGGACGCCCTCTCCAAACGCCCGGCGGACCCGTCCGCCGCCCTGCCCGCCCAGCCCGAAGCCCCACACGTGTGTGTCTTCAGCGCCGAGGGCCCCTGCTCCCAGGCCCCGCTGACCAGCGAGCCCCCGCTGCCCGACGCCGAGCCCCTCACCAGCGAGCCGCCGCTCGCCGCCCCGGACGCCGACTCCACGAGGCCGTAGATGACAGCGCCCCGCCCGGTCGAACCCCTCGACGAGGCACTCGACGGCGACCTGGCCCGGCTCGCCGAGCTGCACGGCGTGGCCACCTCCTACCGGCCCGCCCCGGACCGCACCGTCGCCGCCTCCGTCACCGCCGTCACCCGCGCCCTGCGCGCCCTCGGCGTCGACGCCGACACCCCCCGCGCCGTACGCGCCGCCCTAGCCGCCCGGCACCGGGAGGACACGGCGCGACTGCTGCCGCCGACGGTCGTCCGCTGGGAGGGCGAGGGCGAGTGCGCCGTCCTCGCCGGGCTGCCGGACGGGACCCGGCTGCTGATCGAGACCGAGCAGGGCGAGACCCGCGCCGACGCCGGGCAGCTCCCGCCCGGCGTCCACCGGCTGACCGCCCAGGCACCCGACGGACGCACCGCCGAGGCCCACCTCATCGCCGCCCCGGCCCGGCTGCCCACGCCCACGGGACGGGCGTACGGACTGCTCGTCCAGCTGTACTCCCTGCTCTCCCGGCGCTCCTGGGGCATGGGCGACCTCGGCGACCTCGGGGAGCTGGCGAGTTGGGCGGGGCGGGCGCTCGGCGCCGGGTTCGTGCAGGTCAACCCCCTGCACGCGGCCGTCCCCGGCCCGCCCACCGACCCCTCCCCGTACCGGCCCTCCTCCCGCCGCTTCCCCGACCCGGTGCACCTGCGGATCGAGGACGTGCCCGAGTACGCCTACCTCACCGACGCCGACCGGGACCGCGTGCGCGCCCTCGCCGAACGGGCCGGGCGGCTGCGGGACGCCGTCCTCGACAAGGGCGCCCTCATCGACCGGGACGCCGTGTGGGCGCTGAAGCGGGAAACGCTGGAACTGCTGCGGGCCGTACCCCTCGGGCCCGGCCGCCGCGCCGCCTACTGCGACTTCCTCGCCCGCGAGGGCCGGGCCCTGGAGGACCACGCCACCTGGTACGCCCTCGCCGAGGTGCACGGCCCCGCGTGGCGGACCTGGCCGGTCGGCCTGCGGGACCCGCGCTCGCCCGAGACGGCCCGGGCCCGCGCCGAGCTGATGGACCGCGTCGACTTCCACTGCCGTCTCACCTGGCTCACCGACAGCCAGCTCACCGCCGCCCAGCGCACCGCCCGCGAGGCGGACATGCCGGTCGGGATCGTGCACGACCTCGCCGTGGGCGTCCATCCCGAGGGCGCCGACGCCTGGGCGCAGCAGGACCACTTCGCCGCCGGGATGTCCGTCGGCGCCCCACCGGACGCCTTCAACTCCCACGGTCAGGACTGGGGCCTGCCGCCCTGGCGCCCCGACCGGCTCGCCGCCAGCGGGTACGCCCCCTTCCGCGCCCTGCTGCGCGCCCTGTTCCGGTACGCGGGCGCCCTGCGCATCGATCACGTCATGGGCCTGTTCCGGCTCTGGTGGATCCCCGAGGGGCTGCCGCCCACCGAGGGCACCTACGTCCGTTACGACGCCGAGGCCATGCTCGCCGTCCTGGTGCTGGAAGCCTCCCGCGCGGGTGCGACGGTCATCGGTGAGGACCTGGGCACCGTGGAGTCCGGGGTGCGGGAGGCGCTGCGGGAGCGCGGGGTGTTCGGGACGTCGGTGCTGTGGTTCGAGCGGGACTGGGAGGGCGACGGCCGACCACTGCCGCCCGACCGGTGGCGCGCCGACTGCCTCGCCACCGCGACCACCCACGACCTGCCGCCCACCGCCGCCCGCCTCACCGGCGAGCACGTCGGACTCCGCGACCGGCTCGGCCTCCTCGGCCGCCCCCTGGAGGCCGAGCGCGCCGAGGCAGCCGCCGACACGGGGGAGTGGCTCGCCCTCCTCGCCCGGCTCGGGCTGCTGCGGGGCACCGGCGGGGGCGTGGGCGCCTCGTCGGAGGAGGCGGAGGTGCGGGCCGTCCACCGGTACCTGCTGCGCACGCCCGCCCGGCTCGTCGGCGTCTGGCTGCCCGACGGGGTGGGCGACCGTCGGCCGCAGAACCTGCCGGGGACCCGGGACGAGTACCCGAACTGGCGGCTGCCGATCGCCGACGCGGCGGGGCGGCCGGTGACGCTGGAGGAACTGGTGGCGTCGGCTCGGCTGCGGGCGTTGATGGAGGACCTGCGGGGTGGGGAGTGGGTGGCGGGGGCCGCGGAGTCCCCGGAGTCCCCGGAGTCCCCGGAGTCCCCGGAGTCCCCGGAGTCCGCGGGTGTGGAGCGGGGGTCGGGGGCCGTGGAGTCCTCGGCTGCGGAGCGGGGGCGTTAGCGTCGCCGGGCCCCGTACGGCACCCCGGGCGCGCGGCCCGTTCCGGCGTTCGCTACTTTTGCACCGTGGACAAGAAGAACGCCCTGCGCGCCGGCGCCCTGGCTGCCGGTACGACGCTGATGATGCTGCTCATGTCGTCCCCCGCGCTCGCGCTCACCCGCGACGACGGCGACGACCCCGGAACGGGCCTGAGCGTCATCGAGACGCTGGGCCTCTACGTCGCCCTGCCGATCGCGATCTTCGCGGTCATCGCGGGTCTGGTGATGGTCCTGGACAAGTCCCAGGAGAAGCACCGGGTGACCTCCAGGAACATCAAGACGAAGAGCGCGGCCAAGGCCTGATCCGGGCGCGCCGGGTACTCGTTCTGCGCTGAGGGCGCCGCTTCGCCGTCGTACGACGGTGGGGGCGGCGCCCTTCGCGTGTCCGGGGTGTGTCCGGGGTGAGATCGGGGTGTGTCCGGGTGCGAGGGGTCTCCGGGGTGATCAGGGGCTGCCGGCGACCCACGTCGGCTGCACGCCCGGCCGCCGCCGAGGCCCCTCAGTCAGCGGCGGTCGCGGCCAGCAGCTCCCGCAGCAGGTCGGCCAGTTGGTCGGCCTTCTCGGGTGGGAGGGCGGACAGCGCGGCCGTCTGGAGGGCGAGGCCCGCGCCCACCGCCTCGTCGACGACGGAGAGGCCCTGCCCGGTCAGGGTGACCCGCAGGCCGCGGCGGTCGTGGGGGTCGGGGGAGCGGCGCAGCAGGCCCGCGCGTTCGAGTTTGTCGAGGCGGCCGGTCATGCCGCCGGTGGTGAGCATCAGGGTGGCGGAGAGCTGGCGCGGGGAGAGGGCGTACGGCTCCCCGGAGCGGCGCAGGGTCGCCAGGACGTCGAACTCGCCCCGGGAGATCCCGAACCGGGCGTACGCCTTCTCCATCCGGTCGCCCATCGCGCGCGCCAGCCGGTAGACGCGGCCGAAGACCTCCATCCCGCGGGTGTCGAGGTCGGGGCGCACGACGGCCCACTGGTCGATGATCGCGTCGACGGGGTCCCGGTCCTGTTCGCTCATGGGCGGAGTATCCCGACGGCGGGCGGTCCCTTGCAAGTAAGTAGCTAGGCGCAAAGTGGCTTGTCTTTGATTAGCTTAGAGCTAAGCTAATCATCGCTGACCTACTTTGAAGGGTGTACACCCCATGGCCGCCAACCGCCTCGCCACCACCCTCCTCACCGCCCTTGCCCCCGTCTCCTGGGGCACCACCTACGCCGTCACCACCGAGTTCCTCCCACCCGACCGCCCCCTGTTCACCGGGCTGCTGCGCGCCCTGCCCGCCGGGCTGCTGCTGCTCGCGCTCGCCCGGGTGCTGCCGCGCGGGGCGTGGTGGTGGCGGTCGGCGGTGCTCGGGGCGCTGAACATCGGCGCGTTCTTCCCACTGCTGTTCCTGGCGGCGTACCGGCTGCCCGGCGGCATGGCGGCGGTCGTCGGCTCGGTCGGTCCGCTGCTCGTGGTCGGCCTGTCCGCCGTACTGCTCGGCCAGCGGCCCACCGCCCGCGCCCTGCTCACCGGGGTCGTGGCCGCGTGCGGCGTCAGTCTGGTCGTCCTGAAGGCGGCCGGGGCGCTGGACGCGCTCGGGGTGCTCGCGGCGTTCGCCTCCACCGCGTCGATGTCGGCCGGGACGGTCCTGACCAAGCGGTGGGGCCGCCCCGACGGCGTCGGTCCGCTCGCCCTCACCTCCTGGCAGCTCACGGCGGGCGGACTGCTGATCGCCCCCGTCGCCTTCCTCGCCGAGGGAGCGCCGCCTGCGCTCGACGGGCGGGCGGTCGGCGGCTACCTCTACCTCGCGCTGGCCAACACCGCCGTCGCCTACTGGCTCTGGTTCCGCGGCATCGGCCGCCTCACCGCCACCCAGGTCACCTTCCTCGGCCCCCTCTCCCCGCTGACCGCGACCGTCGTCGGCTGGGCGGCCCTCGGCGAGGCGCTCACGCCGGTGCAGGTGGCGGGGATGGCGGTGGCGTTCGGGGCGACGGTCGTGGGACAACTGCCCACCGGGACGACCGGACCCGCGGCCCCGGTGGCCGGGACCGCCCCCCGCCAAGCACGCGAAAGGCGCCCGGTGTCCCCCTGACGGGACCCCGGGCGCCCTCCGGTCGGCTACTCGGCCGCCGTGTCCGCCGCCTGCGCCCGCAGCGCGCGCTCCACGCCCGCCCGGGACTCCGAGACCAGGCGCCGCAGCGCCGGGGTCGGCTCCGCGGCGGTCAGCCAGGCGTCCGTGTGGTCCAGCGTCTCCTGGGAGACCTGGACCGACGGGTACAGCCCCACGGCGATCTGCTGGGCCATCTCGTGGGAGCGGGAGTCCCACACGTCCTTCACCGCGTCGAAGAACTTCTCCGTGTACGGCGCCAGCAGCTCCCGCTGGTCGGTCTGGACGAAGCCGGAGATCACGGCCTCCTGCAGGGCGTTCGGCAGCTTGTCGGACTCCACGACCGACGCCCACGCCTCCGCCTTCGCGCCCGGCGTCGGACGCGCGGCGCGGGCGGTCGCGGCGTGCCGCTCACCGGCGGCCGTCCTGTCCCGCTCGTACTCGCCCGCGATCTCCGCCTCGTCGAACCGGCCGACCGCCGCGAGCCGCTGCACGAACGCCCACCGCAACTCGGTGTCGACCGCCAGGCCGTCCACCGTCTGGGAGCCGTCGAGCAGGGCCTCCAGGAGGTCCAACTGCTCCGGCGTCCGGGCCGTCGCCGCGAACGCGCGCGCCCACGCCAGCTGGTGGTCCCCGCCCGGCTCGGCGGCGCGCAGGTGGGCCAGCGTGGCGTCGGTCCAGCGGGTGAGCAGCGCCTCGCGGGCGGCGGGCGCGGCGTACAGGTCGATCGCCAGCTTCACCTGCCGCTGGAGCGACTGCACGACGCCGATGTCGGACTCCTTGCCGATGCCGGACAGCACCAGCGAGAGGTAGTCGCGGGTGGCCAGCTCGGCGTCCCGCGTCATGTCCCACGCCGACGCCCAGCACAGGGCGCGCGGCAGCGAGGACTCGAAGTCCCCCAGGTGCTCGGTGACGTACGCCAGTGAGCCCGCGTCCAGGCGGACCTTCGCGTAGGACAGGTCGTCGTCGTTGAGGAGGACGACCGCCGGGCGGCGCTTGCCCACCAGGGCCGGTACGGCCGTCAGCTCGCCGTCGACGTCCAGCTCGGCCCGCTCCACGCGGACCAGCTTGCCGGTCGCCTCGTCACGGTCGTAGAAGCCGACCGCGATGCGGTGCGGCCGCAGCGTCGGCTCGCCCTTGGCGCCGACGGGCAGGGCCGGGGCCTCCTGGCGGACGCCGAAGGAGGTGACGACCCCGTCGTCGTCCGTCTCGATCTCCGGGCGCAGGACGTTGATGCCCGCCGTCTCCAGCCACTTGCGCGACCACGTCTTCAGATCGCGGCCGGAGGTCTCCTCCAGTGCGGAGAGCAGGTCGCCGAGGCGCGTGTTGGCGTACGCGTGGCGCTTGAAGTACGCCTGCACGCCCCGGAAGAACTCGTCCTCACCGACGTACGCCACCAGCTGCTTGAGGACGGAGGCGCCCTTGGCGTACGTGATGCCGTCGAAGTTGACGAGGACGTCGTCGAGGTCGCGGATCTCGGCCATGATCGGGTGCGTCGACGGCAGCTGGTCCTGCCGGTACGCCCAGGTCTTCATGGAGTTCGCGAACGTCGTCCACGCGTGCGGCCAGCGGGAGCCCGGGGCGGCGGCCTGGCAGGCGATGGAGGTGTAGGTGGCGAACGACTCGTTCAGCCACAGGTCGTTCCACCACTCCATGGTGACCAGGTCGCCGAACCACATGTGGGCCAGCTCGTGCAGGATCGTCTCCGCGCGCATCTCGTACGCCGCGTCGGTCACCTTGGACCGGAAGACGTACTGGTCGCGGATGGTCACCGCGCCCGCGTTCTCCATCGCGCCCGCGTTGAACTCCGGCACGAACAGCTGGTCGTACTTCTTGAACGGGTACGCGTAGTCGAACTTCGCCTCGAACCAGTCGAAGCCCTGCCGGGTCACCTCGAAGACGGCGTCCGAGTCCAGGTACTCCGCCAGCGACGGACGGCAGTAGATGCCCAGCGGGACGGTCCGGCCGTCCTTCTCGTAGACGCTGTGCACACTGTGGTACGGGCCCACGATCAGCGCCGTGATGTACGACGAGATCCGCGGCGTCGGCTCGAACTCCCAGACGTTGTCCTCCGGCTCCGGCGTCGGCGAGTTGGAGATGACCGTCCAGCCCTCCGGCGCCCGCACGGTGAACTGGAACGTCGCCTTCAGGTCCGGCTGCTCGAAGGAGGCGAAGACCCGGCGCGCGTCCGGCACCTCGAACTGGGTGTAGAGGTACGCCTGCTGGTCGACCGGGTCGACGAACTTGTGCAGGCCCTCGCCGGTGTTCGTGTACGCGCAGTCGGCCACCACGCGCAGGATGTTGCGGCCCTCCAGCAGGCCCGGCAGCGCGATCCGCGAGTCCTCGAACAGCTCGGCCGGGTCGAGCGTGTCGCCGTTGAGGGTCACCTCGTGGAGCGTCGGCGCCACCAGGTCGATGAAGGACTCCCCGCCGTTCTCGGCCACGTCGAAGCGGACCGTGGTCACGGAGCGGAAGGTGTCGCCCTCCTGCGCGCCGGAGAGGTCGAGATCGATCTCGTACGAGTCAACGGTGAGCAGCTTCGCCCGCTGCCGCGCCTCTTCGCGAGTCAGGTTTGTGCCAGGCACGCGGTCATCTCCTCGTCATGTGTCGGTCGCGCCATCCTTCCACGGCACCCACACGGAACGCGATGTCCTATTCCCGCCGGTGAACGCGGCGCGGGCGCGCGACGCTGGGGCGCATGAGCACCTACTCCGCACGTCCCGTCGACCCCGTCACCCTCAGGGAACTCCGCGCCACCGACGACGCCGGGCACCGGGCCGTCCCGGTCACCGACGACGGCGGCGGCGCCCCCCTGCGCTGCTGCCTGCGCCGCAGCGCGCCCGGCGACCGGATCGCCCTCGTCTCCTACGCCCCGCTGCGCCGCTGGGCCGCCGAGACGGGCGCCGCCCCCGGGGCCTACGACGAACAGGGTCCCGTCTTCATCCACGCCGACGACTGCCCGGGTCCCGGGCCGGGCGACGGCGCGCTGCCCTTCACCCACGCGCACCGCGTCCTGCGCCGCTACTCCGCCGACGGCCGCATCCTGGGCGGCACACTCGTCACGGACGGGTTCACCGGCGCGCTCGACGAGGCGTTCACCGACCCGGAGGTGGCGCTGGTGCACGTCCGGGCGGTGGAGTACGGGTGCTTCCTGTACGAGGTGCGGCGACCGTAGGGCCATGGCGTCGCGACCGTGGGGCCATGGCGTCGCGACCGTGGGGCCAAGAAGCCGCGGGCGTGGGGAAAGGGAGCCGCGACCGTGGGGCCGAGGAGCCGCGGGCGTGGGGCCGGAGGAGCGGGGGCGCGTGTCCCGGGGCGGCGCGCCCTTCGAAGAATGAGAGGCATGGCCTCCCTTCCTCGGCGGCCGGGTCGCGGACGGCCCGGGGCTGACGGCGGTGCTGTGGCTGGGCGCCGCGCTGGCGGGCCGCGCGGCACCGCTCGTGGGACGCGCGGGAGGCGGCCACCGACCTCCGGTGACCGCCCCCCAGTGACCGCTTGCCGGGCCCGCTCGGCCCGCTCGGCCTGCTCGCCTTACTCGGCGGCGGCAGCCGTCCCGGCCGCCTTCGTCGTCAGCTCGGCCGCGACCAGCTCCGCGATCTGCACCGCGTTCAGGGCCGCGCCCTTGCGCAGGTTGTCGCTGGAGACGAACAGGGCGAGCCCGTTCTCCACCGTCTCGTCGACGCGGATGCGGCCCACGTAGGACGGGTCCTGACCAGCCGCCTGGAGCGGCGTCGGCACGTCGGTCAGCGCGACGCCGGGCGCGCCCGCGAGCAGCTCCTTGGCGCGCTCCACGCTCAGCGGACGCGCGAAACGGGCGTTGACCTGGAGGGAGTGGCCGGTGAAGACCGGTACCCGGACGCAGGTGCCGGAGACCTTCAGACCGTCGATCTCCAGGATCTTGCGGGATTCGTGGCGGAGCTTCTGCTCCTCGTCGGTCTCGTTCAGCCCGTCGTCGACGATCGAGCCCGCCATCGGCAGCACGTTGTACGCGATCGGTGCCACGTACTTGTGCGGCTCGGGGAAGTCCGCCGCCGACCCGTCGTGGGTCAGCTTCGGCGCGTCCTCGCCGACCTTCCGCACCTGCTCGAACAGCTCGTCCACACCGGCCAGCCCGGACCCGGACACCGCCTGGTAGGTGGCGACGACGAGCGCTTCGAGGCCGGCCTCCGCGTGCAGCGGCTTCAGCACCGGCATCGCGGCCATCGTGGTGCAGTTCGGGTTGGCGATGACGCCCTTGGGGCGGCTCGCGATCGCGTGCGGGTTGACCTCGGCCACCACCAGCGGCACCTCGGGGTCCCGGCGCCACGCCGAGGAGTTGTCGATCACGACGGGGCCCTGCGCGGCGACCTTCTCGGCCAGCGCCCTGGAGGTGGCGCCGCCCGCCGAGAACAGCACGATGTCCAGGCCGGTGTAGTCGGCCGTCGACGCGTCCTCCACCGTCACGCCGTCCAGGACCGTGCCCGCCGAGCGGGCCGAGGCGAACAGCCGCAGCTCGTCGACCGGGAAGTCCCGCTCGGCCAGGATCCTGCGCATGACCGTGCCGACCTGACCGGTGGCTCCGACGATTCCGACCCTCACGGCGACTCCTTCGACTTCTGACTTCGTGACGTGCGTGTGCCCGCTGGCCAGCCCCGGCGCGCTGACGCGCTGACGCGCTGGCCGGGTGGCCGAGACCGTTCCATCATGCGGGGGACCCCGGCCGATGTGTCCAATCGTTAAGGCACCTCACAGGCGGACCTGCCCAGGATCCGAGACGCTACGCGCCTCAGGCGCGGGGGGATATCGACCACCGGCCCGCCGTCCTGATCTGGAGATATCCGCTCGGAACGCGCTGGAGACCGGAAGCCGTGCTGATCCGCCGTACCGGTTCCAGGCGTTCGTCCAGTTCCCAGAGCACCGGCAGGTCGATCGTGCCGCGCGGTTCGTGGGTGAGCATCACCTCGGTTTCCGGCCCGGTGTGACGTACGACTCCATAGCCCTGCCCCTCGGCCCGCGCCCCCAGCACCGGCACCCCGGACAGGTGCGCCGGTTCGATCCGCCAGCCCGTGTGGTCACCGGCGGTGACCTGGACGTAGCAGTACCCGGCGTGCGACACCCACAGCGGGCCGGTCACCGGGCGCCGCCGTCCCGAGGTGTCGGCGGAGATCCGCCCCCGGCCGTCGGCCTGGACGGTGTGGGTGGCCAGCTCGTCCTCGTCGGTGCTGGTCCGGGCCAGTCCGAGCAGCGCGGGCGGGCCGTCGTAGCGGAACACCGCGCTGCCCTGGCCCTCCGCCGGTCCGGTGAGCGGCGGCACCTGCTCGACGGGCAGCAGGCGCAGGCTCCAGTCGCCGACGTCGGCCAGCCTCAGCCGCACCTGGGCCTCGCCCTTGCGGAAGACCAGGGTGCGGCCGTGGCCGCCGTGCCGGGAGCCCTTGAGGAACTCCTCCTCGTCGTCGTACTCGTCCAGCACGCTCACCCGGTGGCCGAAGAGCGCGCCGTCGTCCTGGATGGCGTACTCCAGGAGCGCGGGGCGGCCCGGCGCCGGGTTGACCAGGGTGACGGTCTTCGCGCCCCGGCCGGTGTACGCGCCGGACGCCTGGGCGGCGGCCTGGTCGAGGACCGGCAGCGGGCGGGCCGCGAGCTGCCAGTGGCCGTCGGCCTCGATGTCGAGGAGCAGCGGGCCGTCCGGCAGCGGCACCGTCTGCCGGAACCGGTCGGTGTCGTTGACCAGCAGGTCGTACTCGTCCATGTCGTGCAGGTGCGCCGCCTCCCGGGAGCGGACGGCGAAGTAGCCGCCGCCGTCCTCGTCGCCCGCGACGTCGACGTCCAGGTCGGCCGCGGTGCCGTGGTAGGCGACGATCTCGGGGCCGTACCCCTGGAGCGGCCCTCCCGCCTCCAGCCGCCGCGCCACCGACAGCGGCTGCACCAGCACCGTCCAGTCGTTGTCGGCCTCGACCCGCAGCCGCAGCGGGCGGTCCTGCGGCGGCCAGGCGAGGGCACGGCCGCGGAAGTCGCGCAGGGTGCTGTTGAACAGCAGCTCGTCGTCCTTGTTGCGGCGGTTGAGGGTGTGCGCGGCGAAGTAGCCGGAGCCCTGGTGCCACGCCTCCACGATCACCGGCCCGGGCGGCAGCGGTACGGCGACGGAGACGACGCCGTTGCCCCGGCCGCGCTGGGTGTACGGCTGGAAGTCGGGACCGAAGGCGGCGGCCACGGGCGCGGTCGGCGCGGTCGGCGAGGGGGGCGGCGGGGGCGGCGCGGTGAACCCCGGGGCCGCGGGCGCGACGGGGGGAGCGGCCGTGATGGAGGGCGCGGGCGCGACGGGAGGCGCGGGAGGCGGCGGCGCGGAGTCCACCTTCCCCACCGCGTGGACCGGCGCGGGCACCGGCACCGGCGTGTCCGCGGGCTCCGCCACCACGATCCCGTAGTCCGTCGCCAGACCCGCGAGCCCGGAGGCGTATCCCTGCCCCACCGCGCGGAACTTCCACCGCCCGTCGCGCCGGTAGAACTCCCCGAGCACGAACGCCGTCTCGGTCGTCGCGTCGGTCACGTCGTAGTGCGCCACCACCGCGCCGTCGGCGGCGTCCAGCGCCCGCACGTACAGCCCCGGCACCTGCCCGAACACCCCGCCGTCGCACGAACCGGCGATCAGCACCCGCTGGACGGCGGGTTCGACGCCCGGCAGGTCGACCTCCAGCCACTCCAGGAGCTGACCGCCGTCCTCGCCGGTGCCGGAGTGCCGTACCGCGCCGGACGGATGCGCGGGCTGGTTGTAGAAGACCAGGTCGGCGTCGCCGCGTACCTTCCCCATGGCGTCGAGCAGCAGCGCCGAGGCGTCCACGACCGGAGCCCCCGGCACACCGCGCCGACCGACCACGACCCGCAACGGAGCGGTGGGGACTGGGGCGTTGGCGCCTTTGGTGATGTGCGTCATGGGGCACATGGTGTCAGTGAAGCTCGCGTGAAGTCGACGGTCGGAAGAAGTGGAGATCATGACTCCGGACCAGCGGGACGGCGGCGAAGCCCGACCCACGGCCGGAGATTCCCCGCCCCCGGACCGAACGTTCCCGCCCGCCCCGGCGTCATAGGGGAAACGCGGCGAGGAGAGGGGTGGCGGTGCTGCGCGGAAAGGCGCGACGCGGCCAGGGGGCGCAGCGCGGGCACGGGACGGACCGTACCGCGGACGACCCGCTGGACGCGGCTCAGGAGCGCCGGGTGCGGGCGGTGCTCGCACTGGGCGGGGTGCCGCAGGCGGACCTGCCGGACGGGGTGCAGCAGGTCCGCCTGCGGCTGCTGGAGCGGGCCGCGAGCGGCAGGGAGGCGCCGCGCGACGTCTCCGCGTGGGCGGCCGTGGTCGCCTCCAACCTCGCCGTCGACTGGCACCGTGCCAAACGGCGACAGGAGCGGATCGGCGAACGGCTCGCCTCCCTGCGCCAGTCGGCGCACCCCTCGGGCGAGGACACCAGCGTGCTCTCCGTCGCCGTGGCGCAGGGCCTGGACGAACTGCCCGACGCCCAGCGGCAGGTCGTGGTCCTGCGCTTCTACGCCGACCTGCCGGTGCGCTCCATCGCCGAGGAACTCGGCATCCCGGAGGGCACGGTCAAGAGCAGGCTGCACACGGCGGTCCGGGCCCTGCGCGTCCGGCTGCACGAGGACGAGGTGGTGTGACGTGTCCGTCGAACACGACGGCTACGACGGCGGCGACGGCGGCGACCGTGGCGACCGAGGTCAGGACGGCCACGCGGCGCACGCGGCGCACGCGGACCACGCGGACCACCCGGACCACGCGGCCCCGGACCCGCTGCTCGCCCTCCTCACCGACGAGCCCCTGCCCGCCGACGCCGACACCACGGCACGCGCCGAGTACCGGGCGGCGGCGGCCGACGTGACGGCGCTGCGGGAGCAACTGCGGCTCATCGGCACGGCGCTCGGCGAGGCGGGACCGGAGCCCGAACCGGAGCCCGCGAAGCGGCCGCGACCGGTGGCACGCCCCCGCCCCCGCCCCCGCCGTCCCCTCACCCTCGCCCTGCGCGCCGCCGCCGTGCTCTGCGCCGCGACCGTCGTCTCCGGTCTGGCGTGGCTGGTGACGCAGGCGTCGCCGGGCGGCGCGGACGACAGCGGCGCCGAAGCCGCCGACAAGGGGGCGGCGGCCGACGCCTCCCAGTCCGCCGCCGGTTACCTGGCCTGCGCCCGGCTGGTCGCCGAGGGCACGGTCACCGACGTGGCCCCGGTCCCCGGCACCGGCAAGGAACGCGTCACCCTGCGCGTGACCAGGTACTACGTCCCGGACGCGGGCCCGGCCGAGACCGTCTTCACCATGGACGAGTCCGTGGACCCCCGCCTACGGGAGGGGCAGCACGCGCTCATCGGCATCCCGAAGGGCGCCGCCGACCCCGACATCTGGACGGCGGAGGAGAACGAGATCGCCCACGAGCGCGCCTGGATCAGCGACGCCCTCCCGGAGTCCCGCACGATCGACTGCGGCTGACGAGCACGCGCACGGAAAAGGGCGGGCGCCCGAACCGGACGCCCGCCCCAAGGCCGTACACCACGTGCTACGGCGTGACCTTCTCGATCCTCACGTTGCCCACGCCCGCGACCGTGCCGCGCGCGGTGAGCAGCTGGACCTGCCCGAAGAACTCCCGCCCGGCGGGGGCCTCCGCGGCGGCCGTGACCGTGCCGGTGACCGTCGCCGTGGCGCCCGTCGCCAGCTCCACCGGCGTCGACGCGTCGACGCTGACGTCGCCGAGGGCGGTGGAGTAGAAGACGTCACGGTAGTCGTAGTCGGTGGAGCCGGACGGCACCCCGTAGCCGTACACCTCGACGGTGTAGGTACCGGCGGCCGGGTTGGCGATGGACACCGACTCCTCGGAGTCGCCGTCGGCGCTCTGGCCGACCGTGTCGCCGTTGCCGTCGTAGACCGTCAGGTCCAGGTCGGCGGCGGCGTCGGAGACGTTGCCGATGACCACGTCCAGCGAGGTGGCGCCCTCGGGCACCTCGACCGTGGTGGTCACGGTCTCGCCCTGCGCGATGGCCGGCCGCTCGGACTTGGCGGAGCCCAGCGGACCGCCCGCCAGCCTGCCGTCGATCGGGGCGGCCTGGTTGGTCACCGTCCAGGTGGCGGTGGCCGGGGTGCCGACCTCGACCTCGGGCACCGTCACCGTCGCCGGGTCGAAGACCGCGCCGAGGACGGTGACGTCGAGGGTGTACGGGTTGTCGAGCAGCGGCGACGTACGGCGTGCCTCGACCTCGATCTCCCAGACGCCGGGCTGCGGGTCGGCGTACGAGCGCACGTCGGGCTTGCAGCCGTTGCCGTCGAGGTAGTTGTTGTAGCAGTACGGCGTGGAGGTGGTGTCGACCGGGACGCCGTACGGGTGGATGGCGATGAACCGGGTCTGGCTCTTGTCCCTCAGCCCGCCGATCGCGACCTCGAGGGTCTTGGCGCCCTCGGGGACGGTCACGAAGTACGACGTGGTGCTGTTGCGCTGCACCGAGCCGGACGTCGCGTACGTGAAGTCGAGCGGCTCGGACACCACGACGGTGTTGAGCACCTGCTTGTCGACGCCCTCGGTCCGGGGGTCGTCGACCTCCAGGATCGCGCTCTTGACGCCCGCCGACCTCGGCGCGGCCTGCACCTTGACGGTCACCGGCTGGTTCAGCGGCAGCCGCACCTCGTCGGAGCCGACGATCCGGAACGTGCCGCCCGCGTTGTTCGCCAGGCTCAGCTCGTGCCGGACCGCGCGGTCGGCGCCGGTGGTACGGGTGATCGTGACGTCGTACGTCTTCTTCTGCCCGGCCTTCAGGCCGCCCTCGCGGTCGTAGACGCCCGTGCCGTGGCCCGGGGTCTTCAGGAACTCGTCGATGGCGGTGTCCACCGGCGCCTTGACCGTGTACTCGTGGGCGGTGGCGCCGTGGCGGATGGCGTGCCAGGCGTCCTCGATGTCGATGAGGCCCGCGCCCTCCTCGTACGCCTGCACACCGCGGATGTGGTCGGCGGTCGACGTCAGGGCGGTGCGCAGGTCGGCCGGGGTCAGTTCGATGCCCTTGCGCTTGGCCGCCGACAGCAGCAGCGCGGAGGCGCCGGTCGCCTGGGGCGAGGCCATCGACGTGCCCTGGAGCATGGAGTAGCCGGGCGGCAGGCTGTAGCCCGCCTCCGCGACCGGGCCGCCGGGCAGCCAGGTCTGGGTGGTGTTGATCGCGGCGCCGGGCGCGGAGAGCGTCGGCGTGAAGCCGCCGTCCTCACGCGGACCGCGCGAGGAGAACGGCATCATGGCGTACTTCTTCTTCACCGCGGAGCCGTAGTTGGCGGCCCAGGTCTCCCTGGACACGGTGGCGCCGACGGAGATCACCTTGTCCGCGAGACCGGGGTCGCCGATGGTGTTGGCACCCGGACCGGAGTTGCCGGCGGAGATGACGAGCTGGACGCCGTACTCGTCGATGAGCCGCGTGTACAGCTCGGCGCGCGCGTTGTTGCCGTCGTTCAGCGCGGGCAGGCCGCCGATCGACATGTTGACGATGTCGACGCCACGGTGGACGACGAGGTCGATCATGCCCTCGGTGAGCGCGACGTTGGTGCAGCCGCCGCTCCAGGTGCAGGCGCGCGAGGAGACCAGCTTGGCGCCGGGCGCCGCACCGTTCATCTCGCCGCCGAACAGCCCGTTGGCGGCGGTGATACCGGCGACGTGGGTGCCGTGCTCGGACTCGATGACACCGATGCTGACGTAGTCGGCCTTGGCCCCCGCGGCGTTGTAGACCACGTCCTTGCGGATCTCGACGACGAACGGAATCCGCTCGGCGACGGCCGTGGCCGGGTCGTCGGTCCCGAAGTACCCGACCTGGAAGCCGTCCTTGTACGGCTTCATCGCCTCGTCGTCGGTGAAGTCGAGGTCGTCGTCGAGGTCGACGCGGACGGTGCCCGCGGCGGCGTCGTAGAGCACGCCCCAGACGTCGTTGGTGTCGCCGTCGCGGTTGAGGTCGCCCGCCATGTCGCCACCGGCGGTCGCGGACTCCGCGAAGTACTGGAACTTGTAGGCGCCCTCGGGGGCCTTGAACGTCTCCGTGCCGAACGCGGAGGTGGTGATGGAGAACGTCGGCCCGGCGACCGAGGTGGTCATCCGGCGCCAGGTGCCGTCACCGTCGGCGACCGGGTCGGTGGCGGTCACCCAGTCGACGATCTTCCGCTCACCGGTCGTCGTCTTCTGGAGCGCGGGGTGGCCCAGGTCGACGCCGGAGTCGAGGATGCCGATGGTGACGCCGCGGCCGTCCGCCTTCGGGTGGTCCTCGACGAAGTCGACGGCGCCGGTCTCGAAGGACGGGTTGTACGGGTTCTTCGCCGGGGTCTTCTCGCCCGGCCCGGGGTAGTTGCCCGCGGTCGGCGCCTTCGGCGCGCCCTTGCCCCGGTCACCGGCCGGGGTCGGGTCGTCGAGCGGGATCTCCTGCCGCAGGTCGATGCCGTGCACCGAGCGCAGCTTGGCCGCCGCCGCGATGGCCGCGTCCGCCCCGCCGGTGGGGACGGTCACCCGGACGTAGCCGAGCTTGTCGTAGGTACGGCCCACCAGGCCGCCCTTGACCGCGTCGAGCTGCTCGGCGACCTGCTCGGTCTCGCCGGGCGCGGTCGCGATCATCATCGTGACCGTCTTGTCGCCGTCCGACTTGGCCTGGGCAAGCAGGTCGGCGTCGTCGGAGCCGAGCTTGTCGTGGGCCGACTTGAGCGCCGGGTCGGCGGCGGCGGGCGGCGCGTCGTCGGCTCCGGCGGCCAGGGCCATCGGTATCGGCCCGGCCGCGCTGAGCGCGGCGACCAGACCTGCGGCGACGGCGACGCGGGCCACGCGTCTGGCGCCCGGTATGGGTTCCCGCTGGGGGGTGGAGGTCATCGGCATCCCTCGAGGTAAAGGAGCGAGTGTGGTCGTCCGGAATGCGACCCCGGATGACCGCTCACCCTTACGCAAGGGATCGGATTATGGGAGGAGTTGACCGAACCGAAACAGATCTATGGGGAAAACCCCCGGTGCGCTTCGACAGGAGAGAGGGGGAATGGCGGGAATCACCCGCATACGTCACCGCCGCCACCCCACCCGGCACGGGCGCGGTGCGGTGCGGAGCGGTGCCGAGCCGCCGGACAGACGCTAACGTCCAGGTCGTGCGCAAGAAGTTGCGGGTGGCGGCCTACGCCATATGCGTCCGCCAGGGCCGGCTCCTCCTCGCCCGCTCACCGGCCGACGGCGGTGGCCACGAGTGGGTCCTGCCGGGTGGCGGCATGGAACACGGCGAGGACCCCTACGACACCGTCCGCCGCGAGGTCGCCGAGGAGACCGGCTACGCCATCGAGGTGACCGGCCTGCTCGGCGTCCACTCCCTGCGCCGCACCCTCCCCCGGCGCCGCCTCCGCTCCGCCCTGGACCACCACGGCGTCCGCCTCCTCTACGAGGCCCACGTCACCGGCGGCGAACTCCGCCCGGAGACCGACGGCTCCACCGACCTCGCCGCCTGGCACGACCTGACCGCCGTACCGGCGCTGCGGCGGGTTGGTCTGGTGGACGTGGGTCTGGGACTCTGGCGGGGCGGGACAGGAAACCCCGCCCCGCACCTCAAAAAGGGCTGATCCTCACTCAACTGGCGTACCTCATGGCAACCCTCACCCCGTGCTCCGGGTCTCGCACCACATGACCCGAACCCCTCAGACACAGCGCCGCGCCCCGAGGCGGACGACCGTGACGGTGGCGGCGACGATCACCGCTCTGGCCGTCACCCTCGCCGGCACGGCCCTCGCCGGCCACGGCACCCACCAGGCGACCCGGGAAGCGGTCGAGGCGGCCGTCGAGGACGGCGTCCCCGGCATCACCCTCACGGCCCGCGACCACCACGGCCGCTGGACCACCACGGCCGGCGTCGGCGACCTCCGCACCGGCCAGCCCCGCACCCCCGCGGATCGCTACCGCGTCGGCAGCATCACCAAGACCTTCGTCGCCACGGTCCTGCTCCAACTGGAGGCGGAGGGCCGCCTGTCCCTGGACGACACCGTGGACAGCTGGCTCCCCGGCGTCGTCCACGGCAACGGCAACGACGGCAGCCGCATCACCGTCCGCCAGCTCCTCAACCACACCAGCGGCCTCTACGACTACACCAGCGATCCCGACTTCGCCCGCGCCCACTTCACCGCCGACGGCTTCCTCGGACACCGCTACGACACCCACACCCCGGCCGACCTGATCGCGGTCGCCCTCCGCCACGCCCCGCACTTCACCCCGGGCGACGGCTGGAGCTACAGCAACACGAACTACCTCCTCGCCGGTGAGGTGATCGAGGCGGTGACGGGACGCCCCTACGGCGACGAGATCCGCGCCCGCGTCATCCGCCCCCTCCACCTGACGGCCACCTCGGTGCCGGGCACCCGCCCGGACGTCCCGGAGCCGAGCAGCCGCGCGTACAGCAGACTGGCGGCCACCTCGCCGACGGGCCGGACGTACGACGTCACCCGCTTCAACCCCTCCATCGCCGGGGCGGCGGGCGAGATGATCTCCAACTCGACCGACCTGAGCCGCTTCTACACGGCCCTCCTGCGCGGCGAACTGCTCCCACCCGAGCAACTGAAGGAGATGAAGACGACGGTCGCGGCCAGGAACGAGGGCTACGGCCTCGGCCTCGCGTCCCGCGACCTGACCTGCGGCCTCCGCGTCTGGGGCCACGGCGGCGGCATCTACGGCTCCCTCACGGAGTCGGCGACGACAGCGGACGGCCGCCACACGGTCAGCTTCAATCTCAACGGTGACTGGACCGGGGGGACGGGGGCGATCCTGGAGGCGGAGTTCTGCGGGGGGTCGCGTTAGCTGCGCCCTCCGCCCTACCTCACCTCACCCTGCCTGATGTGCGCGAGGAACGCGGACCAGGTGGGGAAGGGGAGGTGGAGGACGGGACTGGTGGGGGACTTGGAGTCGCGGATGGCTATGGAGGGGGTTGGACCGGCGACATCGACGACGCCGTCCTGGTCACGTCCGAACTGGTCGCCAACGCCGTACGGCACGGCCGCCTCCCCGGCCACGAACTGCGCCTTGGTCTGTGCACGGAGGGCGGAGGCGGGGACCTGATCGTCGACGTCTCGGACCCGCTCCGACAGTTCCCGACGTTGGACAAGGACCCGGCGGAGGACGCGGAGGGCGGCAGAGGACTCCTGGCCGTCTCCTCCATCGCCACGGAACTGCACTGGTTCCTACGCCAGGACGTCGGCAAGACGACGGTACGGGCCCGGTTGGCACAGTGACCCCGGCCTACAGGTCACCGTGGGGGCCGCCCGCTTCTTTGCCAGGGTCGTGCTTCCGCGTCCCGGCCTCAAGGGCGCTGCGCTGTCGCTCCGCGTCGGCTGCGCCGATCGGCCTGCGGCCGACCCTTGACCCCGGGCCGCTCCAGCACGGGTGAGAAGCGCGCGGGCGGCCCGG